>DCYK01000042.1:15610-48211 GCA_002331045.1 Candidatus Saccharibacteria bacterium UBA2112
ATACCAATGACAACAACAACGATGAGGAGTTCGACGATGGTGAAGCCGGAGTGCTTACGGGTTGCCCACATAGGTATAGTGTAGCATAAGAGGGTTGGAGGTTTTAGCAACCACCATTAAGCCCCACCTTAATAACTGCATTACTGTTTGAGAAATCTAGGTAATATATATTTGCCTCTGTTATAGCGCCACTACAGTAATGATAGCTCACTCTTTTATTATTATTTGCATCATTCAATGAGTGATCACTCCCATCTGATGTATTAGAGTAGATAATAATATTCGGATCACTGAGACGAGCTTCTTCGGGAATTGACCCTGAACCACCGGCACACGGCGCACCTGATGAACCATATATATTCGTCTCCCACTCACAAGTACGAGGATAACGTCCGTAATGCGTCTTAAATACCTCTGCCTTCTTTGCGACAGTATTTGCCAAAGCCTTACCGGCAGCAGTACGTGCCTGTGCCTGAATCCCGCCATACGCCACGATGACAATCGCAGCCAAAATACCGATCACGACGACGACAATGAGAAGTTCAACGATGGTGAAGCCGGAGTGCTTACGGGTTGCCCACATAATTCCAGTGTAGCATAAGTATCTTTCATCAGAGTAAAATACTAATTAATTACCACCCACACATTGACTATGATATGCTGTCCAATTCGCATTTGTGCCAGTGTATTTATTCTTACAATAGGCTGGTTTAGGACCTACTTCATATGCATTTGCATAATACCCATTATCGTCCTGACCAACATCACCTTCGACATATACCATCATGCCGTAGGTTTGATAGTTATCACTATCCTGACTCGTGTACCAGTACCAATAATCGCCTTGTGTTGCATTAGATAGTGACGCTGGATCAAGCGTCATGTAAGGAGTAATGGCGTCGGCAAGTAGTTTATTGCGATCACAATGTCCCCAGTTTTCCGTTTGTGATCCGCATGTACTTTCATTTCCTCTTCCATCAAGTATCTGCGGATATGTACCATTGTCGACATAGTAGAGCTCAATCGCTTTTTGTATCTGTTTGATTGTACTGACGCGTGCGCTATCTCGAGCACTAACAGTAATGCCATTATAGGCAACGATCACGATAGCGGCGAGAATACCAATGACAACCACGACGATCAAGAGTTCAACGATAGTAAAGCCGGAGTTCTTGCGCGCTGCCCACATAGGTATAGTGTAGCATAGGCGTTTTAGGGTAAGTATCGTAGCTATTATTTAAAAACGTGAGCGTCAATCAATATTCTGTGTATAATGACAGCAGCATGAACGATTCAACCACAACTGATTATATTATCCAACAACTCAATGCAGGTCTTTCCCCGCAAGACATCACCACACAGTTACGTCAGGCAGGGTTAGATGAAGCATCAATTAACGATGCCTTCAAGCAAGCACGGGAACACATTGCACCGTCTGCGCAACCGATTCCCCAACAGGACGCTCAAACCCCTGCACCTACCGAAAATGCAGCCACCACCCTTCCGCCCGCCCCCAAGCGAGGTAAACTAAAGACAGGGTGGCTCCTCTTTAAGCAAAGCCTCTCTATCATCATGCGTCATCCGGGCCTATGGCGCTACATGGTGATGTCGATCGGAATAAACCTGGTCATTACTATCATATTTGCTGGTGCGATCCTCGTTGATATTCTCACGAACCAGCAATTACTAGTATTACAAACATCCTCTGGTGAAAGTGATTTTACACCAACAATTGCTCTTTATGGCATAGCAGCGATTGTTGTATACATATCAACCGTCGTGTCATTCTTTTATGCAACTGGACTAGCCGCCCACACTTTGGCACTTTTCAAAGGAAGCCAATCTACCTACGCCCAGAATATAGCAGTCGCCCGGCAAAAACTTCCTGCAATCCTGACATTTAGCCTTATCACCGTAACAGTTGGATTCCTGCTTCGCCTTTTAGAGCAGCGATTCCAGCTTATCGGTTTTATTGTTGCTCGAATTATTGGGTTGGGCTGGGAGCTAGCAACAACATTCGTCATTGCTATCATTGCAGACAGTAACAAAAATGGTGCTAGTGCCATTGGTGAGTCAGTACAGCTTTTTCGTGCAACCTGGGGAGAGACAATTACAGGAAGAGTATCTCTGGCTGGATTGTTAATTATTATTTACCTCTTTGTATCCGTGCCCCTGCTCATATTTCTTATGATATTCCTTAGTTCTGTTATGGATCCGGCAATTGCTATCGGTATAGCACTAGCATTCTTCTATGTCAGCATCCTCATCATCATGACACTCGAAGCTCTCACAACCAACGTTCTTAATGTCGCCCTCTACTACTACGCCAAAAACAAATCGATTCCTCCATCATTTAGCCCCGAACTCCTCGCCAGTGCCTTTGTGAACAAAAAGAAGAAATAACTCTTATTCAACGATATTACTATCGCGAAGATTGTATTTTGTCACACGCCACAGATACATACAGACTACTATGAGCATACCGTAGGCCAACCACATCATCCATGGCTGAATTTCCACAATAGTTAGCGCCCATGGTAAGTTAGCCAAATACTGCGCCACCGTTGTCATGTACGTCAAGAGTATCTGCGCTGGCAACCCAGTAATCTCGGCGGCACCTGGCAACACAATAGCACTCACACCTGCAGCAAAAGTCAGTAACATTGCCAGCGGGACAAGCGGCAGAATGAGCGCATTCGCAACAATCGCAACATTGCTAAACTGTCCAAACGCTAGCACGAGAATCGGTAGTGTCGCAATCGTAGCGCTCAATGTTTCACCAAGAATTTGACGAATGACTCCTGGTTTTTTAGGACCAAAGAAATAGCGTTGCGATAACGGCGCTAGGATCATAACTCCCGCAAAAGCTGCAAAACTCAGCTGCCAGCCCAAATCATTCCACGCATAGCTAGGATCAATGAGTACCGTCACTGCCGCTGCAAATGGCAACAACACAAGCGGGTGGAATTTACGCCCATAATACCAGGCAGCAAGACTCAGTCCTGCCACCAAGCCTGCCCGCGACATGCTAGGACTCGCACCGGTAACAGCAATAAACCCGATAATCATTATGGTGGCCGACAATGCCGCTAGATATTTCGATATTCTTACAAATAGCCGTCGCGCTAGCCGTACCAGAATCGTTAAATTGTAGCCACTTGCCACAACCACATGCGTCAGTCCCGCAATAACAAGTGCGTTGTCAAGCTCGGGTGGCAATGCTCGCCGCTGACCAACCAAGTATCCAAGGCCAAGGCTTGCCTCAGGCTCGTCAATTGCCAGACGAACCCTTTCACCGAATGCGTCACGTGTTCTTCCGGCAACATCGCCCGGCTGCGGTCGCTCGACTGCTACCACTTTTCCGTCAAACAGTGATGCCGAAAAGCTACCAAACCCCTCACTCAAACGGCCTCTAATCGTTACATCGTCACCACGCTTGATCCGCTTATCTCTATTAACACTTACCCATAACTTCCCAGTTACACGTCGGTCGTTGATTATGAGCTCATTTAGTCGTAATACCGTTTCATCTTGTTTACCAATATCAGGATCGTCACTTACCCGTCCCGTCACCGTTACCAATGTATCAATCAAATGATCATAAACAACAAGCTCGGATTGGACAATCGATCCCCGCCATAACCCAATCACTAAACCTGCAAGCATCATAAGAGGTAGCAAATAAATGAACCGCTGCCACAATACAATACCGGCAAGGCTCACCCCGACCAACAGCCACGCGACCGTACTAAACATCGACTGCTCAATATAAGCAGCAAACGCTGTGCCTGTAACAATTCCACCGCTTGCTACGGCCACAAACCAAGAAGCATGAACTCGTCGCTGTAACCGCCACATCTGCATAGCACATAGCATACACTAAATCTCTGTGTCATACTAAGGTAGTGAAGAACCGATACGTCTATCAGAATAGAGAAACGCTAGCCGAAACGGTTGCCAGACAAACCATTGTGTCACTCCGTCATGCGATCGATCAACATGGCGCAGCCGTATGGGTGCTTGCCGGTGGATCAACACCGCTGTTAGCCTATAAGGTTATCGTCGCAAAATACGCCAAGGGGCTTGATTGGACAAGGATAATTCTGGTACTTGGTGACGAACGGATGGGACCAGCACAAGGACCAGACAACAACTGGCATGCTATCAGTCAAATCATCGGCAAACTGCCGACACAACAGTTACGACCCAACCCTACGATATCCGCCGAAGCGTCAGCCAAAGACTATGAACAACAACTACTGAAACTACCAAAAAAACGACACGGCATACCTCGTTTTGACCTAATCTGGCTCGGCATTGGAGCAGACGGCCATACACTTTCACTATTTCCGCAACACGCGAGTCTTGCCCCAACAAGTCATCTCGTTATTCCTGTTCATCATTCTCCCAAACCACCTGCTGATCGCATCAGCTTCTCGCTCCGATCGCTTCTTGGTGTCGATACGGCCATGATTATCGCGGCAGGCGCCGACAAGCGAGTAGCTGTGACCAACGCTCTAGCAGGAAAACACCTTCCGATAACACTTGCGGCAAATGTTATGACGACACACGGCGGCCACGTTGACTGGTTTCTTGATACTGCCGCTTTTACCCCATCCTAAGTGTCGTTTTATTGATTATCTAAGCATTTGCTGTATAGTGTGAGATATTATGACAAAAACAAAAAGTAGAAAAAAACGAACGGTATCACGAACACACAAACGAAAACTGTCCGGATGGAAGCGTTTCCTGCGACTCCCCTACGTGCTGCTTGTTGGTATCGGTATCATCATTCTTCTGACTGGAATGGCCGTGTTAAATTTCAATCTTACTGAAAAAACAGAGGTAACCGCTCGAACCGGCGTGCCAGTAGAAACATTTCAAACAAGCTATAAAGGGTATAACACGTCAACAAGCTGGATGAGCTGGCTCAGCGACGCCCAGCGATGCTCAAAAACACAAAAAATCTATGGCGCAAAGCCAGTCGCCGCTGGTGATTATCCAGTACTCATCTATCTTCACGGGGCCACTGCCGATTGGTCAGGTAACCGGGAGGGGCGCGAGTTTATCGAACGAGCAGCAGCACAAGGTTTTATTGCGCTCGCTCCAACCTACAAAAGTGGTGGAAAGATTAATGAGCGCCGTATATCACGTCATGCCTACTGTATGTTTGATCAAAATCATCCCAACGACGCCATGACTGCCATTTGTAAAACTGCTGATGCCGACTGCACAAAAGGCGTGCTCGTTGCCGGGTTTAGTCAAGGCGGCACTACTGCCCTTGTCGCAAAGAACTATAATAGTAGCGTCAAGGCCGTCTGGACACTTGGTGTCAGTGCTTATATTTACTACAAAGAGGACATACCAAAAGATGCTATTACTATACCCAATGGCACTCGGCTACTACCAAACAACAAGCTCGTTATGAATATTGGACAGGCGACCGACCTCAAAACAAAAGACCTTATCAGCGCTGATCTTCCTTCCCTTAAAGCAATCAGCGGCAAGGATTGCGGTAACTCTTATGAATGCCTCAAAGCCGATGGTTCCGGATACTATATTGTCAAGAACTCCGAAATCAAGGACGGTGTTGCCGATCACTGCTACTGGCTTCGCGTCAACTCATGGAGCAAAGGCCTCAGTTGTACCATATGGCCAAGTAAGTTCGATCCTGGCTTCCAACCTCCTGCTACCACAGAATGGTCAATGGTACGAAATCTTGAATGGCTCCGCTCACAATTATAGCCACCCGGATTGACAAACACCCCTGTAAAATGTTATTCTGCTCAAAGCCAGTTCGACACGGGTCCATAGCTCAGCTGGTTAGAGCACCTGCCTTTTAAGCAGGGTGAGACGTGCCAGTGGCACGTCGCAAGGCCGGAAGCCGGATGAGGTTTATCCTCACCGACCGAGGCGGGCTCGCGGAATTTTCCAAAGGAAAATATCTGTGAGTCGTGGGTTCCTTAAAAATAGAATTGATGATAAAAATATGGCATGGAGCTGTAGCTCAGCTGGTTAGAGCACCTGCCTTTTAAGCAGGGTGTCGAGGGTTCAAGCCCCTCCAGCTCCTCCATATTTTTGTTATCAACTCACAGGTTCAAGCCCCATTGGACAATCGCCTGCACAAGGCAGACGATTTTTCTATGGTCATCAAGCGTTTTAGACTGCTGGCTTGGCTGGGAGGAGTTTCAATGTAGCGCCAAAGCCTGTCATGGCGACGAGACCGATGGCGACATGCTTGAAGAAGTCTTGGCGGGACATCTCTTTGCTGAGTAGTTGGTCTAGTTGGGTTTTTAGGGGGTTCATAGTGTTTTTTGTTTTTATTTAATGCTTATCAATATATTACCATGTACTGAGTGGTGAGCGAACCCAAGTGTTGGTTGCTATGCACGCATAGTAGTAACTAGCGTCTGCAGCCCATTGGCCAGGAACCCCTGCTGCTGTAGCGGAAGCGGGAACAGACACTTTTATGCCAACGGGGTTATTCTCCACAGCAAGTTGACCTGCTGACGACCTTGTAATCGTTGTGTCGGAGGCATGGCCCAAATTAATCGAACCAAGTCCAAGGACAGTAGAAGTGTCGCCTACTAGTTTTCCAACTTCAATGTTTGGGTTCACTTCTATACAACGATATGTGTAAGAACCTCCACTGCCGGTGATGTGCCCTGTGAGGACAAGGCTCGATCGAGTGCCCATGGCACGATTTGCCTTACCGCTCAACTCCATTTGTCCTACGCCACCAGCAATGTGCGACAGGGTAGAATTAGCATTCATTGATGTTACTTTAAGTAAAACACTCTGCTGCAGCCCAGTTAGATTTGTTATAGTTACACCACTTGAGTAGTTAAGGCGTATTTCACGGAATCCTGCAGCATCAATAGTCGTACCCGTACTTACCTCTTTCATGTCATACCCTGGTGCACGTAGCACACGGTTGTGCTGCGCCAAAATCGACACATCACTAAATAGACCGCCAGTAGGCTCAGTTAGAACTCTAACATTATCGATAAGGCACAGATCGGTATCACCTATCCATCGCACTACATTCGTGTACGTGCCACTAATAGTCAAATCAGGAATAAGCAGTCCTGTACAGTCATCCACTACTAGTCCATATGTAAACGTACCATTCAGAGATAGGCCACCTGTCGCAACAGTACAGTTATTAGAATTATCATAGCGTAGCCCGCTTGCAAAAACACCTCCAGAATGCATGCGAACCCCACCACCATAAAGATTATCCGAGTCATCAACAGCTATTAGGATAAGCGTTGCATCATTCAGCCCTGCAGCGTCAAAGCCACTAACAAATATAAGTTTAGGTTGCTCAACATTATCTGACCTGTATATATGAGAACCATAATGCTCGTCAATAAACTGTCCATTATGGCCGTATGCATGCACCGTCCCACACCGTGAGTTTGGCATGTAGCGCAGAGAAGGCCCAGGGAAACCGCCACAGTTAATCGCCGTATAATCACCAATGCGACATCCACCGGCGCCATCCACAACGACGTCGTTTGCGCACACAAAATTGACAACACCTCTTAGTGTTGTAACCGGCTCAAATCCACCTTCGTTAATATTACACCTCTCGAATCGCGCTTTACCAAAACCGTTACGCTGACCACCTCCAGCGGTCGCCCTGTTCTGTATAGCAGCAAAATCAAAGCCTTTTGCCTCGACTACTTCAACAAAACAATCATTTGCCAAGCCATTGTAATAAAGGGCATGTCTCGCAAGTGTAGTTGTGTTGATGCATCGCAGTAGCTTGCCATAAAGTCGAGAACCCGAACATGTTATTCCATATGCTCCTGGTTCAGCTCTACTGTTACCTGCTTCATAGACTTCTATCGAGCCAAACTGCACATCACTAGCGACCGCAACATGGAGCCCTACGCAGTAGCCATATGTCGCAAAGTTATCTATCCAAGTACCAGTCGCGTCCCATGCTGATGAGGAGCTATTGCTGCCAGATAGATCCGGCTTCATCCCGATAAGAAGTGCGCGATTATAGTCGGCGCCGTTGGTAATGAAAGGCCCGATCATGCTGAAATCCGTCCAAGTTGTATTCAATGTTCCTGTAACTACGCCGATATGGTAATCAAGACTTTGGTCAGTGATTAAGAATGAGACGCCCTTACCGCTTCCGATCAGACCACTTCCCGAAACATTAGTATGTAACACGCCCGTGTAATAGAACATTCCGGGTGGAATGAGGACCGGTTTTCCAGTGGCTAGTGCGGCATTTATTGCCGCGGTGTTGTCCGTACCAGTCGTTGCATGTGTCACGGAGTCATACGTACCATCGCCCACGGCACCAAAATCTTTCAAGTTAAGAACGGTCGTGCTTGGTGCGTCAATCGCATTTCTTGCCGCTTGCGCATTTACTCCAGCAGCGACAATAGACGGTTTACCACTAATAGTGCTCCATGTTGGCGAAGCTGCATTTAGTTTCGTTTGGACTCCACTCTCAAGAAGCGTTTCAGTAATAGCACCATCTTGAATAGAAACATCTGTAACGGCATTATCTGCAATAGCAGCTGCGGTAACACTATTATCTCTTAGTTGTGCAGACCCTACTGAGTCATCCTTTAGGCTACCGTCACTCTTGTGAGATTGAGACAGATAGTCATTAAGAACATTACCCCACGTGCCACTGTCTTTGCCAGGAATTGGTAAACGCGCCATTAACTTAACCTTCTACAGTGGTTAGACATGTATTGTTTGCTTTTACCATTCGTGAAACTACCCTTCATGCATGTTAGTACTTGTGGTTTATTATATAACGGTTATGGGTGGATGCAAGGGGGTTGTGTGATTGCTGCCACATCCATGCCTTTCTTGTCATTATTTACATAATTTCGTTTTCATAAGCACTTCCTCAGGATTAACTCATAAAATAGATGCTGTAGGGGTAAATGGGAGGACAAAGAAATGGGTGAAACGTACATTGGTCTATCACAAGAAAAGGAAAGAAGAGTAGACGGCCAACTACTCAAGGATACAGCATTTGATCTTGCATCACAGGTAAAATTAGCAGTGATGATGGGTCGTTTAGGGCGTAACGCTCTTGGCGGGTCGGGTGCACTACAGGAGGCAAGCAAACACCTCAGGCAACGCCTCCCACAGCTGCAGCGAGAACTCGTGGACGCCATTCATCGTCGCGACATACTCGTCGGTACACCTTCATTGATATAGTATCGTATTTTATTCAGTAAAATGCTACGCTACTCCAGGATTACCCGTTACTACACAGAAATATACCAGGAAAAACTAAGGAAAAATAATGTCACCCGAATATATCACGTCAGAAACGACTGACCAAAGTCATGCAGACCGCCCTCCTCACTCAGAACCGCTCGGGGGTATCATCGATAGCTATGCGATACAAAGAGCATTTACTGAAATGATGCGCGATATGAGCGACCCTCATAAAATCAACACTGCGATTGAGTTCTACGATCAGCGACATGATGAATTAACACAGAAACGAGAATTAGGTTCCCAGGGTATCGCTTCCACGCAATTGGAAACACCGTCTCATTAGTGTTTCGGTGTACGCAACGTCAAGACATCATAAATTGCGTAGATAATTCCAGCTGTAATGATAAACGTTTTGTTATCTGCCAAAAAGCCATAAATCCTATAGCTCGTTTCGTCGAGAGTTAGCGCATTTCCTAATGGCCCAAGCAAAAATGCTGTCGCGAGTAGCGCAAAAAAGCCTGCACCAATCAAGCGTTGCAGTTTTTTGCCATACGTTGGACCACTAAACAACAAAAGCACCGCCGGTGCCAAGACCAGTCCTGCCGCCACAATGCTCGACAGGGGTGGCGAGAACACCTCGAATCCTATATCCCGTACAAATGGCGTGACTTCTGCGGTCCACATTTCACTAATGAGATACCCAGCACATAGTGCCAAGCCCAGCACGCCGAACCGTCGTTTCGTGAGGTACGTCATGGCAAAGAGTGCCGCAATAATGATAAGTAATATGATGACTATGCTCATTTATCTTTCCTGTGGGAGGGTAACCGAATCACCAACTTTTAATCCCGTTCTTTCTATTGTACCGCTTACGGCTTCGATTACATAGCGTGCGTTTTGCTTGGGACGATATATGGTATCGGGATAGCTAGACGGCTGCGCATCCTGCACCATATAAATAACTCGTGCTTGTTTATCCAGCCAGATGATATCAATCGGGTAATTCATATCCTTCATCCAGATACCCCACCGACTATCCTTGCCAAAATCAAACAGCATCACATGACCCGAAGGTAATTGATCAGATCCAGATAGGCCACGAATTAACTCATTCTCTTCCTCTAGAATAGTTGCCGTATAGACATGATTTTCGATTGAGAGTGTTGGTTGTCGCAAAGATGACTGTAGGAATAAGTAACAAACGGTTAACAGAATAATCGCTACGGAAACCGCACCTACCCACCGCCATCTTTGCATATAATTACGCCCCTACTTTGTCTTTTTTCTTGCGACGCTTTGCGTTTAGCTCAACATATTCAATGATTGCACCAGCAACATTACGCCCAGTGATTTTCTCGACGCCAAAGCCAGGACTTGCATTTACCTCCAGGACCAATGGCCCACGTTTACTGCGCATAAGATCAACACCTGCGACGCTCAATCCCATTGCCTTTGCAGCTCGTATAGCGGTCTTGCGCTCTTCGTCAGTGAGTTTGACTGCAGTGCCTTGACCACCCTTATGTAGATTCGATCGAAAGTCATCATCGAGGCTTTTGCGCTGCATACTAGCAACCACACGGCCACCGACGACAACAGCCCGAATATCCGTTCCAGCTGACTCTTCGACAAACTCCTGCAACATGATGTTCGTACCATCTTGATCATTCAAATAAAACGCCTGCAGGACTGACTTCGCTGCCTTTTTACTCTCTGCTAATACCACACCCTTGCCGTGAGTACTCTGCGCGAGCTTGATAATGACCGGTGTGTTACCACCACCTAATTTATCAATCAGGCCATCGATGTCTGCGGAATTCCTAGATACAACCGTCTTGGGTATCTCAACGCCGGCTTTTGACAATAACTGCAGACTACGGAGCTTATCTCGTGATCGAACAATTGAAATCGAGCTCGATAAGCTATAAACACCTTGCATTTCTAGCTGGCGAACAATCGCCGTCCCGTAACGAGTCATATACGCAGCAATACGGGGAATAATTGCATCAAAAGTGCCAAGGTCCTTGCCCTTGTAGCTCACGGCTGGGTTATCTTTTTCGATCGAGGCATAACAATCTCGATACTTAATCACTTTTACTTCATGGCCACGCTGCTGCGCCTCTTCTTTGAGTCGTTTTGTTGAATAGTTACCCGGACCATTCGATAGAATTGCTATCCTCATAGACGACCACCTTTCTTTAGTTGAACTTTTTTTGTCCGTTCACGTTCTAGTTCTTTTTTAATACTTGGTTTTCCATGACGAACATCAACGATGAACTTTCCTCGCAGAACATTCCTTCCGACAAGAATCGGGTACACCTGCATCGAACGATCGGCAAGCGTAAATGATGCTTTAATCCTGCGTTTTTGTAGGCGTATCAACAATTTCACTCGAAATCGTTCCTGTACTGCGCCAGTTGAGCTCGCAACAATAATCTTATCAAATGTCCGCGTTTTTACGTCATCGCCAGTATAATGTTCGCTCTGTGTATCAAATAAAGTAAAGTGTAATTTACCGTCATCTTCAATGCGAATATTCGATGCCCAGACAGATGAGGTTTTGGCACCCGTATCAATCCGTGCCGGGACATTATCGATCGCCTGACGGGGAAAATCAACGTGCTCTGCACGACCTATCAATTTGAGTGGTTTTGATGCAACTGCCATACTCATTCCTCTTTTTGCAATTATGATTAGGATATATTATAAATAATATAATCCATTTTGTCAATCATAAACACTTCCTGGGCTAGAATAAACCGCGTTTTTTGGCGCCACCGAACTGCTCTAGTAGCTCTTTCTGCTTCTTCGAAAGCTTTGTCGGCGTATCAACAATAATCGTCACAATATGTGGCCCACGAGACTCTTGGCGAACATGAGGTACTCCGTGACCTGATAATTTGAAATCTGTACCGCTCTGCGTACCGGCCGGTACTTTCATCGTGGCAACCCCATCAACTGTTTCTACGTCGATTTTTGTCCCAAGCGCAGCCTGCACCATGTCGATATGCTCTTCAGACAGGATAATGTCACCTTCACGGGTGAATTTTTTGTGTGCCTTCACACGGACATGAACATACAAATCTCCTCGTCCACCTCCACCAACTGCCTCGCCCCGATCACGAAGACGTAATGTGGCGCCATCGTCAATACCAGCAGGGATTTTGATTGTCATATCTTGCTTGCGGCGCTGCGTCCCCTTACCATGACAGACGGTACAGACCTTTTCCGGGACTTTGCCACGCCCCTTACATTCGCTACAGGTGGCAGCTTGTTGAATCTGTCCAAAGATTGTATTGACCACCTGTACTCGTTGGCCGCTACCATTACATGTAGGGCATTTCTTCATCTCATGACCGGGCTCGACCGTTGATCCGTGACAATGCTCACATTCATCGTCCATATCTAAGGTGATCTTCTTTTCAACACCAAAAACTGCATCTTCAAATGATAACGTCACAACCGTCTCGATATCGCGGCCACGACGTGGTCCCTGAGACTGCTGCTGACTCCCACCAAAGAACTGACTAAAAATATCACCTAGTCCACCGTCACCAAAATCAAAGTGGACATTCTGGCCGCCAAAACCACCAAACCCTTCGCCAAATGGATTACCACCGCCAGCACCACCGCTCGCGCCGCCAACACCGGCATGCCCAAACTGATCATATCGTTGGCGCTTTTGCTGATCTTTTAGAACTTCATATGCCTCGTTGACCTCTTTGAACTTCGTCTCATCCCCACCCTCCTTATCGGGATGATACTTTACCGCAGCCTTGCGGAAGGCTTTCTTGATTTCGTCAGCAGATGCATTCTTGCCGACACCCAGTACTTCATAATAATCTCGTTTTGCCATTACTTTTATTGTAGTAAACTAGCACTCAATATTCAAGAGTGCTAATAGAATAATCATAGAAAAACCTGTATACTGACAAGAGATAGAGGAGGATATATGGGCAATGTACAGACAGACTACAAAGGTATAAAGGCGATCTTTTTTAACTGTACACTAACGAAGTCCCCCCAGCCAAGCCATACTGATGCCTTAATCAACATCAGTAAAGAGATCATGGAGAAAAACGGTGTCGAAACCGAGGTAGTCCGTACAATCGATCATGACATCGCAACAGGAATATATCCTGACATGCGTGAACATGGCTGGAAACACGATGCATGGCCCGCCATCTATCAAAAGGTTAAAGAGGCCCATATTGTCGTTATCGCAGGTCCGATTTGGCTGGGTGACAATAGTAGCATCACGAAGCGGCTCATCGAACGTCTTTATGCAAATTCAAGTGACCAAAACGAAAAGGGTCAGTACCTCAATTATGGAAAAGTTGGCGGATGCCTCATTACCGGCAACGAGGATGGCGCAAAACACTGTGCAATGGACATCCTCTACAGCCTGCAGCACATTGGTTTTACTATTCCACCGCAAGCTGATGCCGCCTGGCTCGGCGAGATCGGTCCCGGCCCAAGCTATGGAGATAAAATGGACAATGGAGAACGCGCCGGATTCGATAGTGACTTCACCAATCGCAACACGACGTTTATGACATGGAATCTCATGCATATGGCAAAGTTACTGCGCGATGCGGATGGTATACCCGCCTACGGCAATCAGCCAGATCAGTGGGATGCTGGAATACGGTTTGATTTTGCCAATCCCGAATATCAATAGGGTTTGGCTACTGCCAAATAGGATCTCTCTGCTTTGTCACAAGCGCAGCGATTAACGCTTTAAGCATCGCAACACTTTCGGCCTGCTCACCCACTTCTGGGTGAAACTGCACGCCGAGAAGGGGTTTTGTGCGATGTCGCATCATCTCAGTAAAAGTCGGTGACGAGGCCAGAATCTCAAAATGTGGATCTGTCTCGATAATCGCGCGTGTATGATTCTTGTGAACCACCATTTTCTCTGGAAATCCGGTCAGCTTGCGTCCAATCTCATTGACGGTTATCTCTTTGTCACCGCTTTGCGGGTCATCCATCAGCGGCACCGCCTGATTCACCGCTACATGCATTAATTGCATACCGATGCAAATACCGAGAATTGGTATTGGCGCAACCATAATAAACTGCAGCTCGTCAGCATATTCATCGAGTAAATCAACTTGATTGGTATACCAAAAACCGCCTGATAGAATCGCGAGATCATAATATATTGGATTAACCGTATGAATAAGACTATGGTGGACCGGTGTCACCTTATGACCAGCTGCCTGCGTTACCTTCTGTAGCTCATCCCATGTATCGCTGTCGTTATTAACCAATAAAATATTCATCGCATACCACTATAGCATGCGATGAATGGGTGTGAGAACCGTGAGCCTACCGTTCGGAAGTAAGGTGTCACACCTCGTCCGAACGTTGGCGCGATCCAAGCATCAAAAGGCTCACGAGCAGCCACATAATCAATGCATAGATAAACACAGCAAAGAGTGAGCTGAGCTCAAAAACCGAGGCACCGTACGATGGTTCATACTGAAACATATTAAAGAATGGAGCAACAAACAAGCTGCTGAGGTCATAAATGAAATCGACAAAACCATTGCCCCTATTTGCTGCTAATAATAGGAGGAGCATTCGCAACAAGATAATAGAGATTATCACCCCAAATACAAAATAAATGAGCCGGGCAACTATCGTGAGAGGAGAAGGTGATTCTTCCTGTACGATTTCTGTTGTTTCAACGTGTTTCTTCGCGACCATGGCATTTTCCTTTCTTTGAATTTGCTTGTGTACGCCCCTCTTTTTTATCATCTATAACTGATATTTTCCTTAAATACTGCTCGTCGTATTTTTTGCTCTGACACGGTATAATGATGGCATTGATGGAAAAGTTCACACGTCGCATCGGAGGGATCCTTGGCACACTACGTGCTGAGTATTGGCAACTCCATAATCGCTACCTTGCCGATTATCAAAAGTTTAATGGTGATGCTCGACAGATTTCGCAACAAGTTATCGACAAACTCTGGGAAGGTGATTTTTATCGTACCAGCCTCGGCCACTTTGATTTTTTTTGGATGCGTGACTTTGGCACAGTTGCAGATTCACTCGTAAAATTAGGCTACGACGAAAAGGTTCATCACACACTATCATGGGCACTCTATCACTATCACCGCGCCGGAGAGGTGACGCTCTGCATCGATAAAGCAGGCAACACATTCAATGCCCCCGCCAAAAAGAGTGTCGATGCTTTGCCCTGGCTTCTTCATAGCATCGTCGTCAGTAACTACCCGCTCAATAAAATGGAGCGGAAGTTTCTCGAGCGACAGCTGCATGGCTATTGCAAAGGTCTTCTTGAACCAAAGACCGGTAGTTTACGACAAGACGTGCGATATGCTGAACTACGCGATGCAGTTAATTACGATCGGAGCGCCTATGCAATAACACTCATTGCACGCATGGCCGATTGCGTCGAACAATTGAAGTTAGAAAACTTTTCCTACTCAGCATCACAATACCGTGAAGTTCTATTAAAGGACTATTGGAATGGTGAATTCTTTCAGGCAGATTCCGTAACAAACGTATGGAGCTCTGAATGCGGCTTGATGCCATTCTTTCTTGGTGTCATCGATGATAAAGAGAAGGTGTTTCAAACATTTGAATACATTGATCGCGAGAAATTAGCAGAACCATACCCTATGCAATACTGTAAACAGCAAGAGCAATTCAACTTTCGTCTCGGCATGGGAAAATGGCTCATGCCAAACTACACTGGTACAACAATTTGGACATGGCATGGAACGTTTTACCTACACTTACTGCGCCACTACGACCATCCCGACTATGATAAGCACTACCGTAAGTTTGCCCAGCTCATTGAACGCCACCGCACCTACCCTGAAATGGTCGGGCCCAAAGGTGAGTGGTACACTACTCCTATCTATAATGGTGATCCTGGTATGATCTGGGCAGCCTTGTTTTTGGAATTAGACTTTTAAGAGCAACGTGCTTCCGTTAGGTTTTCGTGCATCTTTCTGACATACTATGACTACATTGTGTAGGCAAAGGAAGCAAAAATGGAACACTCCAACGTTATTGATGCACGATCTGGATTCGCAGGCCGCCGTCGGGAAGGTTTGAAATCCGAAGATCGTAAAGAGCAAGGCAGAGTCATTCTTTTGCGTACTGTCATCGATGAAGTATCCGAGACTGAGCACGAAGCAGATCCCGCCAGTTATGCAAAGCTTGTGGAACTGACAAATGTTCTCTACGAAAGAGGTGATGTCGACGCGTCACTGTACCTTCAAACATACGGATGGAACATCCTTGTCAATTCACCCGAAGAGGCAGAACGCATGCTATCGGATATTGTTGAATACCTCAATGTACATAAGAACCTCTACCCTTCCGCATAACAAAAACTCCGCGCGAAATACACGGAGTTTTTGTTATTGATCGACGAGTTATTTTTCGTCTTTCTTATCGTCCTTATCGTCGACAACTTCGCCTTCAACAGGTTCATCCTTTTTGTCATCAGACTTTTCGCTATCGTCGCTTGATGCCTCGGCCTCCTTGCTGGCCGCCTCGTACATTTTTGCACCGATTGGCATGATTTTGTCGTTAAGCGCCTTTACTGCCGCCTCTAATTCATCCTTCAATGCGTCAGTATTGTCCTTTACTTTCTTCGCTTCCTCGACAGCCTCTTTGATAGTCTTCACATCGTCGTCGCTTATCTTGTCCTTGTACTCATCGGGCATTTTCTCGGCTTGATAGATTGCGTTTTCTAACTGGTTACGCAGATCCACCGATTCACGCTTTTTCTTATCCTCATCGGCATGCATTTCAGCTTCTTTTTGCGCCTTTTCAATATCTTCTTTGCTCATATTGCCGCTATCCTGAATAGTGACAGAGTTCTCCTTGCCAGTACCCTTATCTTTAGCGGTCACATTCAAGATACCATTCGCATCGAGACTGAATGTCACTTCGATTTGTGGCACACCGCGTGGTGCTGGTGCAATACCATCCAGCACAAAGCGCCCTAGTGATTTATTGTCAGCAGCCATCTCACGCTCACCTTGCAGCACATGGATCTCTACCTGTGGTTGGTTATCAGCTGCAGTGCTAAATGTTTCGGATTTACTCGTTGGCACCGTCGTATTGCGCTCAATCAGCTTAGTAGAGACACCACCCATTGTTTCAATACCGAGAGATAGTGGCGTAACGTCGAGCAGTAGTACATCCTTGACATCACCTTGCAGCACGCCAGCTTGAATTGCTGCACCCACCGCTACAACCTCGTCAGGGTTCACGCCTTTCAGCGGATCCTTGCCAAAGATACTTTTTACCTTTTCGACAACCGCTGGCATACGGGTCATACCACCAACTAATACAACCTCATTGATATCACTTGCCTTGAGATCTGCGTCCTTTAGCGCTTTTTCGACAGGATCAGCCAAACGAGTGATCAAATCCTTGACGAGCTCTTCTAGTTTGGCACGCGTCAATTTATATTCGAAATGTTTTGGACCATCAGCATCAGCGGTGATGAACGGTAGGTTAACTTCATACTCGCTCGTCGTGGAAAGTTCTTTCTTGGCTTTTTCTGCCTCGTCTTTCAAGCGCTGCATAGCTGCTTTGTCGGATTTTAGATCAACACCTTCCTCGTTCTTGAAGACATCGATGAAATGATTAACGATACGATTATCAAAATCTTCACCGCCAAGATGCGTATCGCCATTTGTTGAACGGACCTCAAATACCCCGTCACCAAGTTCCAGAATTGACACATCAAATGTTCCGCCACCAAGGTCGAATACGGCAATCTTTTCATCCTTTTTGCTTTCCAGGCCGTAAGCAAGTGCTGCTGCCGTTGGCTCGTTGATGATGCGTTTAACCTCAAGACCAGCAATCTTGCCAGCATCCTTCGTCGCCTGGCGTTGGCTGTCGTCAAAGTATGCAGGCACTGTGATAATCGCCTCAGTTACCTTGTCACCCAAGAAAGCTTCAGCGTCAGCTTTGAGCTTGGATAGGATCATTGCCGATACTTCTTCTGGCGTATACTCTTTTTCACCCATCTTGACTGCGACACCCGTACCTTTTGAGACAATTTCGTATGGCATGATATCGTGATCACGCTGAACTTCATCGTCCTTAAACTTGCGGCCAATTAAACGCTTGACGCCATAGATCGTATTCTTTGCGTTTGTGACCCGTTGACGCTGAGCAACCTGCCCAACGAGGCGATCACCCTTTTTGTTTACCGCCACCACTGATGGAGTTGTACGGTTTCCCTCAGCATTCGCGATAACTTCCGGTTTGCCAGCAACCATGTATGCCATAGCTGAATTGGTTGTACCTAAGTCGATACCGATAATTTTACCCATTTTGTTACATCCCTTCCTTTTGTTACCTATATCTTGATTCGTTAATCCTATTCTAGCACTCTACCATTTAGATTGCCAATAGCTTCAGTATACAAAAACTAGCACTCTAGTGTCAAGAGTGCTAGTATTATCCTCAATTAAAACATTTGATAGAAGGGCATAGCCGGTAATAACTGCGCCGCAACGCCCCTTGTACCACTTCCTCCACTCCATGTGTAAGTTGTTGATCCAGGTACGTTATCGTCACCACCAAGTGTTGCCCAGAGCACAAAGATCTGGTTAGTGTCATTCTCATACCGAGTCGTTTTGTTGAACGAAGTAATGTTCGAGGAGCTCCCCCCGATAATAATTGCACTCATGCCGTCGACAGGCGTTGCAATAGTTAATGAGGCCGTCGATGAGGTTGTCGCAACCGAATCTCCGAAAGCACCAACACCGGTATATGACGCTGAGTTAGCAGCCATACCCGTTGAGCCCGAAACTGTATAGCTGACGACAACTGTTTTGGATCCGGGGGGAGGCGCAAGAATACCAAAAAAGTAAACAGAACCAGCGCCATCAATATCTGCAAACCCGAGCACCTCCATACTTATACCCGCATACGTTGCCGATGGAACTGCAGTCCCGTTTTTACCCACAACCACACCCACAACAACAGCTAGATTTGAATAGTCCAACGGAGTATGTGTCCAGGTGAGCGTAATCGTTCCTGATGAGGCGTTGTCTGTTCCACCCGGTCCTGTTGTGTCAAATCTAACTGCCATTAGTATCCAGTTCCATCAGAAGCAACACACACCCATTTTCCAGCAGTGCTATCATAAATAAAGCCCACCAGGTGCGTCTTGCCTGCAACCGTTGATGTCAGAAGTGTTGAACTACCAGAAGAGATGAAGTAGGTGCCGTTCCAAGTAACCGTGTGTGCTGCAGGACCACTAATTCGTATCATCAGCTTTTGGCCATCCGCTGGAGACCCCGATGCACTAAGAGACGTGATATTTGTCGCTAGCGCAGTGATATTATATTGATCATAGAGATCGGTGTTCACCGTAGGTGTAGCAGATGAGGTAGTTGATCCAACGCGCGGAGTAAGTCGTTTGTTCGTTAGCGTCTCTACTCCAGTCAATGTCGCAAAATCGCTATCACTCAGTGCGGCATTAAACTGTGTCGTCGTGCCAGACAGCGTATTCGATGCCAGTGAAATCGTCTTGTTTGCCAACGAATCAGTTGAAGAACGACCGACCAGCGTGTCGGTGCTTGCCGGAAATGTATAGGTATTACTCCCACTTCCATTAAGTGTCACATTCGCGCCAGTAACAGTTAGCTGTCGTTTTGTGCCCCCACCAGCTAATTTGAACCCGTCTGATTCATTACTGTATTCCTGTCCTGCTGCATTTGTTGTTGCCATGCTACCCCTTATTATAACGTAATTGACGAGACGCCTGTAATTGACGAGACGCCTGTAATTGTTGCGTTTTGACTCACGAGCCCCGACACATCGACGACGCCATATCGCACGATCACGGTATTGCCAGTACGATGAACCCAATGTTGAATTGTCCCAGTGGGATCGATAATCCGCGCATTAAGCGAACCACGCATATGCGCAGTCCCTGTACCATTCGTACTGGTATACCATTCGAGTCCTATTTGGTCAGCCCCTCTAGTTGTGTTTGCACCCGAGGGCCAGGCGATGGTGCCATAAGAGCCATCGCCTTCATTGACATTTGTATCAAGCGCCCGCGTAACAATTAGACTGCTGTTTTGCATCACATGCACCCAACCAACGCCATCATTTTGCGCAGCTGCGTCTGCATCAGTTACTGAAAAAATAACCTGCGATGTCGACGTATCCGGATAGACCAATGCAAGTGTATCAGCAAGTCCCGTCTCGCTACTGTCACCCTCCATCGATGCCTCAATTAACGCTGTTGACCAGTCGCCCGTATCAAACGTTGAGCCGCTCACTCCATCCACGTGAGTATTCAATGCTACTGTCTCACTCGCGCTATCATGTGAAGCAGATCTCCCGTGACCTATGTTCCAGGCCGCTCCAGTAAACTCAACCACATCCACATATACCGTAATCTCGCCACCTGTATTATTGCGGCTTGCGACCACATTTCCCGAACCATCCATCGAGACGGCTATCGTTGCCTGATCCCAGCTACTATTGCTTGCTTGGCTTGTGACACTGCCCGTCATGAATGGTACGCATTTATCTTCGTTTACTATACCTACTACCGCCTGAGATCCACTTGCATTGCCAGTGCTGATAGTAACTGCTGTATGAGCACGGACAACAAATTCATGCTCACCACCTGGCGGGCCTGTGTAACGCCACACTTCACCTATGAGCTTAACCGTCGTAGTGTCCGAACGGTGAAAGGTTAGTGTATTTATTCCTGATAGTTCAATCCCAACATTTCCCATATCCGGCCCTATACTCGCCGTAGACGCTATCGGTCCACCCGACGATTTACGCGTACCACTATTGAGGCGTACAAAGGCCGCATCGGTGCCAACCGCCGCATTTGTTAATATGTACGTGCTACCGTTGGCTCCTACATCTATATCAAATGTTTCTATCGCTATATTCGCCATTCTATGCCACCGTAATATTTCCTACGCTTGATGCCACCACCCATGTAGTATTTGCAGTCACGCATACAATCTCAACCGTATCGTATCGGTTCGTGGATCCAATATACCCACCAGTCCCCGCTGTTGTACTCGAAGCACCGAAATGAATTGTCTCGCCAGAGTTCTGCGCTATCCTCCACCCCCCCGCACCCTTGCCAATCACGCGGACCGTCGAACCAACCGCTGCGGTTGTTGGAAGGGTAATGGTCACAAGCGATGCATTATTCGCAATATATCCTCCATTAGTCACGGCAGCTTGACTCGTGCTCGTCACCTCTTGCCATGAAATACTACCAGCTCCAGCCGCGGTATCAACATAGTCCTTTACTGCAGCCGAAGTTGGAATTGTCGTGTCGTTATCGTTTGATCCTATACCTTCCGATTCGATCACTACCGCACTGGTAGCCAGGTTGGATACAGTAATGTTTGATATCGTATTACTACTGGCAGAGATCGTTTTATTGGTGAGAATTTGGCTGTCTGAAATAGTAGCAACTTGGGCGCTCCCAGCATATACCTTTCCCGCACCCTTTGGTAATAAGTCGATATCAATATTTGCGTCAATACCGTCAGCAACAATCGCCGAAGGTGTACCCGCACTGGTATAGATGATGACTCCAGCATAACCCTTAGGGGCAAGGTAAAGGTTGATATTCGTATCGCTACCTTCTGCTACAACTGCAGGACCACCCCCCGAAACACCATTAAGTATACTTATATAATTCACGGCACTCGCAGTTGGCGACATAGATAATATGACGTTACCATTTGTGTCTAGGAAGCCATTTGTGCGGGCACTCGCTAACGTCTTGTTCGCTAGGGTGGCAGTACCATTATCAACATAATCTTTATTTGTTAGATGGCTCCCCGCCGTTGGCGCCACACTTCCGATGACATTACCGTCCTTGTCCACTGACAGTTTGGGTGCACCTGACAAATCCCAGATTTGCGTACCCGTTGTTGTTGTCGTACCGCCCGTATAGGAAACAGTTGCTTGATACTCTTTGATACTAAAATCATAGGTATAGTACCCATCAAGCTTTAAATACACTAACGCAGACTTGTCCGTCTGCTTGTAGATCACAATATCATTAATAGCAGTTGCAACATCGACATTACCTGTACCGATAACAGCACTCATAATATTATCACCGCTATAATCACTTCGATTCGACAGCAAAATCGTCCATTGTGCCATATTCGTCTCAGTCCATCCACCGATGCGACCAGTAATAGTAATACTGCAGTAATTACTCGAATTATCAATAGGCAGTGTTGCCAAAAGACGATATTCAGTCGAAGCAGCATAGCCTCTATCGGTGACTTGGGTGCCCTCAGCCTTGCCCGCAAGATCTGCTACGGTAGCAAAATCTGCGTCCGTCAAGGCGGTATTGAACTCGGCTAACGTTCCCGTTATTGTATTCGAACCGAGAGATATTGTTTTATTAGCGAGCGTCTGCGTGCCATTCACGGTGACGTCACCACTGGCAGCCACGGCCTTATCAACGATCTCCTGGGCCCGTCTACCACTAATAGTCCGTAACGTCGTTGCAGTGCCGGCAGTGATTTCAGTAGAAGTAATTTCAGCGTACGTAGTGTTTGGTGGTGTTGCCCAGGTATTGTCGCCTCGCAAATAAGTCGATGAGGACTTTGTACCCGTTGCTGTCAAAGACGTCGTCGCGATAATATCAGAAATAGTATTGTCATTGCCGGAGATTGTTTTATTAGTCAGTATCTGGGAATCTGTCCGCCCCACAAAATTACTCGAAGGGATAGTGAGACCATTTATACTCCCAACAGCTGTAAGACCACTATTCTGGAACCCCACGCCACCGCTTCGATCGAAGACTACCCTGATATTATCACCGACATCATCAACTAGCTCGAGAAAATTACTCGACGAATTATAACGTAAACTAATACCATTCTTTGGTGTGCCGGCATTTTCCGAAAACGTTAATGTAGCGCCAGTCGCGGAACTATTTGGTCCAGCTAGCTCGAGTACAACAGGACTGGATGTGTTACCCACTTTTAGACCATCACTAAATGTTTTATTTGCAAGCGTCTGCGTGCCGCTTGTCGTAACAACTTCCGTGCCATTCGCTTTCAAGCGCCCACTACCTTTCGCTACAAGGTTCAGATCAAGATTGGTGTCAGGTCCAGAAACATCAATCGTAGGAGTCTGACCAGACGATACGGCGATGCGAACAGGACCACTCCCTTTCGGTGCGAGAGTAAGGCCGATATTTGTATCAGAGCCGTCGACACCAAATGTAGGATAATTCCCAGCAGATTGATTGGTAAGATAAAAACGATTAACTGCGCTCCCTATGGCAACATAATCGAGTATATTATTGCCATTTATATCATTAACCTGGTCAATTCTTGGACCTGTGTGGGTTTTGTTCGTAAGGGTCTGAGTCCCGTCTATAGTAACAGCACTGCCAGATGACGTACCAGGGTTGCCGATGATAAATGCGTCATCGGTTTTTAGCATATTTGCACCAGAACGATAAAGATTAGTATCGGAGCCAAAATCGATACCCGTGCTACTCGTCGTATTAGACGGTAAAATTACTTTATTCAATCCAGTTACATGCTTGTCCCAGTTCCATGAGAAAGGTAAGAGACTTGAACCTTGATAATTGGATAGAATCTCTACCCGAAGCATCGGCATCACAGTATAACTGCCACTATCCGTCCAATCATTCCATTCGATCTCAATCTGATACCATCGCTCGTTATTATGCAATGAATCAGTAACGTAGAGGGAACTACCCCAGTTCGTGGATCCATTGGCTGAATTGAATGTAGCCGTATCACGGAGCGTATATGTCCCGCCTTGTGTAGTAGAAGTATAGACCCGCATTGTTAATCCCGGAAAGCTAATCGCTGTCCACGATGTTTGTACTAGCCACAAGGTGAGTAATGGATAAGTTTTGCCAAATAGCTTAAAACGAAAATGCCTATGCGTTCGATCTATATTCGATCGAGTATCTTCACGTCCGTCTAATAATTTCTTGATTTCATCCGCACCACCAGACCATGTCATCCATGAGCTGCCATCGTAGTATTCAACCTCTTCTGGAGATTCAAAACGGGTAGTCGTATACGCGGCATTTTCAACAAACATTCGAAGATAATTACCCTGAGAGTAACTATCATAATAGTAATCACCGTCTGCAAATGAATGGTATTTATGGTTTACATCTGCTTTTGCAGCAAGATCGGTCGTCAGGCTCGTCACAGCGCTTTGCGGAATATTACTAAATGTGTTGTTACTACCGCTCATCGTCTTGTTCGTGAGGGTCTGATTACCGTTCACTGTCACATCACCACTGCCTGTACCCGCTCCTATAGCTGTACGGGCCGCGGCCGCATCTGTTGCAGTCAGAACCGACCGACCAACTGATGTCGAGTCAGATATGTCAGTAGCCACAATACTAGCAAATGACCCTAAAGCCGATGAACCAGCAGATTTAAGGAATTGCCCAGCAGATCCAGGACTGATCGTCTGCATGGCACCTGTGGCTGTCGTACCAGCCGCGATGATGCCATAGGCTGTCGTATTGGTTGAGCGGCCCGTACCGCCGTCAGCGACGGATACGTCGGTACTGCCACTCACGTACATTGTACCGCTCGCATTCGGAACTGTTATCGTTCTGGTTGTACCCGTGGTGATGCCGCTGAGTTGAAAGCGCACCTGTTTCGTTACATCACCATCATCCTGTAAGGTGAAGTTCGTATCCTTGAGCGTCACCGTACTTGTGTTAGTAATACTGGCCGAGCCTATTGTTGACGTCCATGATGGGACACCGCCTGTAATCGTAAGATACGTACCATTACTGCCTGCGGTAAGTGGCGTAAAGTAGCCACCACTATTGCGATAATAGATATCACCGGTTGCACCGGAACTATCATCATAGATTGCTATCTTTTTTCGCGTCGTACTACTTGTCTGTGTCAAATAGTAATTATCACCGGAAAACTCCATCGCACCTGCCTCGGGTGTAGTGAGCAGTGTACCTGTCGTGAATTTTAACGGTGCACCCCCAGGGCTCGTGACGCCAGGACGGATAGTTACCTTTTGATGGCCACCATTAGCAGCATTATCCGTATCATCGTTATAATGTTCCTTCATCAGGTACTGACGAATAATGTCGCCCCAAACGCCGTCGTCACTGTCTACGATAGGAAGTCGTTGTGGAGTAGGCATCTCTTACACTCCAAATTTTCTCGTACCAAACCCCTGGCCGCTATCTTCCTTCTTTTGTGCACCTGACAGGTGTCCTGTTTGTTTTGTTTGTTTAGTCAGAAATGAAACAAAGTTTGAAACACCGAATACCATCAGAACTGCCATGCCAATGGCCTCAAGAAACTCCTTACGAGTCATCTGTTTTGCGAACAGTTCCCTTGCTTGCTTCATATCCCCTTATTCTCTAGGGATAAGTATACCGTAGGACAAGCATGAGAACAATGCCCACCACCCCTTTTACAGGGTCACTATCACCGTGATAAATTTACCGCTTTCTTTTTCCTCGTCGGAACAGCTTGAATGCGCGCCACAAGACAGACCACACGCCAATCACCAGAACGATCAGCACAATCAGTCCAATGAGCATAATCTTCCATGGTAATACCCAAAAAGTCGCTTGACGCTCGACGGGGACATCTCTTATGCCATCATTGTAGACTGCCACAAGTTTGGCGGTGTAGTGACCCATGCGGAACTGAAATGCTTTTGACCAGTCCCACACTTCTGATTTTTTCTCACTTCCATCAGACTCAGTCGTTATCTCATACACCGGAAATCCGTCCGTCCAGTCAGTATCAAGTACTCGCTTGCTCCCAGGTAGGATGTACCCACCGCCATCATTAACAGGCAGGGTTGCTATAGGAGTCGTATCGTCGCTTCCACGTTGAATAAATATGTTACCATATGGCCGTACAATCGTATTGCCCGTATTTCGAAAGACGATATTTGCCGTGACGGGCAAATACTCATAGACAGTAGATGACGTTGAGAACTTCTCGACATCCAACTGACGTACTGCGCCCGGCCTATCAACATTAATGAGCGTGAACACTGCCACTGATCCCTCAATAATCCTCTGACCATCGAGCGACTTGGGATTATTCGTTCGACTAATAACGAAAACTAATGAATAGCTAAAACCAGTATCTTCTGGAAGTGAAATGGTGATTTTCTGCGTATACCATTGACCTGGTTCGATGGTAAATTCCTGCTCTTTAAAGCTCACCCAGTCAGCAATTTCCGAAGGTTCGTTATGATTGAGTATTACCTCACCGGTATTGTCATCAATAGTGAAGCTCCGCGGCTGAATCGTTAGCTGCTCCGTACCGGTTCCGGAGTTACGAATCCTCAGATCGAGCGTCGTCTCGGTTCCTGGCTTCAACTCTGTCACTAGAGGTGATGGCGTCACCTGAAGTGAAAAATCACTCGCAGGCTCCTGGGCAGAGACAGAGCCACCTGAGAAAATAGCAACCCCTACCAAAAATACCGATACTACCTGTAAAAATAGCCATCTATACCTCATCATTATCCCTATTATACTCCACAAGCTTTCTGTTAGTGCACCGGCTAGAATAATCCCGCACCAACAACTGTAATCGTGTCAGTGTAGTCTGTAGCCGCAGGCTGCGTTGGACTAATCGTTGCATTATTCGTGAGTGTCAATACGGCCGTATCAGCCGTACCATTTGATGATGCAATTGCTCGATTTGACGTATCAAGTCCACCGCCGCGCCCTGTGCTGCCACCAACAAATGGTGTTGCAACACTCACTGTTCCCGAACCACCAACCTGCGAAGAGGTAATGCCCGTATTATAACCATTCGCCCCTGCCGATAGCGTACTATTCGTGCCAGGTGTCGTTGAGGCGATTGTTGACGAAGCAAGAGCAGATGCGAGTCCGGTATTAGCATCGCGCGCCCATACCGTCCAGCCATTCTTTGCATTTGTATTTACCGTCACAGTTCTCGGTGTGGGGCTTGAGGTGACAGAACTAGTGCTGAGCTCGCCAAGGGGGTCTGTGTTTGCGCTCAGCGCAAAGGCAAATGCCTGAGGAACGGTTGCCGTGACAACTATCTGATCATTTGCGATTGTCGCTGTAGCATAGGTCATAGTGTCAATCGCAGCAGATGCTGAGCGTGTTGTAATAGAACCTAAATTAGAGCTCGTTGCGCTTGACTTCGTTGTCACCGCCGAAGAATTCGTCCAGTTAAAACAATAGAGCGTCCCAACCGTTAGTTCACCACTTGGAAAAGTCACAGTTTGCGATGAAACGTTTGTTGCCGTACCGATACCAGGCCATGCTGTCGCACCAGATGGCCACGCAAGGTTCGTCGTATTAACGGTAAATGTTCCAGTTACTCCCAATGTATACCCTGTCGGAAATGCTACTTCCACCGATGCTTCAGTAGCAGTCGTTGACGGCTCCGCACACACCGTCCCGGTCGTCCCTGTGCTAATTTTCATTCGATCAAATCGTACCGACACGCGTGCTAGTGATGCCGCAGATGCAGTCGCACTCGTTACTTGCCCCACTAGTACACCGAATACAAAAAGTGCCACCATAATCAGGTACGGCTTTTTTATATGTTTCTTTATCTTTTTGCTGTGGTGTATCGCCATAGTTATAGGTACTTTATGCCCAATATTGCTTATGTTACTAACTAAAGTCTAAACTATTTTTTTACAGGATGCAAGAAAATGATTAGATTTAATGTGCAAGCCTCCGTCGACGATGATGGCGTTTTGTCGCACGCACCAAATGTTTTCTTCCATGCTCGAGATACCACAAGAATACCACCGCGATCACTGCACCGAAGTATAGTTGCCATTTATACCTGTTAATAAAACCGATGAAGGCTGGTATATGATCAGTCGTATCGTCAAATGGCGCTACATACTTCATCTTCAGCGACACGGCAACACTCAACAGACGGGTCTTTTGTTCATTAGCATCAATCACAGTCATTGTAATGGTATATGCCTGTTGTGCTGAATACTGGTGAGTAAACTGCTGTAGTGCATCATCGTGAACCGTATACCCATCAGTACGACCATCACCCCAATCGATCTTTACCTTATATGGTGGTTTACCCTGGGAGATAGCGACACGCCATACGACGTTCCCCTCCATATCCATTGTTACAAAACTGTCTTTTGGAATAATCTGCAGAAAGTTCAAGGATTCGGCTTCCTGTAAACTATTAGTAGGTATACCGTCCTGTTTATGTATCTCTGGCTCCTCCTCTCCCTCAGCTGGAAAAGTTCTCGTTACCGTGACAGGCGCACTACTCTCACCTTCATTGTTCGTTACGGTTATGACCGTCGCAACGAGCGTTTGCTCTCCATACATCAAAACAATCGGTACCGAGAAACGACCATTGTTAGTGCATTCGGTCGAGCCCGCTAAAACGCCATCATTATATATGGCAATAATAACGGCAGGGATAACGACGGGGCACGTACCCGATACAGTGATCTGTTCGGCATCAGTTACAGTTGCAGGACGAGGCTTTTCTATGACCGGAGCACCACTTGGCAATGGCGCAGGTACTGTCGCGCTAACCGTGTAATCAAGTGCTGCTATACGAAAGTTCTCAAGAAGTGCCATCGTCACGATAGCAAAAAAAAGCAATAGGAATAATACGCGGTACGAGGTATGCCGATGAGGAAGTAACTTACCTGTGTGCTTATGGTGGCGCAGCTTCAGTGTGTGGTGGACCGTCTTCACATAGGGTAGTATATAATACTATAAGCATAATGAAAAAAATCACTCTCCGAAAGGGCAGCCTTCCCGCACTTGTACTCAGCCTTTCTTTGTGTTTTTTCATTCACTATTCGGCAAGTGCCTCCCCATTTGGCCAAGGCACCTTTGATGCGGACGTACCCTTCGGATCGCTCACGAGTTTATCTCTGTCATTTAGCGGAGATGTTGCCCTTAATTTGTCACCGAGTGGCAATAACTTTACTGGACAGGGTTCCCATACGGTCACGGTCACTTCGACGGATGTTGTTGGCTATAAGTTGTATATACTCGCACCAAATGGAACTGCAATGAGTAATGGAACAACATCTATTCCCGCAAGTAGTAATGCCACCCTGGCCCCACTGTCAGTCAATACCTGGGGGTATAACACGAATGGCACATCATCATACAAAGGCCTCTTGGCAACACCTTCTCTCATCAAGGATGCTGATGGGCCGTATACAGCCGGAGATGATAGCGAGATATACTACGGTGTTTTGACTGATATCACCCAGCCCGCCAGCAACTATAATGTCGATGTCGTATATACCGTTGTTGCTGAATATCAATAGCTCCTAGTGTTTGCTTCGATGTGTTTTCTTCGGTACCGCCAAATCCAGCGTCCACCCAGTAGAGCAATCACCATCAGTGCTATTGACCACGGTGGGATATACATAATATATGCCGACTTTACTACCTCGCGTTCAGAGGCATCAGTCCTGTAGCCATAGTCTAATTGGTATAATCCAGGCAATAAAGGTGCCGGCACCGATCCACCAATCTGGCGAATGGTTCCCGGTAGTAATAAATGGCTCGCACTCGTTTGTGGCTGATCAAGGAAGGGGCCTTTTAATTGTCCGAAGAATTGAGCAGTGTAGTGAACGTTTCCTGTATTCCTTGCATCAAAGGTATACGGCACTTTTGTATCGAACACAAAGAATGGAACAGATTCGTTGCTAATAGAACCCGTTCGCAAGAGAGCACCCGAAACCCTCACATAAAGCTGCGAGACAACCTGAGCTGTTCGCTGCAAATTATTACTCGACATATCAGCACTCGCAAGAAGCGCAAAATAGTGCCCCCCAGGAACCGCCGTTGCTGGGGCATCGATTGTAAAAGTAACTGCTCGTTCTTCCGCAGGCCGTAAAACCATCCGTGGTGACTCGAACACTATCCAGTCTTCCTTGAGCGGTCGAAACTCATATTCATAAGTATAATCTGCTGCCGTAAACTGTTGGACGCTAAGATCAACAGTCATCTCTTCGTCCGTATAATTGGCGATATTTATAGTACCTCTGGTCGTTTCTCCTGCAGTGATATCAATTTCTTGACGAACTGGCGCCACAGTAAGTCCCGCATTCTTTTGAGAGCTCTGCGCTTGGGCAGGTAATAAGAAAAATGAGAAGCCTAATACCATAGACACGATACTCGCTGCAGCTATCCGAAAAAACATATCGATTCTATTGTACGACGTTTTATATCAACGAAAAAAGGGCGAGAAACTAAGAGGTACTCTTCTGGGCACCGCCATAAGCAGAAGCCCCGTACCCGTTGTCTTTAGCGGCAACGTTCTCTTGTTTGGCTCCTAGCAACCTCAAGGCAGTACTAGCCCCACTCACGGCAACAATCCCTATGCCAACATGCTTCAAAAAATCCTGTCGGTCCATTTTTTTGCTCAGAATTGCATTGACTTGTTTTTTTATTGTCATAATGTCTTTTTCCTGTTTGCTTTTTACTATGTTCTATTTGAGAATACTTTTTATGTTTATATATGTCAATATATTTAGACCATCGAAAGTCCATCGAGTGACCGTATAGGCCTCCCAGGTACTGTGCGCGTCGTATGTATCGGTCGTGACGCAGGCTGAGGCCGCATCGGAACACTTACCCTCGTCGATGACGTCCGTGTGGCTGTAATAAATCCATCCATCGTTCTGCGTGGTGGCCGTGCCGTAACCATATGAGCTGCCTGGGGTGTACTCGATGACGGTTGAGAAACGGATGAATGTGGTCGCGGCACCAACTGTTCTTGCTCTTGCGCTAACTGGCGCTGTAATACTGTCTTTTGCCGCAGCTGTTCCTGCCGTACAGCTTTTGCTGCCATCTTAGCGGCAGCTTTCTTTCTGAACTGATGGCGGATAAAAACTGCAAATGCACCAATCTCGTAAACAACAATGATTGGAACGGCAATAATAGCCATATTCATCGCATCAGGTGTTGGCGTAATTATGGCTGCCGCGACAGTGGCTCCGATAATGACATATTGTTGCGTTGATGATAACCCGCCCGGTGGAATCGGCCGGATGTGGTCAAACAAAAACAAAAGGAGCGGTATTTGAAAGAGTGCCGCTAGCCCCAAGACGTATGCCACCACAAATCCTAGATAAGAATCTGCCGTGAGATTCGGTATCACTGTATCGCCCGCAAATGTCGTCAGAAAGTTAAGGGCTGCGGGTATTGCAACGAAGTAGCCAAACAATGTTCCAGCCGTAGCCAATAGCCCCGACAAGAAGATAAAAGTGGCGACAAAGCGACGTGATGCACTCTGCAGTAGTGGCTGCAAAAAACGATATATATGATAGATAGCAACAGGGATTGTCAGCAGCGCCCCAAAGTAGATACAGAGTGTAAATATAAAACTGAACCCTCCACCTGGAGTCAAGTACACCAACTGCTCACCATGCAGTGGCGCCATCACTATGTCGATCAGCAGATCTTTAATCTGAAAAGCAAGAGCCGACGTCAAAATGAGGGTTAAGACAATCCAAAATAGCCTCGAGCGAAGCTCATGTAAATGCTCAAGAAACGTCAATTCCTTGGGCGGTACTTTAGGCTCGGTCTGAGTCTTTTGCTGCTGATTTCTTGCTTTGTTTTGTTTTTGTTTCATTGCTCATGCCTTTACGCAATTCTTGCATTGATTGACCAACACTTCGAGCAAGTTCCGGCAATTTCCTTCCCCCAACGAGCAACAACACGATGAGAAGAATAATGACTAATTCTGGCGTTCCGATTCCGAACATGGTTCCCTCACTTACATAGTTTTATTAACTCTTCCATAATATCCCGGTTGTGATATGATTGCAATAGAATAATGCTAGAACTAATAAAAGAAAAACGGAGTAATAAAAACTATGGAAGCATACAACTGTAGCGCTTACGGAGCCGGAGCATATGGCACTTGTACCGAGCAATCAGTCGGAGCTCCAAACACTGGTTTTTTCCAACAGCTCGTCGATAGCGGTAGTTTTACGATTCTTGCACCACTCATTGTCGCGATTATCGTCGTCACGATTGCCTCAATTATGATCACGCTTCGCAAAAAAGCACACAAATCATAGACACTTGTCCGCACCCTTAACGACTATTGCGTCGTCTTGCGCTTAAACAGCCATGCAGCAAGCGGCATCGCAACAAACAATGTGGCCACAGCCCAGACAATAGAAAGCCATGCATGATCGCCCATTGGCGTACCAATCATGAGTGAGCGCACTGCTTCAACAAAATGTGTAATTGGTTGATTTTCAGCAAATGGACGGAGCCACTCAACCATCGAACCTGCCGGAACAAACGCACCGCTCGCAAACGTCAGAGGAAATATCAACACAAAGGTTAACCATTGAACTCCCTCGACACTCTTAGCCAAT
>DCYK01000044.1 GCA_002331045.1 Candidatus Saccharibacteria bacterium UBA2112
GAAGCAAAGCAATGGGTAAAGCTATTTGAACTCTATAGAGCACAGAATGGCTCACTACCGAGTTTAGCAAATGGTAACTATTGTCTTGGTACGGGATTCCCCAGTGGGTACTGTGCCGAGGGCGATAGCACTAACGGCTATGCTGAAAGTACGGGTGCCCCTATTATTACAGCGCTCTCTGAGGTAGGATCGCCACCGTTGAATTCGAATAAATGGGTTATGCAGGGTGGTAATAGGGTAGGTCCGTGGGTCCAAGTAACGAGTAGTGATTTTCGTATAACTACGTTTATTACCGCTAACAGTACCGATGCCTGCTCGGATATAGGTATGACAGACAGTGTTTGGATAAGCGGCAATGGCCATGATGTTATTTGTCGTATACATATACCAAAGACGTAGACGTGAATAATATATATAGCAGGCCAAGAATGTGTCGGCACTGCATGTAGTCTCCTAATAGGCTTGTGGTTATGAATTGCTATCTGCTATTATGACAATAATGAATGACAAAGACCCGGCTCGAGACAATCATGAAGAAGAGCATGATCGTGAACTACGAGCTGTTGAGACTACCTCATCAGTAGGGGAGACTGAGCCTACGACGACGAATGAGGAAACAACGATTCTTTCAGAGAAAGATCCAGTAGGTGAGCAGCCCCAAGCTAGACAGTACATCATGGAGCAACCCTCCTCGTCACACAAAGGATTGATCATTACTGCTTTATCGGTAGTAACGGTTGCCTTCATTACTGCTGGTAGTCTATTGTACTGGTATTTTGGGCTTCGCGTAGCAGACATTGAATATGAAAAGGCATCAGCAATCGTGGATGTCATGATTACCGATGCCGAAGAGCTACAAGAGTCAAAGTCATCTCTTGACAAAGAATCTCCGTCACTTGTCACTACCGCATCAGTGATACCGACTGACACTCGGGCTGATTTTGCGAGGGTGCTGAAAAAATTAAGCGAGGCAAAGGAAAAGGCCGCTGAATATCTCTATAGCCAAGAGGCGCTTCAGCGTTCTATGATTCTTAAAAAGGACGAAAGTGTGAAGGCCGTCTATGATGCGAACAAAAAAGCAATTAATGAGTATGGTGTATCCTCGGATCTCATGTATAGAACGACGTATATATTCTTTACCGTTCTACAATACTGCGTTGTTGGTACAAATGATTCATCATCGGAAGGTATAACAACTCTTGAAGCCTATGATCAAGAGGTGAAACTATGTGAAGATTATCTCGAAAACCATGACACCGTACCGGCAAAAGAATTTAATGAGACTATCTATGTTCCGTATAGATCACTATTGCTTGCACTTATTACTAATACGCGTACATTGCTCGAAGAACCGCCATACACGGAAGTGTGGAATCAGGCATTAAAAAATATCGAAGAGACGGGGCAGGAGGCGAAAGAGATTGATACGTTAGAGGTTCAATCAATTGACAATTCCCAAAATCCCAAAAGCCAATTGGAAAAAGTGAAAGCCAAAATTGAAGAACGCAGGAAAGTTTTCTTCCGCTAGCCTTTTTTCACCAATATATATGGGGTTGATGAAATGTTCTCGCCAACACGGACGCGGATTTCCCAACTATCGATGTCGATGAAACTGGGGTGCCAAGACCAACTTGTATTGTCGCTACTCGCGATGCGATACGGCAGATAACGTGTATGACCAGTTGATGGTTGATAGAATTGGGCGGAGCAGGGATTACCGGTAACAGTTTGACAGCCACTGCTTTGGATAAATGTTCGGCCCGTTTGGTGTTCGGTGCGGTGATTACCGGCTTGGAGGAGTGTTGGTGTATCGTCAGAGGCTGTATTTAGGGCGGTGGCAATTGTTAGTGCTGCATGTGCATCGATGATCCCGTGACCGAATTTTTGCGTATAGTACAGATTATTCATGCCAGGGGGCTTTGTGGTCGTGGCATTAATGAGCGCTGTTATGTCGTCGACGGATGTATGAGGTCGGATGGACTTAATTAGTGCCGATAGACTTGCCACGAGTGGAGAAGAGAATGATGTACCGTAGAGATTTGTACTGTACAGTGACGTTGGGTTGTCGGGCGACCATGATGTCGAGAGGGGAACGGCGTAGCCAGGAGCGATGACATCGAGTTCGGGTCCGTAGCTACTGAAGCTAGCGCGCGCATCTGATTCAGTGACAGCTCCGACAGCAATGACGTCTGGATAGGCGGCAGGATAGCCAATCTTGCCCTTCGGGACAGTGAGGCATTCGCTACCTATGCCATCGCCGCAATTACCGGCTGCCGCAACGACGACAATATTGCGGGCAACTGCATAGTCGACGGCGGCTTTGACAGCTGGGTCACTACTGTATGTTCCCAAACTAAGATTAATAACGTCGGCACCATTGTCAGCGGCATAGTAGATTGCGGCAGCGACATCGCTGGTATAGCCATAGCCATCGTCGTCAAGCGCTTGTAGCGGCATGATGCGAGTATTCCAATCGAGAGTTGCCATGCCAGTTGCATTGTTGCCAGCTGCACCAATCAAACCCGCAACTTGTGTCCCATGTCGTACACCCTCGCCGTTGGGGTTGTCTCGGCCTGTTTGTGGCGTGTTGTCTTCGAGTACGAAGTTCCAGCCACGCCAGTCGTCGACGTAGCCATTGGCGTCATCATCGCAATTATTGACTGATTTGTCTGCGGGCGCGCCCGTCCAACACGTGTCGCCGGATTGGGTTGTGCCCATCTCGGTGTTATTCGTGAACCAACGATCCGACAGATCATCGTGCTCTAAGGCAAATCCGCTATCGATGACGGCGACAACCGTTGAGCCGTTACCAGTGGTAATGTCCCAGGCAGCCTCGGCGTTTATCTTGGAAAGTGTCCAGTCGACCGATGTATAGCCGGGATCATTTGGAGTTGCAAATATTCTGTATACATACTCGGTGGAGATAGATTCCTTAATAACATCATACTTTGGTGAAGATGATGGAGTAGAGGACTGAGTATTCTTTACTCTCATTGTTGCGGTGGATGTTTTGGCGACAGTAGGGGTGACCCGGTTATCCGGTTGCGCTTGTGAATACTTTTTTGATTCAGGCTGGGAGATACTTGGAGGAGAAGGGAGAGTTGTAAAAAACTGCTGTATGATCGCAGCGCCAAAGATAAATACTCCATATAACAGGAAGTGTGATGAACTGTGGAGAATGATTTTTGGTATTTGTTTCATGGCTGCTGCCTATGGATAACACTATTATAGAGTGCTATTACCGTAAGCGCAACTTACTTACCTAATAGGGAACGCCCCAGTCGTCCAGCACGCCTTCCCAGTAGGCTGATTCAATAGGAAGCAGTATTGTTTTTGGATCATTCGAGGGACGGTTATAAGCACTCTCGATATGTGCTCTCATGGCGGCTCTGACACCGGCTGGATAGGCAGAGTCGTCATCCCAAAGGGGTAGGTCAGTCTCTTTCGTTAGCACGTAGGTGGTGTTACCGGATTTCCAAATAGTATGTGTCGAGGCATGGATGTTTACTTCGTCATAGGCGGTGTGGAGGGATGATTTACCCTCGTTGGCATTATCTTTTGCCCACTGATTCGCCTCGTTATGTACCCAGTCGGCCCAGCCATCGTAGCGTCGCGCGACATCAATGATCGGCCATTTTGTCCACGTGGGCGTTGGTTGTCCAGTGGTACCGCCGACTTCTGTGCGTCCAATCAAATAGCCACCCGTCGAGCGGAGGGGGTTTCCAGTGAGGATAAAGGTCAGATTACTTGCATTTGGGGCGTTAGGGTCATTGGCGTGTTCGCGCATCCAGCGTGAGGCAACTTGCGCTCCCTGGCTTTGGGCAAGAACGATTTTTTTGCCGGAGGTACTCTTTAGGGCGGCGTCAAGATTCGCGACACCGGTACTGATAGAATCTGAGGCAAGACTAGCAGGATATTCCACTTTTTGCATTGAGTAGGGTGATCGGCTAAAGATTCCCTGAAACTTCTGAGGCATGTCATTGTAGAGATTGTAATTTAGGCCAGATAAGGTGAGGACTGTACCAGAACTTGGTACATTAAGACT
>DCYK01000027.1 GCA_002331045.1 Candidatus Saccharibacteria bacterium UBA2112
TCGTTTCATATCCGAAACAACGACGCGGCATTGCGTGTAGTTACTCGTGCGATTTCATCAATCGTAATTTCGCGTAGTCGTGCATGATACTCTGCCACGTTAACAACCCGTGCCGGTTCGTTAGCTACACCACGATGAGGAATCGGCGACAAAAACGGCGCATCAGTTTCGAGCAGCATTCGTTCTAGCGGAATAGTCACATAGAGTCTTTTCTGTTCTGGATCTTTTGTGAAAGTACTAATACCGTTCACGCCGACATATAACCCGCGTTCGAATGCTTTGTCCAGATTTGTCTGATTATCTGTAAAACTATGTAGTACTCCTCGAATAGTATGGAAATTATCGAATATCGGCCAAAAATCATCAAATGCCTCACGGACATGAAAGACAACTGGGAGATTATTATCAAGCGCAGTTTGAATTTGCGATTCGAGTGCTCTTATCTGTACATTACGCGGACTATGATTATAAAAATAATCAAGTCCAATCTCACCAACCGCAATCACATTCTGTTTTGCTAATTCTTCGATTTTTTCATAGCCATCCTTTGTATCATGCGGGTGTACGCCAACAGTCGCATATGTATAATCGTGCGTTGCGGCAAATGCTATAGCATCAGCTGAACTTTTTTCGCTCGTGCCAACACAAATCAACTTACTAACTCCTGCCTCATGTGCCCGTTCTAGCACATCGTCAACGGGGAGCGGAAAATCTGCTTCATGAATATGGCAGTGCGTATCAACAAACATCTTTAGGCACCTTGTGTCTTGGGGGCGCGTGGATCTGGTGTATGATTGTATACTTTTGGAAATAGCAAGCGACCCTGATCAACGATCGTGCCCGTCTCGAATGTCTTGTGTATATATTCCGCGGTACCTGGCATGAATGGAACCAGCAAATCAGCAATTTGTAGCAGTGTGCCGACAGATGTTGCAAGTATTTCGGCCAAATGTGATTCGGCGTCTTTGTCTTTTTCTCTAGTTTTCGCAACTTCCCACGGCTTAACGCTCTCTAGGTATTGATTCAAGTTACGAACATTCCCCCAAACACTATCTAGTGCTTCATTAAATTTTAGCTCGTCCATTGCTAGTCTGTATGGTTGCATATCATGCTCGGCCTGCGGCGCATCACCAATCACGCCAGCCTGATAGCGTGTGATCATCGAAGCAACGCGCTGTACAACATTACCGAGATCATTTCCCAGTTCTGTATTGTACGCCATCTCGAATTTTTCCCACGTAAAGTCACCGTCATCCTGCGTTGGAATATGCCGGGCGAAAAAGTAACGGAATGCGTCAACACCATACCCGTCGATAATTTCGTTCGGATCAATCACATTGCCAACGGTCTTACTCATCTTGGCGCCACCAACATTGACGTGCCCGTGGACTAATAGGGTTTTTGGTAGACTCACACCCATACCTAGTAACATTGCTGGCCAGATACCCGCATGAAAACGCAAGATGTCCTTTCCTATCACCTGCACATCGGCTGGCCAGTACTCCTGCCATTCTGGATGATCCGGAAACCCAAGCACAGTCAGGTAATTTGGCAGGGCATCAACCCAGACGTAAATAACTTGGCTCTCATCGCCAGGCACTGGCACTCCCCAGGATAGATTCTTGCGCGGTCGGCTGATACTAACATCCTTCAGCCCGTCCTTCATCATTTCCAAGAATTCTTTCTTGCGGTATTCTGGCACGATCTTCATCTTGTTTTTTTCGATCGCCTCACGGATCTGATCAGTAAAGGCACTAGCCTTTAGGTAATAATTTTCCTCGCTGATACGCTCGAATGGTTTTTGATGGTCAGGACAAGTGCCGCCAGTCGCTTCAACTTCTTTGTCGGTAAAGAATGCTTCGTGACCAGTGCAGTACCAACCCTCATACTTGCCTTTGTAAATGTAGGGGAGAAGTTTTTGCCAAATCCATTGCACGGCCGCGACATGATGATCGTCAGTCGTACGAACAAAATCCGTATACTCGGCACCAACCTTTTTCATCAATGCCTGAAAGTTGACATACGTTTGATCAGTATACGCTTTCGGTTCCAAACCCGCTTCGGCAGCCTTGGCTGCGATTTTATTGCCGTGTTCATCCGTACCTACTTGAAAACGAACAGTTTTGCCATTTTGTACCTGGTATCGTTTCCAGATATCGGCTATTAGATAGTCTAATGCGTTGCCAATATGCGGATTGGCATTAACATAAGGGATAGCAGTTGTGATGTATAAATTCTTTCCCATTGAGAAGTATTATAACAACAGATATCACCTCTGGCTACATCATTATACTTATGAGGCAGCCGGCAATGTAATTCTACACTGAGTCGTGTCATCTAGCTGATTTTTTACAAATGTATCAATTCCCCCAACTCCGTTACATGGCTGATTACCTTTCAGAAAATAGTATATGCGTGCTGTTGAACCACCGCTTGAATCATTGGGGAGATAGTATGCACCATGTGCTTTTACGGTCCCACAGCTCATCTGCTGGGTACTGAGTACTGGCACATTGCCATTGAACACCGTCTTCATTTCGGTATCAAAGTCTGCCTGACTCACTGTAGAACCACTACCAAGACAGTAATCAGTACCTGGACCAGTTTTACCGCACGAAGTACCAGGGTGCGTTCCTAGGCAGGGGTAACTGTCCTCAATCGGATAATGACCGTTCTGTGTTGCATATATCTGCAAACCTTTTACGTATTGCGCAACGCCCTGAACCGTTTTCGTATTCTCCGCCTGAGTGGTGATTCCGTTATATGCCACAATAACAATAGCAGCGAGAATACCGATAACAACCACAACAATTAGTAGCTCGACGATGGTAAATCCTTTGGTATTCCGATGTATGATGCCCATTTTATCAATTCCTGAATGACTACTGCTGATTATGAGTTTAAAGCATTAGAATAATTGTCGCAAACTGACATGCATACATAATGCACTTCACTAATTATGCGAGGCTAAACGCAGCCAGTCATCAATTGACAAATCTTCAGCGCGAGCATCAGGTGAAAGATTCGCACTCCGTAACATTTCTTCAACTTCCTGCTTAGAAATACCCAACCCACCAGAGAGTGACGAACGGAGTTTTTTACGCTTAGCCGAAAAGCCGGCTTTGACAAAACGAAAGAACGCTTTTTCGTCTGCCGGTTTTACAAGCGGCTGTTCGCGCATTTGCAGGATAACCACCTGACTATCGACTTTTGGCGGTGGCGTAAATAACGCTGCCGGCACAATATCACCAAGGGAGACATCTGCAAAAACTTGGGCGCTAATTGCCAAAATACTCATATCGCCGGGAAGGGCAGCCAGACGCTGGGCAACTTCGCGCTGCACCAACAATACAATAGTTGCTGGTTTGTTTTGTGCATTAGTTAGCAGGTTAACTATCTTTGCGGTGATGTAGTAGGGGACATTCGCGACAACCTTATAGCCGACCGGTAGCGTTGACAGATCAAACGACAATATATCCTGATGGACAACCTCGAGCTCTTTGCCGGGGAACTGCGCCGGCAGCTTTCGTGCCAAATCCGAATCAAACTCGACCGCCACTACCCTCCCAGCCCGACGCAATAATTCTGCTGTCAGCGTCCCTAGGCCCGGGCCGATTTCTAATACCGTATCTTTCGGCTCAATGTCCGCACAATCTGCAATATGCGCTAATATCTCACGATCGCGCAACCAGTGCTGTCCGAGTGATTTTTTCGGCGCGGTCATTAGCGATAAATATCCTGCAGTCCAAGTGACGCACTACACGCTGGCCATGGCTGCCAACCACGACGCTCATAGAGGGCACGAGCTGCAGCATCTTGAAGTGACGGTGGTGCGTCAGCCGGATCACGGTATCCACCATTGTTTGCCCATGTACTATAGCTAAACTGGTACGCACCGCGATACGTTGGATTGTTCTTATTGGCATAATTTCCACCCGACTCACACTGCCGCAGTCGCGCCAATGCATCGCCGAGACCACCTCCAGCACCAACAATCTCAACCTGCTCTTGCGGTTGCTCGAGTATCACCGTCTGGATTGCCTTTCGATCGACTTCTTTACCGTTTTTAATCGTAATTTGATAGGTAACATTTTTTGCGCCATCTACACCTGGCGTCTTGATCTTGCTGTACCCAATCGGCTGGTCGAAATCGTGAACATATCGTGTCGAAAACGCGACCGTTTCGCGTACTGTCTTTGTTTGCTTTCCTTCGCGCCATACCGACACTGTCATACCGCTAGTAATTGGCGTTTGTTCACCTGGTGCCACCCTATCCTTTTCGCCCAATTCAATATCTTTTGCCTGGAGCATCGCGCCGACAGTATCGTCATGGGTGTACACCGTGTCCTTCGTACCGTACAAATCTAAGGTCAGCTCAGTCGCACGGTCGACTGTCAAAATCTCACCGGCACCATCAGCTACAATATCTGTGCTTGGTGCAATAGTAGTCAAATCTTCATCATGCAGTTTGATACCGGCATCTTTCATAATCGCTCCCGCCGTCTGCGCAGCCGTCATGACCTTTACTCGAATTGTGCCATCGTCGATTATCACTGGTCGCGCACGATAAATATTAATCGTATAGTCTGCGGCAACCAGTGGCTCATCCAAACCAGGCTCGACAATATCTTCATTAGCCAGCACGATATCCGCATCATCAACGGCATCACGTACTGTTTGGGCATAGGTCAAAATCACCCGGTCTTCGCCCCGATCATGAAATGTTACCAATCGACCGTTACCCTCAGAATCAGCACTTTGTGCATTTGCTTGATTAATAATTGCAAAAGGTACAGATAGCAATACCAAGACAGATATGATGCCTCGTACAATCAGATGTTTAAAAACAGATAATCCCCTCATAGGTAGTAAAAACCCTCTCAGGAAGGTCCTTTCTATTTTAGCGAAGATTGCCAGCAACAGCAAACCAAAATAATACGAATAAACTCCTTTAAATACTTAATGAAGGGCGGCCTGGGCAATCGACGACAGTGGCGCTGGAAGCTTGTCACGATCGAACCACGCTACGTCGCGGATTTCAAGCGGATTAATAAGCCTATCAGGTAATGCCGTACGCTTCACCGATAGCTGATACAGCAAAGCTGTAAACGAAACTTGTGTGTCAGCCCGAGTCAACGTGCGGACAAATTTTAGCGAATCTTTGGGCACGTTAATACCCGTCTCTTCACGCAATTCACGCCAGGCAGCCACTGCAGGTGTCTCGTGGCGCTTGATTCCTCCACCAGGCAACGTCCATTTTCCATCAGATAAAATACCCCGGAGTAATAGCACCTCACCGTCCTCATTCGTCACCAAAACACGAACGCGCGGACTATTAGTTACTTTTGTATACAGTTGGAGTGCCTTAATTGCAAACGGTGCTGCAATAAAGCCAAGTACTACATATATACGACGAATCATAGTTTTTCTAAACGTGCATATTCTGCATTCAGTTTTTTCGTACCGCCACGATCGAGACGAATTGTTACGGCCAAGCCGTCAATATCAATAATTTCACCATTTCCAAATGCCGTCGTTCGCACACGATCGCCAATATCAAACGGTAATTCATCGCTGACGAATTCTGATTCTTGATGATCAATCCCAAATGTCGGCTGATCAATCGCGGCAACTTGATTGCCCATATCAGCAATAAACCGTGACACTTCATTGTACCCACGCTGACCAAACTGTAGCCTGGAACGTGCATACGTCAGATGGAGTTCTTGGCGAGCACGTGTCATACCAACATAGCAAAGACGCCGCTCCTCCTCGAGCTCGGACGGGCCAGCATCATACACACGACTATGCGGGAAAATTCCTTCCTCGAGCCCAACCATAAAGACAACAGGAAACTCTAGACCTTTTGCTGCATGCAGTGTCATCAATGTTACTTTGTCTCCACCGGCTGCATTATCGGCACTCGATATCAAGGCAGCTTCTTCTAGAAATTCTGGTAAATCCGCAAACACTTTCACATCAGAAATTAACGAGCCAATGTTTTCTTCACGTTCTTCGGCTTGTGGCGTACCATCACGCAAGTAATCACGATAGGCCGTTACCTTGAGTAATCGTTCAATGATATCCGCCGGTGTTGCACCATCTTGCAGCATAGTCTGCAGCTCACGAAAATGCGTTCCTAGTGCACCGAGGGCAGTTTTTGCTTTTGATGTCAGTCCGTCCGCCTCGTGTACATGATACAATGCGTCGATAACATTCATCCCCGTGCCACCCTGCCAAGTCAAAAAACGTTCAAGGCTGGTTGCACCAATCCCTCGAGTCGGAACATTGACGATACGACTAAAACTCAGCCGGTCATTTGGCTGATATATTATACGCAAATAGGCAATGATATCTTTGATTTCCTTGCGATCATAAAACCGTACGCCACCGACAAGCTGATAGGGTATACGCTGCACGCGAAGCGCCCGCTCGAGCGCGGCAGACTGCGCATTCATCCGATAAAGTATGGCAAAATCGCTGTAACGGCGCGCCTTCATGGCCACCTGAGTAGCGATCCGCCCCGCAACCAGACTAGCTTCTTCACTCTCGTCATATGTCGCATGAACTTCAACTGGTGCACCTTCCCCCAAATCAGTCCACAGTTTTTTATCAGTACGAACCTTGTTTTTACTAATGACCATTTGCGCAGCGGCCAAGATTGCATTGGTCGAACGATAGTTTTGCTCTAGTTTAATGACAGTCGTGTTGGGATAATCGCGCTCGAAATTCAGAATATTAGTAAAATCCGCCCCACGCCATGAATAGATACTTTGCCAGTCATCACCGACGACACAAATATTCTGCTCTTTATTCACCAGATACTTTACAATTGCATATTGTGCCGCGTTCGTATCTTGGTACTCATCAATAAAGACGTGCTTGAACTGTTGTTGCCATTTGACGCGAATTTCGGGATGATCACGAAGCAAACATACCGTTTCAATCAGGAGGTCGTCAAAATCCAGCGCACCGGCACCCCGCCGTAATTTTTCATAGCGCGCATATACCTTGGCAATACTCCGCATGTTGGGATAGTTCGCTGCCGCCTCCATATCCTCAGGTGTTTTGAGTTCGTTTTTGGCATTACTTATCACACTACTAATTGTCCGTGGTTTGATCTGCTGCTTGTCGATATGGAGCTCTTTCATGGCTTGCTTTATCAACCCCTGACGGTCATCTTCGTCATAAATGACATAGTTTGGCTGGATACTAATCGCCTTGCCGTCTTGGCGTAACATACGGACGCATATACCATGAAATGTTCCCATCCACGGCATATAGCTACGAGGAACTTCTCCGCCCCTTTCCTCTGTCAGTCGCCACACGCGTTCGCGCAACTCGCGAGCAGCTTTGTTTGTAAATGTCACCGCGAGAATTTCATTTGGCCACAGTGATTCGTGTTGCAATAAATAAGCAATGCGATGTGCAACTGTCTTTGTTTTTCCGCTACCAGCGCCTGCCAATATCAATAATGGACCCGACGTTTGACAAACAGCCGACCGTTGCGCCGGATTTAATCCCTCCATAATGTCCATTACACTTTATTATACAGGAATTGTCTGTCTATAGGCCAGGACCAAGGACGAAAAATGCCGCCACACCCAAGCTCGCACAAATAATTATCACAAGAATAATCGCAATAACAATCCACCACCCAGATTTTTCCTTTGCCGGATGCTTTAATGGCTGATGGTACGCATTCACATCGTAGATACCGTGCTGCTGGTCCTGTTCATGCTCATCCGATACGGGAGACTGAGGTGACTCGTTAGGCGCCGGAGCTTGCCACTGACCTGGATTTTGCACCGGCTCCACTTGGAGAGGGGCTGGTTTCGCTATTGCCGGTGAAGGCGATGAGGGTGAAGAAACACTTTCGATTGAATCGAGTTGCTGTAACTGCTGCTCGGGTGAAACAAGTTGTCGATCAAAATCAGAGGCGTTAAGCGAACGCTGGTTATCCGACTCGTCTTCATGTGATGTTTTAGCCTCTCCGTTAATCGGCATGCTTGCAATACTACTGTTAGGCGTATCGTGAGTCTCTTCTTGCTCAGTATCTATACTATCTAGTTGCTGCATGGAATCAGGGGTTTCATTTGATGATGCCGCAGCTGCGCCACCCAGCGGTCGTTTTTCAACTTTTGCATCTGGCAAGAAGGGCGAGAAGACGGGCCCGCTTTGTGGCTCTGGTACCACTGGTTGCGATGTATTTTCTTGAGCCAAAGGAGGAGGCGGTACAGTCACACTTTGCGGTTCGGGTGCAGGGGAAGACTGCGGTTGACCATTCGTCGTAATGTCACTAATCTTTGGCAATACGGGAGTAGCAGGTGGAGATTGTTTTGCGGAAGTGTCCTCTGGTGCGGTCGCGGAAACTGACGGTTGCTGAGATAAAGGTGAAGGAGCTTGCGCCTGAGGTGTCTTCATGTTTGAGGATGGGTGCATAACATCCATAAACTTTCCGCCTGACGCTTGAGGTTTCTGTTGATCACTAGTCGTACTTGAATCGGCTTGACCACCAAGTGTCACGCTCTTCACTGGGGTCTCCTCATTCGTTACACCCCCGCCAATACCCTGAGCAGCTTTCTCTATCTGGTCTGGTGTGACACCTCTCGTATCACCTAGAGTCAGTGTTGTTGCCGGACGACTTTCTTCGTTCGTTTGTGGCTGTGCAGCTGGTGGAGGTGTCTGTGGGCTTTTCCCCATTAGTGATGTGACTGCTCTGTCGAGTTCGTCAAAATCTATATCGCCCATTACTTATCATCCACCTCATGCGCTGACTCTACTATTGATATGAATTCATGCTGATTCAGACTCGCACCGCCAACCAATAACCCATCAATGCCATCTACCGCCAAAAAAGAGGAGGCGTTACTTGCATTCGTACTTCCGCCATACAGCACACGAACCGCCTCACTCGCTTTTTCGCCATACAAATGCTTAATCTGACCACGAATAGCACTAGCAGCTCTTTTGACGTCATCTGGTGTGGGCATCTTGTGATCATGAAAATTTGCCCCATTGCTCAGCGCCCATACTGGCTCATACGCCACAACAACTTCGCTCATTTCATCACTTGTGACATTCGCTAGACCACCAAGCAGCTGATCATGGAGCACATCTTTCGTCTCACCTGACGCTCTCTCGTGGGCCGTTTCACCAATACACAAAATCGGTTTGATGTTATTACGCAGTGCCGCTTGTACTTTGCTGCGAATCTCTTTGTGATGCTCGTGAAAGATATGCCGACGCTCACTATGACCAACAATTGCATAATCAACCAGTCCTCGTAGCTGCGACGCTGATACTTCACCGGTGTAGGCACCATGATCCCGCCAATAGAGATTCTGAGCAGCCAGCTTAAACTGTCGACGCTCAATCTGCAAGCTAACCGGTTGTAAGGCAAGCATCGTTGGCGCCAGCACAACCTCTACGTCTCGATGTACCTGTACTTTCTGCGCCAAATGATGCACATAAACACTCGCCTCATGGATCGTGAGGTTCATTTTCCAGTTACCGACAATGAGTTTTTTTCGACTAGGCATCTCGCTTATGCTTTCTATGACTAGTTTACCGTATTTTTCCATGCGCGTCGAGCAAACTTTCCACTCCGGGCAGCTTTTTTCCGGCCATCAGGTCCAAGCTTGCGCCACCACCTGTCGAGACATGCGAAAAGCTGCCGCCTTTTTTGGCATCCCACTTCAGTACAAAGTCAGCTGTATCACCACCACCAACAATTGATTCGATCTCGGGATGCATTGCCAGCGCTAGCGCCATTCGCGCCGAACCATGCGAAAACTCTCGCAGCTCATCAACACCAAGCGGCCCATTCCAGACAACCGTTTTAGCATTCACCACAATTGAACTGAACTTCTCGATTGTCTCGTCACCAATATCTAATGCCATTTCATCTGTTTTGATACGATCCAGTTGTTGATTGTGGCGGCGTTCACCCTCGTCAACCTTTGTCGCAACTGCTACATCGCTGGGGAGCACAATGAAATCATCAACAGTATCACCAACTTTCTCGTGCGCTGCCCTGTAGATACCATCGAGCGTCTCCTTTTGATCAGCCTCTACTTTACTGGCACCCACATGAATATCTTTATAATCCAAAAACGTATTTGCCATTGCACCACCAATCAAAATCGTATCGGCTAACCTTACAAAACGCTCTACTACTTGGATCTTATCACTCACCTTGGCACCACCCAGTACAGCAACCAATGGCCGTTCCGGCTCTTCCATTGCTCGGGTGATCGTCATGTATTCCTTTTCAAGCAGTAGTCCCGCAACACTCGGTAGCTGCAATGTGATCGCATGCGTACTGGTATGCGCCCGATGGACAACACCAAATCCATCTTGTACGAAATAGTCTGCACGCGTTGCGTGCGCAATCTCCTCTGCAAATGACTCACTGTCCTCTTCTTCACGCTCGTCAAAGCGAAGATTTTGCAGCAATACAACATCACCTGATCCAGCATGAGCCGCCGCTTGATGCGCCGCATCGCCAGTAATATCATCAACAAAAGTAACCGTTTTCTGCAGTAGCTCTTGCAAGCGCTGGGCCACCGGCTCCAGGCTATACGTCATATCACGCCCTTTTGGCCGACCAAGATGACTCATGATAATCAGCGAACATCCTTTGTCGAGTAGATAGCGAAGGGTTGGCAGGCTCGCACGGATGCGCAGATCATCATCGACTGCTCCATCTTCCAGCGGTACATTATAATCAGCCCGTATTAATATCCGATAGTGGCGTCCGTGCCCAAGCGGCAAGCCACGAACTGTTTGCTTAAAAAATCCCACCCTTTTATTCATTACTTCTATGATAAATGATTTAGCCCGTTACTGCCAGTTTTAAAGGCGGTAATTGCTAGATATACCTATACCTCAAGAACAATCGCCCGAGAGTGGTATTGCGCGAAATAACCCATAACCTACACCACTGCCCGTTAAATAAAACATACTGTCTTGATTTGTGCAGTTACCTCCCTCACCCTCATTTTCGTCAAGAATATAAGGATTTCCTCGAGCATCGCCACCACGCAATGCGGAGAGATCCATCCCCGCAGCGGTACCAATCTTATCTAGGTTGTCATAGTACCGCGTCCAGCAAGTATGTGTTTTTGCTAGATCTTTCGGCTCAGCACTCGATGGATTTGCTGATGCACTGATGCACTGTCCAGCAGAATAACTAGAGCCTGTGATGCTTCGTAAGTTCTTACCAGTGAGTGTCTGTGCTTGCACAATCGCCTTATAATACAAGTTCATGTCCGATTCACGTTTAGCCTCGTTTGCTTGTGAAGTAACACCGTTATACGCAACTATTGTAATTGCCGCCAGAATACCAATGACGACAACAACTATTAATAACTCAACAATGGTAAAGCCCCTATGACGCATCGACTGCATATTTGCAGTATAACATAAGCTTTTTATGAATTTTCATGCCTTACTGCTATAGATGCTATTAATGAAACTACTCAAGAATTCGAACACGAATAGTGTCGGTACCCCCGATAAGACCAGGCTGACGACCACTGACGATAACAGTGCGCACTGAGGGTTCGTCCCCAAAAAAACCATCCAGCATCAAATCTTTGACCAATTCTAGGCCAGCTCGTTCGCCATCTGGTCGAACGTAGGATTTATTGGCATAGCTCAGCGCCAGACGCTGCGCAGCACGTTGCTCACTCGTGACACTCAAGATAGGCAAAATCGGGCGGTTCGCAGCAATATTTGCTGCTGTGGCGCCTGATTTTGTCTCGGCGACAATGACGTGGGCGCCGATCTCCTCGGCTAATTCAACTGCAACGTGACTGATTGCATCACGCGGTGATTTCTTGCCAGGTACGACATCGGTCAGTTCCACAACAGGTACGTGTTCCTGGGTGTACAAAATAATCTTTTTCATCGCCGCAACCGCCTCGAGTGGATAGCGACCGTTTGCCGTTTCATCGCTTAACATTACCGTATCAGCACCCAAAATCACCGCGGTAGCGATATCTCCCGCCTCGGCTCGTGTAGGCTCTGGTGCATCAACCATACTTGCCAACATTTGTGTGGCAACAATCGATAATTTACCGTATTTGCGACAGAGTGCAATGATTTTACGCTGTGCGATCGGCACAATCTCGGCGCCTGTCTCGACCGCCAAGTCGCCACGAGCAACCATTGCGCTATCGCTCGCTTTAATAATTTCCTCCAGTGTACCTTCTTGAATAGCCGCTTTTGTCTCGACCTTGGCAATAATATGCGCCGATGAACCATGGCTCACCAGTAGTTGCCGTAGCGTATTGATATCATCAGCAGATTGCACAAAGCTTAGCGCGACATAATCAATATCTCGACTCGCACCCCACTCGATGTCTTTCATATCTTTGTCAGTCAAAATATCTCCGCCAAAGTCCGTATCGGGAAGGTTAATACCCTTACGACTCATCAGGACACCGTCATTTTCGACCCGTACAACAACCGTGTGGTCATCCCGTACTGCCGTGACAACCGTTCGCACCTTACCGTCAAACATATACAACGGCTCGTTTGGTTTTACCTTTTCAGCGAGATTGTATTGTACTGGTAGAGTCTTTTCACCATCATGTTCAACCCCATAACATAACAACAACTCATCTCCCTTGTGCACCTCAATATCATGTTGTAGGTTGCCAAGCCGTATTTTTGGTCCTTGCAGGTCTTGTACAATCGCGACGGGTTTACCGATTGACGCGCTTGCTTCGCGAATCCATCGGATCTGGCGATCGACATCATCATATTTGGCATGACTAAAATTGAAACGAAAGCCATTCACTCCAGCCTCAATCATCTTGCGCAGCATTTCTGGATCATCAACTGGCGGCCCAACCGAAGCCAGAATTTTTGTTCGCTTAAAGACAACACTCATAGAGCCTATTGTACCTGGCAAAGAGGTGATAGCCAACCCTTTCTAGATAATACTGCCGCCGGTTGTACCGCCGGTTTGGCGACGCATTGCCTCTGCCTGCTGCTGCTGTTGTTGAGCCTGTCTCGCCATTTGGTCCGCCTGCTCCTTTGTCGCCTGTTGCAGATTCTGCATCTCACGGTCAAGTTGCGATTTAATTGGCTCCATTTCGTTGTTGATCTTCATTACTTGGTCATTTGCATGTTGGAGTTCCTGGGCCTTTTGATCATACTGCGACTGGAGTTGGTTCACTCTATTCTGTATTGCTGCGATATCCGCCATAGATACTCCTCTTTATTGTTCTATTCATTATAGCAGTCAAAAGTTGAAGAATTGCTTAAAATACCGGTTCCAGCGAATATATTCGCCCATAGAAAATTGCCCATACACGAGGCATGGGCAATTTTCTATGGTGATCTCACCGGGAATACTAAGGTATACCTGCGTCGCGTTCAGAAAAAACTAAGAGGTAGTTTTTCCGCCCTGCTCCTTGTTATCGCACCCGGATTGTCGTTTTGCACTGCAAAACCAATCCGTGTTCGTTTCGCCGCATAAGTAACACCACGAAAAACACCCGTCACAAGACGGGCGCTTTTCGTGGTGATCTCACCGGGAATCGAACCCGGATTGCCAGGATGAAAACCTGGTGTCCTAACCGTTAGACGATGAGACCATGATTTGATTATAAAGTACTGGTTTGTATCTCGACAATCCGTTCGTTGGCACTGGACAGCCCGGTGTCCTTCCCACGATAAATTTCTTTCAGAAATTTTCGCGGGCCCGCCTCGGTCGGTGAGGATGAACCTCATCCGGCCTCCGGCCTTGCGAACTGCCGCTGGCAGTTCTCACGTTAGACGATGAGACCAAGTGTCACAACTTACCCAAATATACCAGAGTTAGCTATATTTGTCCACCCCTGTTATTGCTTTTTCGTTCATAGGTCCACTCCCGTTAGTAGCGAAGTGATAGCAACCTAATAACAGGGGTAAATAAGCATAATCAATATATTTCTCCTCACACTTTCCCCTTATGGCTATTGTTTTATCTGTTTTTAGTGTTATAAGCATTGACTTTTTGATACTTTTGTGATAATATTGTTCATGACAGTTGTTATGGGGTGGAGAACTCGTAGCAGCGGTGGACACTTAACAAGTCAGATTGTTACAGGGCATGTCCCTGTAACCCGTATATTTTAGTTGTTTAGACATGTCTACGCTTGCGTTTGCACCTGAGGTACCGTCCTGCTGATCACAACACTGATCACCAAGACGGTACCTCAAGGAAAGGAGGGCCGAACAGTGGCACCGTGCCATCATCGAGCCCTCCGGCTCACGAACGAGAGGAACAGGACATGACAACTCCAGATGCACCACGTCGCCGTGTCAACGGTCGACGTATCGGTGCGGTAGTGGCAATTGTCGCGGTCATCGCAGCTGTCATTTTGCTGTTCGCGACAGGGACTCTCCAATTCAGAGATTCCTCTACGACCAGCGCCACGGCAACGACCTCGACATCACAACCGGCGGAAACGCCCGAAAGCGAGGTCGAGGAAGAACCCGAAGAAACCGCAAGGGTCGAATCGCCCAGTGGACTCGAAGACGTTCCGCTGGACGACGGGCCCAATGTGGTCGGCGACTCCACGAATGATCCCGATGTCCGCCCGCTGGTCGACACAATCGAACAGTGCGGTGGAATCTGGGACTCATGGGACGATGTGATCACCTGTAAGGGTGATGACGAGGACTACATGAACCGGTTCGATCTCTTCGCGGCCGATCTCGGCTTTGACCGAGCGGATGTGGAGCGATGGGCGGCGGCCGTGCCGGGCTACAACGCCCAGTACATCCTGGTCGCCAACTGGCCCGAGATGGAGGATCCAGCCAACGCACGTGCCAAACTGGTCAGTGAAGGCTTTCTGACACTAGAGCAGGCTAACAACCTGCCCGTACGCGTCGAGAACTGCTTCATGAACACCCGGGAGAAGGAATCAAACGATCCCGGGAAGTTCGCTGACTGCCAGAAGAGCCAGGTACGAGTCACTCTCGCACCACTGGTGCTGGAGCACGTGAACGGCAAGCCGAACGTCGTCAAGGCCCTACTGGGATCTGGTGTGTTCAGTGATTGCGGCAATCAATGGTGGCGGATCGTGTTCCGACACTACGTATCACCACCTCCGCCACCGGCACCGCCGACGACGGTCGTGACCACAACCACGCACCCGCCGACGACGACACGGCCGCCGTGGACGCCGCCGACGACTACCCCGCCGACGACACCACCCACGACGACGCAACCGCCGCCGAGTACGACGTCCAAGCCGAGTACGACGAATCCGTCCAGGCCGCCGGGAATCACCCCGACGTCTGTCAACGGACCGTCGCACACAGCGCCGACGCCGGCACCGTCCAATCCGGCACCGCCGCCGGATCAGCTGCCGACAAGCGCACCCGTCTCGACACAAGTTGTCGTGCCGGATGCAACGTCGGTCCCTCGGGCGAGCACTCCGGCACCATTGCCGGAGTTACCGTCCAATCCGCCGGCGGACATGACGACCACCCCTGACCAACCGGTCTCGGATGGTGAAATCGTCGATCCGGGCTCGGCACCTGCACCCTGAGGAGGACCATTCACAACTAAGTAGTACGGGTACCCGCGGCCAGTCGCATGGCTGGCCGCGGGATATCCCATGTTTTGTAACAATCTGATTTGCCGAGTGATGACATTAACAATTAGCCTCGTTGCACACAATAATAACTAGTAATTTCAATCGGTGGGGATTGGAAAGGAGAATGTATGAAAGCATTTTTCGCCGCTATCAAGCGGTCACCAAAATTGGCTGTTATGGTAACAGCTCTGGTTGGTGCTATTGTGGTTCCTGCTGCTCTATTAGCATGGGGTCCATCAAACCGCCCAACCTTCACCATGGCCAATCCGGCAAGTTACGTGACGTTCAACTCGATCACTGACAACCCGGATCAAGGCGACGAACGAAACTTCGTTCGTATCCGTGAAGCTGGTGTCGGTACCTACAAGGACGACATCCAGATTCAACCAGGTAAAGAATATGAAGTATCTGTTTTTTACCACAATAACGCTGCAACATACCTAAATAGCGCTGAAGAGAACTACAAGGGTATCGCAGTCAACGCCAAAGCACGCGTCGAAATGCCTGCTACGGCAAAAGCCGGTCAGAAAGTACACATGACTGGTTATGTCAGCGCCGACAACGCGCAGCCACAACAAGTTTGGGACGAAGCATATGTCACACCAAACGTTGATGTTGCATTGCGATATGTCGCAAATTCTGCCAAGTTCTATACCAAGGGTGCAATCAACGGCCAAGCCGTTGCGAACACGCTGTATACAACTGGTGCACCACTCGGGTTTAACGCCCAAGACGGTAAAGTTCCTGGCTGTAACGAATACGAGGGCTGGATTGTCTATCGTATCAAAGCAGTTGCACCAGACTTTGACGTCGAGAAGACTGTATCAAAAGTCGGCTCGAACAAGTTTTCTGAAAAAGTCAGCGTCAAACCTGGCGACAAGGTTGAATACAAGATCCAGTACAAGAACACTGGTTCTGTTGACCAAAAAGACGTCGTCATCAAAGACCAACTGCCTGCAGGTGTTTCGTACATCCCTGGTAGCACCTATTTCGCTAACGCGGCAACAGGTGGACAATGGAAGAAAACAGCAAGTAACGACATCGTTACGTCAACCGGTATCAACCTTGGTACTTACACACCAGGCAGCAATGTCTATGTGTCATTCAAGGCCAAAGTTGTCGATGCTAACAAGCTAAAGTGTGGTATTAACACATTAGTAAATACGGCATCTGCCGAAACTGACAATGGCGGTAAGTCCGATACAGCAACTGTTGTTGTAAAGAGAGTCTGTGAGAACGTTCCACCAAAAGAGGAAGTTCCCCCAGCAACAAACGTTCCGCATGAATTGCCACAAACTGGTATTAGTGGTGGTGCTCTGGCTATTTTTGGCCTCAGCTCACTCACTGCCGGATTTGGCTATGCCCTGCGAAGCGATCGCATCCGTAGCTTGCTACGAGGCTAACCGACTGACCGCTCCCCGAGCGATCAGCTCGACAATCTCCCAAATAACCCCCGTCTGTGATGGGGGTTATTTGTTTGGTATGATAATGATATGAGTTCAAAGAAAAAACGCAATAAGCAATACAAGGGAAGTGGTAGTACTGCACCATCGAGTGTGGTCCGTGTCAGTGCCGTCAAACGCCATCCGCTCCATCAATGGTGGATCGACAAACGCCGCGTCGCAAAGCCTGTTCTCATCGTTAGCGCCGTCGTTGTTGTCATTGTCATCGTTGTCATCGGCATTATCGATATTATCTTCTAGTCTCCGGTTCGATAATTGGCAGACGAAAACCGAATGTGCTTCCTTTGCCCTCATGGCTATGAAATATAATCGAGCCGTCATGAGCGGTGACAATTTTTTTGACAAGATAAAGGCCAACACCCGTACCGTCCGGTCGTTTTTTCCGAGCATTTCCCGCACGATAGAACTTACTGAACAAACCTTCCTGTTCAGCCTCTGGTACCCCAATACCAGTGTCTGTCACCGTCATAATTGCCTCGTGATGACGATATTCTAGCGACACCGTCACGCGCCCATCGCGTGGCGAATAATAAATTGCATTATCGATATAGTTCATCACTACCTGCTGAATCTTTGCTGCGTCCAGCATAAGCAAACGCTTGTTTACCACCCCCTCATACGATAGCTTGACAGCATGCTCTGCCGCGATTGGCTGCAAACTCGCAACTATTTGTTCGATGACACGATTGAGATCAGTAGGTTCGAGCTCTATCGTAAAGCGATCGGTCTGCAGCCGTGACACAGACAAGAAATCACCAATGAGATGAACCATGCGCTCACTACTAGCATACGCCTGCTCGAGGACCTGACGTTGATTCGTCGTTATTTTACCCATATCCCCTTCAAGCACCATACTAAGGTATCCCTTGATGCTAGTCAGTGGTGTACGCAGCTGATGACTAGCGAGACTGACAAACTCGTCCTTGGCACGGTCAAGTTTTTTTAGCTCCTGATTACTGTGGCGCAATCGAGTAGTAGCCGAGTTAACGCGCGACTGTAGCGTATCATTGAAATGCTCGATCTCTTCGAAACGCTGGCTATTCTGAATTGCCAGTGCTAGCTCATCAGTAGTAGTCGTCAGAAGTTGTAGATCTTTTTCGTTATACGACATTCCGTTCTGTTTATCACCAAGAAAAAGTGCACCGATATGTTCGTGCTGCACGACAAACTGCAGAAGCATTGATACATCTGTTCGGCGAATCCGCTGCTGGGCACCGGTTTCGTGTAATACATGACTGTCATGCGCATTTACTACACGCGGCAATCGATCAAGTAATGTGCCGACGATATCGATCTGCAAGCGGCGCTGATACGGCGTCGGCGGATCAGAGCCAATAGTAAAGTGACGCACCCTCCCCTTATCATCAACAACGTATGCGCTAATATATGTCGGTGCTAAACGCTCCTCGAGCGCTCCGAGCGCCCGCTTCACAAGTTTTGCTAACTGTATCTCTTCACTCGTAATTGTCGTGATCTCGGACAAGCTTTGCTTGAGATTGTAGTCGTCATGATAGAACAGACGATATGTCAGTTGGTCAAAGAATCGTTTGATTGATGGATAGGTGATCGTAAAGAAAAGTGCCAGAATGACATATGTTACCAACGCACCGCGTTGGCTATCATGATCAAAAAAGACATTACTAATCGTATAGACAATAACCACATAACTGGCCACCATTGTTAAAAGCAATAGTAAATACGCAGATGAGCGTGCCAAGGCCGAGCGAAGGTCAAATAAGCCCTGTGCAATAATTGCATAAAACATCGCGATAACGAACAGGAGAGTGAAAGGTGGACCAGCCCAAATATAGCGATAATCGCCAAAAAAGGGCAGAAGAATATTAAACCATACACCAAATGCCAGGGCGGTAATCACACCGATCATCATCGTTCGAGTTTGCGCAGCAACATGTTTTTGGCGCGCTCGTAGTGCTGCTCGATACCCCTTGATAAACAGTGCTATTGTTAGTAAAGAAACGAGTGTAAAGAATGCTACATATACGAGATAAAGAGTGGTATCGAGCGTTACTGTATTGTACTTATCACTCAAAGTGACGGACTCGATCATACCATTTGGCAGCAAGACAATGGTGGTAATGACACTAATAAAGAGCACCAGTCCGGTCTTTATATATATTGGTATTGGCCGACGGCGCGGGAGCAAATGCACCAATATTACCAAAAGCCCACCAATGAAAGCACCGTTGATGTAGTACGACTTTACTACTCCCGTCGCAAACGTTACGTCATCAGTCTGAAGCAAAAACAATAACTGTCCTATGGCCCACACTGCACACGTCGCAGCCAGGAGAAGAATAACCCAGCGCTCAAGGGCGTATCGACGGGAACTAAGTAAGAGTAGAATCAGACCAATCTGTGCCACAATCGTGGTATAGAGGACGATCTGTATCAAAGCACTACTGACCATGCTCACTCTCATCTAGTGGAATCCGAAAACCAAACGTACTCCCCTTACCTTCGCGTGAACTAAAAATGATCGTACCGCCGTGTGCTTCAACCACCCGTCGTGCCATAAATAACCCCACACCGGTTCCATCGGGACGCTGCCGCCGTGCATTTTTTGCCCGATAAAATTTGTGGAATAATTTTGGTTGCTCCTCCTCTGGCACACCAATACCCGTATCAACAACTGTCAGCACTGCACTATGTTTGATGCGTTCAAGGTTAATAATAATTGTCCCTTTTGGTCGTGAATAGTAAATTGCATTGTCAATAAAATTCATCACAACCTGTTGCAGCTTAGCCTCGTCCGCCTCCACTGGCAAATCCTTATCGGTTACATTTATCCGTAGTTTCATCCCACGCGTCTTTGCAATCAATTCTAGATTTGTGACCTCTTGTTTGACAAGATTCTTGAAATCAATTGCCCTTTTATCAATAGTGAACTTGCCTGTCTGTAGCCGTGATACATTCAAAAAATCAGCAATCAAGCGGACCATCCGTTCGCTACTATTGAATGCCTCGCGAAGTAATGTCTGCTGACGAGGCGTCACCGCCCCAGCATCACCATCCAACACCATACTGAGATAACCTTTTACGCTCGTGAGTGGAGTTCGCAATTGATGACTCGCCATGCTAATAAACTCGTCTTTGACTTCATCCAGATGCTTGAGCTGATTGTTCGATGAACGTAGCTCTTTCGTGGCAACATCAATACGCTGCTGAAGAGTCGCATTCAATTCCTTCAACTCGTACACCAAGAGAGCATTTTGAATAGCAATAACCAGTTCACTACTTACCGCCATCAATACATTCAGGTCACGCTTGGTATATTTTCCACTCTGATGCTCACCTAACAATACATATCCCATTGCACGTCCTTCATGCCACAAAGGCATTACTAGCCCAATCCCATGACTGACCAACATGCGACGGATATGTTCATACTCATCCAAAAGCATATCAGTCAGAAATATTTTTTCATTTTTCCGCTGGACGTACTGATCAAGCATCATTATGTCATGAACAGGTAATTTACTGTGCCCCTTTGTTCCGGCCGACATATGGTGATGTGCTTCGTTAGTGTAATAAACGAAAAAGAACGCCTGTTCCGCTTTGAACGTTGTACTGATTTGATGAGATGCTTTTTCTAATAATCCACGCAAGTCAATTGTCGATGCCAGCAAATCACTTAACGACCCAAAAAAGGCTTCTGTATCATACTGATCGCGGTAGAATATATTGTCTGTAACTCGATCAAAGAAACGCTTCAGGGGCTGAAATAGAAAAGCAAGCGTAAGAGCTAATATGATATTAACAGGACTAATACTTACAGTCGAACTAATATCTCCCTCGAAAAAAAAGGTCGTCAGTACATAGGCCGACATATAGTAAACTGCCGATAGAGTGATTAATACACCGCCATACGCCACCCCACGTACGGCAGCCAATTTGATATCAAACAAATCATACTTGACAATTGCATATGCAAAAGCAATGGCTATGAGAAATGCCGTAATAAAGTTAAAATTCGCAGGACCTGAATGTCCAAGCAAGTTCGGAAGAATGAATGCCGTAAGTAGGCCGCTCACAAGACCAAAAAACAACCCCATGCTTACGATCTTAATTTGGTCACGTTCTCGACCATTTGCATAACGTAGCCTTCTAACTAGGTACGAGAAAGCAGTTGCAGCTATGAAAATCAGGAAGAAAATGTAAGCAAAATATAGTTTGCCCCTTTCAATGTTATATCCCACAAATACCTCATCACTATATCTTGGTATAACACCTGCGACTATACTATCTGTCATTAATGTCACAATAACCGCAACAATCGCTAATACTCCGACAAACATTTCGACTCTTGTGTGTCGTTTAGTCAATTTTATTGCTAGATCAAGACCACTGAGTAAGAGAAGTATTGGAAAAATAAAAACCAGTTTATTTAAAAAAACTGCTTGCTCGAACTGAATATTTGCTAATAACCCACTAGCGATCCACAAGGAGAGAGATAACGAAAAAAATAAAAAGCCAATATGGACAGTGTCTCTCGGTCGTTGGCGCCAAACAATAAACCCGAGTACCGAGAGTATAAGAAGCGATAACAACTGTAGAAACACCACCATCTCTTAATCACAAGTATACCATCAACACCCCAAAAAAATAGTAAAGCCCACGTACAATACGCAGGCCTTACCGAATCTTTCTCAACCTGGCCACAATAGTGCGAATTGGACCAAGGACTGCAAAGGTGGCGATAATCAAAACAAAAACTACTATCGCCCACGGGGACATTGCTGCTCCACCCGCAATTGAGATATAGGCGTATGGTGCAACAAAAGACAGTGCAACACCAAGTCCATTAATCACACTACCTTTACAGGAAGCGGAGCCGAGTTGTCGAATGGTACGGTTGATGCAAATGATGTAAGGCGGAACTGTAAGTACATCGATTGCAAGAAAAATCCAGACATTTACTCCGTAGATTGCGAGTGCTGGACTTGCGATAAGTGCTCGCACCACGGCGTACACAAAGCCGCCTATCATTGCAGAACCCACGAACCACTTCGAAGTGACAATAGTTACAAGTTTGTTAAGCAAGCTCCGAGGACGTCTAGGCGTCCTTTCGCTTTCATGCGCCATTTCCCAACCCTTTAGTTGACGAAGTTCGGACCTTATATACTATATACTATATAAAGTAATTAATCAATAGTTATACCTATATCTGCAAGCTGGCGCTTTTCAGCTGCGTCGAAGTACTCCGCCTCCAAACCATCTCGAAGATAATTTATCAGTTCCTTATAGACCTCGGCGTCACTTTCGCTGTATTGCGCAACGGTTTCTAAATAGACATCTTTCATTGCCTCGGCGCATTTATTCGTCTGCAGAATGAGCGGAACCGTCATCGACCCAAGCACGTAACTCGGCTCACCTACCTGAACGATCGCTTCTCCAAACATGGCTGACATTTTATTACCGAGGCGGATGTCGGCAGAAATCAAACAAATATTATATCCTGTTCGCTTCGCATGTTGCCAAATATAACGATATACTTCAAGAGAAGTAAGATGATCTACATGCTCTTTCTTAGCTAATGCAGATATCTCAACAATCGACCGCGGATCTTTCCTTCGTGTCTCTTCTATGAGCGTAGAGAATTGTGGATACAAATGAAACTCCTTTTCGAGTGGAAAAACCCAGTCTTCAGGATGTTCAGATACTTTTATAAGTCTAGCTGTCGCCTCAATGACACCATCCTGATCGTACACCCCAAAATATTCAGATTGTTCAACATATGGATCGGTCCGTCTATTTATCGCACCGTCCGCTAGATCAATTTGCGCATCAGTAATATACCCCTCTTGGAGATAACGCTCCGCCACTAATTTACGACACTCATCTAAGTGGAGAGAAGGTGTATCCCCCGAAAACTGCTGGACGCGAGGGATAGGATGAGGATCGTTGCCAAATTCGAAATTCCTTAGTGGTTTCATATATGTTTTATTTATAATATATAATGTATAATTTGTCAATATTTATCATACTACTCTTGTACTGTACTATAATTAAAGTATGACAAAAATCGCAATTATTGAAGATGACTCGGTTATTAATCAGATGTACCGAATGAAGTTCGAAGCCGATGGCTTTGACGTGCAAGTAGCTGACAACGGTAAATCTGGTGTCGAAATGGTAGAGTCGTTTCACCCTGACCTCATCCTCCTAGATCTACAAATGCCCGAGATGAATGGCCAGGAAGCTCTAGAACACATCAGAAGTAAGTCATGGGGCAAGGACATACCTGTCATTATTCTCACAAACCTTGGTGTCGAAGAATCACCAAAACACCTCAAAAACCTTGGTATTCGCGACTATATCGTCAAGGCAGAACTGACTCCAAGCCAAGTCGTTGCGCGCGTTAAAGAAGCGCTCGGTATTTAGACTCCCGCTACTCCTGCGGTTTATTTGGCACCGTCTTTTGTGCTGCACGGATCACGTTATCAAACAATGCCGTGACCGTTAATGGACCAACACCGCCTTTTTCGGGTGTCATCACCACATCAGATCGCTGTCGCAGATCCGGCGCTACGTCACCAACAATCTTGCCATGCTCGGCAGCCGTACCCGCATCGACCACTACTGCTCCCTGTTTAACGTCATCTGCGTTGATAAGACCTGGAATTCCAACGGCCGTGACAATAACATCAAACTGCGGTAGCTGTGCCTGCATATCTTGGCTACTGCTGTCAAAAACCGTCACACTGTAGCCACTATTCTTCCACTGTCGCGCAAGTGGTGCACCAACTAATCGTCCATTTCCAACAATCGCAATCTTTTTACCCGCAAGATCAACACCGTAACCAGCAAGTAACCACATAATTGCGAGCGGCGTTGCTGGATCCAGCACAGCCCGAGCACCAAGCCCATCGACATCTTTTTGCGGCGTAACGGCATCTACTGCTGCCTGTGTCCCTGTCTCGTCCGCAAGTGGAAGCTGAATAATCACACCGTGAATAGAACTATCATTATTGAGTCGCTCCACCACACCAGGTAGGTCAGCCTGGTCAATCTTGTACACCTCAACATCAACCAAAATATCGGCACCATAGGCCTTCTTGAGCCGCACGTAAGAATCGATAACAGGATTATCAATTGTCTGAACAATCGCTAGTCGCGGAAAGACATGATGCGCCTGTCGCAAGGCACGCACCTGCTTTGCTTGTCGTTCCTTGATATAGGCTGCCAGCTCACCACCATGTAATACTTTTTTCATCTCTGTTAGCGTAGCACACCAAGAGGTATGCTACAATGAATGCAACATAAGAGTTACAGGATTTAGCAATGGAATATTATGGGTACGATGCACATAACGGTGACACAGTTGATCCCGCAGTAACAGCGAGTGTATTGCTCTTTTTCGGACTTTTCTGGCTTGTCTCGTATGCAATCAGCTCCTTTCTACTGGGTAGAGTATTCAAAAAAGCCGGTGTCCCTCAGTGGGCAGCGTGGGTGCCACTGTATAACATGTGGAAGTTACTCGAGATGGGCAATCAGCACGGCTATTGGGCCATCTTTGCCCTTTTACCTTTTGTCGGCCTTATTTCGATCATCTTTGTCTATATTGCGATGTACCATATCGGCAAAAAGCTTGGCAAGGAAGACTGGTTCGTTTTGTTAGCCATCTTTTTACCCTTGGTATGGATGATATGGCTTGGCTTTGACGATTCGAAATGGCCCTCGCGGAAAAAAGAACCTACACCCTCTTCGTAGACATATATTTTGGAATCCAGAGAACACTTTGCTATGATAAGCAGTAGTATTATGGTGGTAAGAGAAGCTGGATTCACAATTACTGAAATGGTGGTGACGCTTGTCATCATTACAATATTCATGACGCTCTTCTTTCAGTTGTTTCTCACCGGCCTTTCGCAACAAACGGTCGTCACCAGTCAGGCGGCAGCAAATGATATAGCCTTATCTAATCTTAGCAAGATAACCTCCCGAGGACTTCTCCCTGGATCAACCGCGTGTACTACCGGTGCAGGAAGTGTTAATAATTTACTGCCAAATCCCGATGGTAATCCTTCTGCCCCAGGAAGCATCATCGTCACAAATGATTCATCCGAGCCAAGTAGCAAGTACTGGGGAACCGCTGTGTCCGGACTGCAAGCAGAGCCACTGACGAATACGCCCCTTCCCACTGATACAATCCAAGAACTACGCGTACAATATCCCTTCGGATGCAGTTCAAGCCTGCCTGTAAAAATCATTTCAACTGTTATTTATGACTCGGAGTCGGTCGGCCATGCGACGCTTGTCAAGTAGTAGTGGACTTACCATACCCGAGATTGTCGTTGTTATCACAGTCCTCGGAATCTTGATGGGCATATTATTCACTTCCCTATACGACCTTTATGCGTCAAACAGTAATGCATTAAAAACAGTCGTCACAACCGGTGACATGCGGACTGCACTTCGAACAATTGAGAGCGAGCTCAATACAGCTACCAGTTTTCATGATACAAATACGATAGCTGATCCAACTGGCTCTAATAATAATCCAAGCAGTCCAACCCAGTGGGCATGGACCGGGATTGAGGGTGATGGCACAGCGAATAGGGTGATAATTGCTAGCAAGTACGCAACAACCGTTCTCCCATCTACCGACACGAGTGGTAACCGCACACTGGTATATCAAACGGACTGCGAGACACCTATTTTGAATAACGTCGTCTACTTCGTCAAAGACGAAACACTCTACCGAAGGACACTCGCGAATGGAATAGCTCGCTGTGCAGGATACTCGATGGCACAAAAGACTTCATGTGCTGCAAATGTCAGTAGCGGATCGTGCCAAGGTATTGATGCAAAACTTCTCGAAAACGTTTCTGACTTTAGTGTTGATTACTATCTCAACCCCCATCACTCCACCCCTATTACCGACCAATATGATCCTGACAATAACACAGTTCCCAGTACCGCTCAGACCATATCAGTCACTATTACTGCAGGCGTTGGCAATACTGAACAAACCGGATCGATACGCATAACACGCCTAAATGGAGCAACATGATGAAAAAGAAGATGAAAAAAGTATTTCGCCCAGGCTTTATCCTCCCAGCAACTATTCTGCTTGGAGTTGGGATCGCTATTATGGCATCAACTTTTTTGCAATTCACTGCGTCCACATCGGTAGTACTCAATACTCGCAACTACAATGCCCTTGCTGCTGAAGCTGCTCGCTCGGGTGTTGTTTACGCCAATAGCTGCGCCGAAGCAGGATCGACAGGGTGGACAACGCTCACTCCGCGCTCTGACTGCGGCGGTGTCATCGTTGGATCAGATGCCTATCTTGAAAAGAATAGTGACTACAGAACAACATTTTCCGTCTCTGCACCACCCCCCTCGGGCGACCTGCTTCCCGTAACATCTACGGGGGAAGTTGAGATACTCGATGATAGCGGCAACCCCGTCAGGACAATCACGGAAATTGCCAAGACAACCCTTCTTGGTGCCGATCCACCACGTCCTATTGCAACCGGTTTACCAATTACTGATCTCAAAAACGATGAGTCAGACTGTGCAATTGCAAATGGGCAGCTCTACTGCTGGGGAGCTAACGATTATGGTCAATTAGGACTTGGTGATACGAGCGATCGCACTCACCCCACCCTTGTCCAAGGTGCTCTAGCGGGAAAAACAGTCACGAAAATCTCGGTTGGCAACAAATCAGCTTGCGCGGTTGCTGATGGA
>DCYK01000018.1 GCA_002331045.1 Candidatus Saccharibacteria bacterium UBA2112
GGTTTATCGCTGATGCGCTCGACCGTACCAGCAGATGTCTCGGCGCTGATCGAAGCGGCAGATCATGTAATGATTTTTAGTGGTGAACTGGGTAAGTATGGTGGAACGGCGAGCATGATGCAGCTAGAGAAAGTGCGGCTGATAAAGCGTATTAACAATGGTGTGGAAATTGGCTGGGATGGTGGTGTGACTGCCGAAAACGCCTTCAGTCTATCTCAGGGGGGTGTTGATGTCTTGTATGTCGGTGGTGCAATTCAAAAGGCGGCTGACCCTGAGACTGCATTTAATACGATGATGAAAGAAGTAAACAAACAAGGGGCGATGTAATGGCAAAAATGCAACCGACAATAGTCGAACTTGAGCACAAGGCGTATGCACTGCGCGAAGATTTGGTGCGCATGCTTGAACATGCTGGTAGTGGTCATAGTGCTGGCCCGTTAGGTCTAGCCGAACTTGTCGCTACGCTCTACTTCGATATTATGAAATACGATCCCGAGCGTCCGAACTGGAATGAGCGTGATTACTTCTTTCTCAGTAATGGTCATTGCGTCCCTATCCAGTATGTTGCAATGGCACATGCAGGCTTTTTTGACAAAAAGGAACTCGAAACATTGCGCAAGTTTGGTAGTCGCCTGCAGGGACATCCAGAACGAACGAAATTACCTGGTTTAGAAAATACGAGTGGACCACTGGGAAGTGGTTTATCGCAGGCGGCCGGTGCAGCGTATACGCTGCAATATCTGGACAAAAATCCCAAGCGATTTGTCTATGTCATTACTGGTGATGGCGAATTGAACGAAGGTAATATATGGGAAGCGGCAATGTTTGCTGGTAAATATAAATTGTCGCAGTTGATCGTATTTATTGATCGCAATAACATTCAAATCGATGGCCCAACAGACGAAGTAATGCCGCTCGAGGATCTGCACGGCAAGTGGGAGTCATTTGGCTGGCATGTGCAGGAAATTGACGGGCATAATGTCGAGAGTATCCGGGACGCGGCTAGTATGGCCCGAGCGATCACGAATCGACCAAGTGTTATTATTACCCATACAATTCCTGGCAAGGGTGTTGATTTTATGGAGTATGACTATCATTGGCATGGTAAGCCGCCGAATCACGCTGAAGCACGTCGTGCATTGCACAAACTACGGACGCTTGACGGAAAGATCACAGGAGAACACGAATGACAGATTTTCATCTAAAGAGAGGTATTTATTCCGAAGATGTCGAGCGGGAGCCAACGCGTGCGGGTTTTGGGCGCGGCCTAAAGCAAGCTGGTGAAGGAAATGAAAACATCGTAGCGCTATGCGCTGATTTGACCGATAGCACGCAAATGAGTAAATTCAAAGAGGCATTTCCGGAGCGGTTCATCGAGATAGGTATCGCTGAACAAAACCTCGTGACAGTCGCGAGTGGTATGGCGCGAGCTGGTAAAATTCCCTTTACGAGTAGCTATGCTGCGTTTAGCCCGGGCCGTAATTGGGAGCAGATTCGCACGACGATTTGTCTGAACGACCAGCCGGTAAAAGTGATCGGTAGCCATGCTGGAGTGAGCGTGGGTCCGGATGGCGCAACACATCAAATGCTCGAAGACATCGCATTGATGCGGGTATTGCCAAACATGGTGGTCGTAGCACCAGGGGATAGCGTTGAGGCCGAAAAGGCGACAATGGCAATTGCAAAAAATGGAAAACCATCGTATCTGCGGTTGGCTCGTGAAAAAACACCCGTCTTTACAACTGAACACTCTCCGTTTGAGATTGGCAGAGCATACGTCCTGCGCGAAGGTGATGACGTGACGCTGCTAGGCACTGGCACGATGACGTATCAGCTACTTGTTGCAGCGAAACGACTGGAAGAAAGAGGTGTAAAAGCCGAGGTCATTCACGTTCCTACAATTAAGCCACTCGATACGCATACGATAGTTGCAAGCATCAAGAAAACTGGTCGTGCCGTTACGGCTGAGGAAGCGCAGTATGCAGGGGGATTTGGCGGCGCGGTTGCGGAGCTTTTGAGTGAAAAGCTGCCGTCTCCATTGAAACGTATTGGTATATATGATCGCTTTGGTGAATCCGGTACACCAGACGAACTGCTGGAGCACTTTGGTCTAACGGGTGATACAATGGTAAGTAATATAATGCATTTTGTGGATACGACGCCGCAATATCATAGATAATAACAAAGGTGGGTATATGAGTTTGACGATTCCATACATCAGGGCGAATACCATGCGGGCGCGGCATCTATTTCAGCGTGCTCGGCGGCAACATTTTGCAGTCGGTGCATTTAATATCGACAATCAGGAGACACTAATTGCTGTCTCGCGCGCTGCGCAAAAACTAAAGTCACCAGTGCTAGTGGAAGTAAGTCATGGTGAAGTGAAGGCGATTGGACTAGAAAACATTCGTGACATGGTTGATAACTATAAGGACGAATATGGCATTGAAATGTACATTAACTTGGATCACAGTCCAACGGTTGACGATTGCAAGCGCGCGATTGATGCGGGGTTTGAGTTTATTCATATTGATGTCAGTCAGGAGAATCATGACGCATCGCTACAGGAGATTATCGCCAAGACTAAGGAAGTCGTCGAATATGCCAAGTTCACAGGGGCATTAGTAGAGAGTGAGCCGCACTATTTTGGCGGATCATCTAATCTGCACGACGAAAAGATTGATTATGACGAGATCAAAAAAACATTTAGCACACCAGATAGTGCAAAGTATTTCGCCGAGACGACAGGTATTGATACGTTTGCGGCGGCTGTGGGCAATTTACATGGCAAATATCCCGTACCGAAAGAACTTGACCTGGAGCTCTTGCAGCAGATTCATGATGAACTAGATTGTCATATTAGCTTGCACGGTGGGTCGGGCACCCCGCTCCATTATTTTGAAGATGCGGCAAAGATTGGTGTTAGCAAGATTAATATTAATAGTGACATGCGTATTGCTTTTCGTAAAACACTCGAGAAAGTATTGCGCGAAAACCCTGATGAGTATGCCGTTGTCAAACTCATGCCAGAGGTGTATGGTGCCGTCCAGAAAGTTGTCGAAGAAAAAATCAAAGCATTTGGTAGCGAAGGCAGAGCGGTAGTATAGTCAATGACCCGACCCATCCGATTGAGGATAAGTCGGGTCATTGCCCGAGGAAGTACATCCTCGGGCGCCGACACTGTATTAGAGAATTTTTGGCCCTCTGCCGGTCCAGTCAAGCCACGTACCTTTGCCGTCGTGTCGTTGCCGGACCTTGTAGCCCGATGCACTATCGGGGAGCAGGTCGATAACCCATTCCCATTCGCTGTCAGGCGAGAAATCGGTCGAGTCATCATCGTCGCTGTCAGGCGAGAAGTCGGTCGAGTCATCATCGAGCGGAAGTACATAGGCGAGAACGTCATCTAGCGAGTGTTCGCCGAACGCGCTCCTCAGGAGCTCACTTTCAATCTCTTCGTAGGTTGGCGGTGTCTGCTCCTTATAGCTGAGATCATGCAGTCTATCGTTAATCACGCTTGCTTTGGAATCCGAATCGAGACGAACGATGTGGATCTTCTGGTTGTGACGCTGTCCAACGAGCTGTCGAAGTTTGCTGTAGGCCTTACTTGTAACCCGCTTGGGGTCGTTGACGCTGCCAAAGACGACAATAATGCCCATGGTAGGTATGCCTTTCCTCTGTAGGTGTCGCCAATCACTGGATGACTGGTAAGTAAATAATATAATAAAAATGTCAATTTTGTCAAGTCTCCATAGTGATAAGGATATGCTATACTGACAATAATGAAGAGTGGGAAAAACATAAAGATTATTTCCGTCGGTGCAGCAGTGCAGGACGTATTCTTGAGCCATAGTGACGAGTTTGAACCGGTGAGTGATCGCTCTGCGCACGAACAGTTCATGAAGCTGGAATTGGGGGCCAAGGCAGACGTGAATAGTATTACATTTAGTACTGGCGGTGGTGCCACAAACGCTGCGGTGACGTTTACGCGACAAAGATTACATGCGGTATTTATGGGAACAATTGGTGATGATCCGGCAGGTCAGGCGGTACTGAATGATTTGGACAGGGAAAATGTTGATACCTCGCATGTTAGTTACAGTGATAAGTATCATACGGGCTACTCGGTACTACTACTCGCGCCCACGGGCGAGCGAACAATCTTGACCTATCGTGGTGCCTCGACGCACTACCATGCAAAGTATTTTGATTTGAGCGGTGTTGATGGTGATTGGCTGTATGTGTCATCAATGGCAGGGTGTTTTGATGTTCTGGATAAGCTTTTTACGCAAGCAAAGCGTAATGGCATGAAAATCATGTTCAATCCTGGCAAGCGAGAGTTGGCGCATCCAAATAAGTTAAAGTCACTCCTTGATGACGTTGATGTGCTGTCGGTAAATAAGGAAGAGATGGCGCACATCGTTGAGGGGAAGACGTCGGAAGAGTTAGTGACGCATGCCCTCAACTTGGTTTCTGTTGCAATTGTGAGTGATGGACCGAATGGTGTTGTTGCTAGTGATGGAAAGACGATTGTTACGGCTGGGATGTATCAGGATGTCAAGGTGATTGATCGAACGGGCGCCGGTGATGCATTTGGCTCTGGGTTTTTGTCTCAGTGGGCTCAAGGGAAGTCGCTCGTTGATAGCATTGTTTTTGGAAGCGCTAATTCAACCTCTGTTGTGCAGCATATCGGTGCTAAAACAGGGATTCTGCATCACGATGCACGACTGCATCATATGCCTCTGCATGAAAAGCCAGTGAAATAATAAGCTCTCCTAAAACGTCGCAAGGCCATGGCGATCAAAGCGTAAGCATGATACACTTTTTATAGATATGACGAGTGCGTTGAAACAGCTTCTTGGTAATAATCATCCACTATTTGTGGCTAATATTGCGGCGCTAGAAAAAGCGACCGGCGGTGCCGGTGTGGATGCGCGGTTACTCGGTGATATTATCGAACACGGGCATCATGTATTGCGGCATTTAGGGCTTGATCCGGCCAACACAACTGGCGAAGAGGCTTACTATTCGCTCAACAGTTATGCGAAGAATGAAGCGGGACAGCAGCAATTGCATGAATGTGATTATGTGCTGCTCGAGCTTGAAGGGGAATTGGTATCGTTTAACTTGCAGGATATTATTGAAAATGCCCATCATCAGTTAAAGTTTGACGAGCGGACCTATGGTCATGCGCAACGACATTTACGCGCCGAAATTATTCGACGCTATGCAGATCACGATAGAACGCGCGATGAAGTTGTTGAAAAATTGGTCGACGAGATTGGCTTGAAGCAGCCGCATGATGAGGAGTATCCAAGTGTACACGAACCAGTGTCAACGGGTGAACAGCCATTCGTGTTAGCTATCGGCGATATTTTTACAGATGCGTTTATTCAACTCAACAAGGATGTGGCTCGGGTTGATACGGATCCTGATGGGAGTAAGCGAATTAGTCTACCGCTTGGAAGTAAGCCGCCATATGATGGTGTCGAGATTGTTCGAGCGGTAGGGCCTTCGCCGAATGCTGCTGTTTCAATTTCGCGCTTAGGAATCCAGACGGAACTACTTGCTTTCCTTGGTGATGATCAACCTGGTCATGAGGCGGTCGAACATCTTCGGCACGAAGCTATCTCAACCGCACTCCTTGATCTTCAGCCCGGTATTCCATCGAACTACTACTATGTATTGCGCTATGGTGCCGAGCGAACGATTTTGGTCAAAAACGAAGATTATACATACCAATGGAAAGAGCCAACAAAGGAACCGGATTGGGTGTACCTATCGCTACTGAGCGATCAGTCTTGGCAACTTCACCAGGATCTTTTGACATATCTTGCTGCACATTCCGATATCAAGCTTGCATTTCAACCGGGAACGTTCCATTTCAAATGGGGTGTCGATAAGTTACGGGATATCTATAAGCGAAGTCATATTGTCATCATGAATCGCGAGGAAGCGATGGACGTAACGGGAAAGCCACATGATTCGCTGCGTGATCTCGTCAATGGTTTACATGAGCTTGGTCCGCAAATTGTCGTCATTACGGACGGACCAAACGGGTCGTACGCATCATATGATGGGCGATTGGTGACAATTCCCAATTATCCAGATCCTGCGCCTCCACTTGATCGAACTGGTGCTGGTGATGCATTTGCTTCGACGATTGTTGCGGCGCTTGCGCTCGGCGAATCGATGGAAACGGCACTCACGTGGGCACCGATCAATAGCATGAATGTCGTGCAAAAACTTGGCGCTCAGGCTGGTTTACTCTCGCGTGACAAAATTGATGAATATCTCAAAAATGCGCCTGATGACTATAAGGTAAGTGAGGTGATAGCGTGAGATATCAAATCTGCGTGTCAGGTGCAGCAAGCGGTGATACGGTCACGGCATCACATCAATTAGCATATGACTTGGGTAAGGCAATTGCGACGCAACATAAAACATTATTAACTGGTGCGACAGTTGGCTTACCACATTATGCAGCGATGGGCTTTGCGAGCGTTGAGGAGACGCGCGGTATATCGGTAGGCTTTAGCCCGGCTAGTTCGTTTCGCGAGCATGTGGGTGTGTATAAGTTACCGACGAAAGAGTTTGACTACATCAACTTTACCGGTATGGAATACGTTGGTCGTGATGTGCATCTCGTGCGAAGTGCCGATGCTGTCGTAACTGTTGGAGGACGCATGGGTAGCCTGCACGAACTGGCAACAGCATTAGAAAGCCGCAAAGTTTGCGGTGTACTGATGGGAAGTGGTGGTCTGGCGGATTATATTCCAACGCTTCTTGACCATGTTGAGGCACCAGGTGCGCGGGATATTATCTTTGATACCGACCCTGATCGCTTGATCGCGAAAGTTATTGAGGCGCTTGACGAAAAGTACGAGGACTTCGAGCACGATGGTACAGATAAATATCTTAGCAAACGATATAGCAAAAAGGGCTAGTGAGTGCTATATTCAAAATAACATAACCAATAAGAAAGTTGGCAAGACAAATGAACAAACAAGCCGGTAGTGTGCACCTGATGATTATCAGTGTATTAGTGGTAGGCCTTATGGTAGCGCTTGGTTTTATTTTTTGGCAGAACATTATCGCTAAGGATGAAGGACGGCAGGGACAGCAATCTGGCCAGTTGGCGACGGGAGAAGAGGGCGAAGACGAGGTAGTATCGGAAAAGAAAGAAACGTATTGTGGTGAGTATGAAAAAATCTGCTTCGAATACCCAAAGCAGTGGAAGCTTAGTCAGATCCGTAACGAGGGTGAGGATGTGGCATACGACAATGTCACAATAACTAGCCCTGATGATATGGTTATCTTGCAATTTCGCTCTGGTATAGGTCCGGTTGATATATGCTGTGGACCAATACCTAAAGGTCCAGTAAAAGTTGTGGATACGGTGAAGCTGTCTCGTTTTGGTGAGATTGCTCAAAATGAGTATTTATCCGAGCGAACGCAAGAGCCATATGTGAGCAGTATCGTGGCCTCAAAGGTAGAGACTACTTTTAGTAACCCCAGCGATCCATCAACGCAAGTAGATACGGTGACGGGCTACATTCCTCATGTTCTACTCCATAATGCGACACAGCTAGCAAAGAAACAGACGTTTAGTGGCTATCATGGCAGCGTTGGTTTAGACAATTTGTTACCTGCGAAATATAATACAGATAGTAGTTTTATCTTCGGTACAATTACATTTGATAAAGAAACGAATCCAACAATATACAACAATTTAGAACAGGCAGAGGATGCACTAAACAATGAAACATACCAACAGGCAAAAAACATTCTATTGAGCGCGAGGTATAAAGATTAGTTCACGATCGGATAACGACCCAGTTTGCTATACTAAGAGAGACTATGGTAGATATTATTCGGGCGGAGAATTTGACTAAACGGTATGGTCGCAAGACTCCCGTAAAGGACGTAAGCTTCACTGTCAGGGAGGGGGAAGTATTCGGTATACTTGGCCCAAATGGTGCAGGCAAGACCACAACGCTTGAGATGATCGAGACATTGCGAACGATTGATGGCGGTACGGTTACTGTTGATGGCATTGATGTCGTGAAAAACCCGAAGGCGGTAAAAAAGATAATCGGCGTACAAATGCAGTCGAGTGCCTTTTATGAAAAAGTGAATTTACGCGAACAGCTTCAGCTTTTGGCGGCTATCTATGGTGTATCGGTTGATGTAACGCAATTACTATCTGAGGTAGAATTAACCGAGAAAGCAAATGAATATCCAGAGAAATTGTCTGGCGGTCAGAAGCAGCGATTTAGTATCGCATCTGCATTAGTGAATCAACCGCGGGTCCTGTTTCTTGATGAGCCTACAACTGGCCTTGATCCACAGGCAAGACGCAATATGTGGGACTTAATCAAGCGACTGCAAAAACGTAATATCACGATCGTTCTTACGACCCACTACATGGAAGAGGCGCAAATGTTATGTGACCGTGTGGCAATTATGGACGACGGCAAGATTATCGTTATGGATAAACCGAGAAAGCTCATTAAGAATCTACTGGATTCAGGATTCAAGAAAAAGGAAGTTGTCCAGCAAGCTGATCTAGAGGACGTGTTCATTAATCTAACAGGAAAGACATTGAGAAAGTAGCATGAAGACAGCGCTCTTGTATGCAAGAATCCAGTTTCTACGAGTATTTCGTGATCCTATAACGCTCATAGTTCTTTTTTCGATTCCATTGATCTTATTACTCGTTTTTGGTTCATTTACGACTCGTGATACAGATGACATATCGCTAAAGGTCGCCGTAATCAATAATTCAAACGAAGAGTTTGCGGCTCAATTCAAGAGAAATATAGATCAGGTAAAGGTACTCAATCAGCCAGAAACCACCGCCTCATTAAATGGAGCGAAAGAACTAATGAAAAGTGGTCAAATCGATGGGATTATAGAATTACCAAAAGAATTTGGGAAAACAAATGAAAATGGTGTGCCGTCAGGCAGGGTGAATGTCGTCGTAGATCAGTCGGATTTGTCGACTGGTGATATTTTGATGGGTGTAATGGGCGGAATTGCAGAATCTACGAATGCTGCTCTTGGCTCGCAGCCACCAATTCAACTCGAACAACAATCGATCAGAGGAACGAACGCTCGCATGTTTGATAATTTTTATGCCATGTTTACTGCTATGGCGATTATGATGGTTGGTATTTTTGGTGTTGCAAGTGCGATACCTGCTGATAAGAAATCTGGTGTATTGCGGCGTATGCGTGTAACGCCACTTCGGTCAAGTCAAATGATTACTGGTCTCGTGCTCGCCTACTTTATCGTCACCGTTCTTTCTGTGGTTATGATGACGGCATTTGCAGGCCTGGTATTCAACATGAAAATACAGGGTAGTATTTTTGACTTTGGAGTGTTTGTATTCGTTGGGGCTGCGCTGATGATTGCGCTGGGAGTTATGGTTGGCGGATGGGCGAGGAATACGACGCAATCAGATATCTATGGACAGATTATATTTTTAGGATCATTGGCGTTCAGCGGTTTATGGGTGCCTCGAGCTTTAATGCCTGAATGGCTACAAGGGATAACGACATATTTACCGTTGACGCCTCTTATTGAAGGTATGCAGCGCATTGTTACCGAGGGAGCTGACCTTGCCTCACTTGGACTCCAGCTTGCTATCATGGGTGCATGGCTGGTTGTTATCTTCCTTATTAGTATCAAAACATTTCGCTGGGAATGAAGATAGCTAGTTTACCAGTGCAACGAGCCGGTACTTCATCGATTGACATATATTATCGGCATGAACCCCTGAAGTGCTAAAATAAAAAGATGAGTCAGAAGTTCCAACTTGCCACGAACTATCAGCCGACTGGTGACCAGCCGGCGGCGATTGCGCAATTAGTGGAAGGGTTGGAGAAAGGTGAGCACGAACAGACACTGCTGGGTGTGACAGGGAGTGGTAAGACGTTCACGATGGCGAATATTATTGCCGACCGACAAGTACCGACGTTGGTGTTAGCGCACAACAAGACTCTCGCGGCACAGCTGTACAGTGAGTTTAAGGCGTTTTTTCCAGATAATGAGGTGCATTACTTTGTTAGTTATTTTGACTATTATCAACCGGAAGCCTACATCAGTTCCAGCGACACCTATATCGAAAAAGACAGCAAGATTAACGAGGAGATTGATCGTTTGCGTCATGCCGCAACGAGTGCACTACTGACACGGCGTGATGTGATTATTGTAGCCAGTGTGAGCTGTATTTATGGTATTGGTAGTCCGGATGATTACGCCGACATGTCAATTCACCTCACGACAGGTGAGCGTCGCTTGCAGGACAAGTTTATTCGTCAACTAACTGATATTCAATATCAGCGTAACGATATTGATTTTGCACGCGGTACGTTCCGAGTGAAGGGCGATGTGGTCGATGTATTTCCAGCTGGTAGTGATGTGGCCTACCGAATTGAGTTTTTTGGCGATGAGCTTGAGCGCATGACGCGTATTGATCCGCTGACGGGTGAGATATTGGGAGAGCCACATGAGCTGCAGATATTTCCATCTAGCCACTATGTGACGCCAAAGGAAAAACTTGCCCGGGCAATTGAAAATATTCAAGCTGAGTTTGACGAGCGCATTGCGTTTTTTGAGAAGCATGACAAGCACCTGGAGGCGCAACGACTCGCCCAACGAACAAAGTACGATATCGAAATGCTTGAGCAGACAGGCTTCGTCAAAGGTATCGAGAACTATAGTCGTTATTTGACAAACCGTGAGCCAGGCGAACAGCCCGCGACGCTCCTCGACTACTTTCCTGATGATTGGCTGCTTCTTATTGATGAAAGTCATCAGACGTTACCGCAGGTCCGCGGTATGTATAACGGTGATCGTGCGCGAAAAGAAGTGTTGGTAGAGTATGGATTTCGCTTACCATCGGCGCTGGATAATCGCCCGCTTCGTTTTGATGAGTTTGAGCGACACATTAATCAAACTATCTATGTATCGGCAACGCCAGGTGAGTATGAGTTAGCGCATAGTCCCAAACCGGCACAGCAGATTATTCGTCCAACAGGATTACTCGATCCACAGATTATTATTCGTCCAACCAAAGGGCAAATTGATGACCTGATTGCTGAAATTCGCGACCGCATCGAGAAAAAACAACGCGTACTCGTGACCACTTTGACAAAACGTATGGCCGAAGACCTCAGCCAGTACTTGCAAGACCTGAGTATCAAGACGGCGTATATCCATAGTGATATCGACACACTGGAGCGTGGTGATATTTTGCGTGATTTACGTGCTGGCGTGTATGATGTGCTGGTCGGTATTAACTTGTTACGTGAAGGCTTAGACTTGCCAGAAGTCAGTATGGTGGCAATTATGGATGCCGACAAGGAAGGGTTCCTCCGCAGTGAAAGCGCGCTTATCCAGACAATTGGTCGCGCGGCTCGTCACGTTGATGGCACGGTATATTTGTATGCCGATACTGTGACTAGATCGATGCAGGCGGCAATCGACGAAACAAATCGTCGGCGGGCTATCCAGGAAGCATATAATAAAGAACATGATATTACACCTCGCAGTGTCGACAAAGAGATCGGTGAAGGTCTTCGGGCTATTATCCCGATGAAAGAGGATGACAAAAAGCCAAAGTTAGATCTCAAGAAGATTCCAAAAGATGAATACGGTAGTCTGATTAAGGACTTGGAGGGTCAAATGAATTTGGCAAGCGCTAATCTGGAGTTCGAAAAGGCTGCTGAACTAAGGGATTTGATTACGGAAATTCGTAATAAGATGTGACGGCCCTACACGATTTATTCCTCTTATGCTACACTAGTGCATAAGCATGGAAGATTCGTCGACGAACCCCTACATCCCACAGGAATCCCAGGATGTTAGACAAAAGGTGTATCAGCGCCAGTCACCATTGGGCCGTATCGTAAAGTGGTTATTGATCGCTACTATTGCACTTGCTCTTCTGGTTGGTATTGGGCTGTTTTTTGTTGTACCGCGAACGACGGCAGTTGATAATGACGCTCGTCAACAGCTTGCAGATATACTGCAGCCACCCGAACAAACACTCAAGCGCGTCAATGTTCAGTCGGAGGTGGGATTCCAGCTGAACTATGATAATCGATTGTATAGTAGCTATGCAGAGGTTGGTGATAGTACGGCTGGGACGGATGAAAGCGTAGCAGTGCTTTCGGGCCAGACCTATGAGAACAATGATCTTCGTATTGCTCGTGCTTATAATTATGTACGTATTCGGCCAATCGAGAGCGTTGAAGCGTCGCGTGCGCTCACAACATTACCGCCCGAATTCGAATTATTTGCAACGACGAGTGATCAGGAACTCACTGAAGCCGCGAAGCTTACCGAGAATAAGGGTCTATCAAAATTGAGCTTGTTTGTGAAGATGGACAGTGATAGGCGCCTCGCTAAAAGAGTAGCTGATGATAATACTGTCGTGACAATTGAGGCAACCAAAGCATCAAATACAACAATTAACGATGTTGAGTATCAGCGCGTTCGCTATACCACGACCAACGAAAACTATCGAATTACAAACGTAAAGTATGATGAATGTTACTATACGATACAGTACGATCAGCCATACTCGATTTGTATTAGTAACGTTCGGCCGGCGAACGTGAGCGCTGCCAGCCTGGTCGAGCAAGTGTTTGATTCGGTTGTATATGAACAGGCGGCAACGATTATCGACCAGTCAACAGATGAAACTTCAACGAATGATGATCAAACAACTTCTTTTCATCCCTCGATAACGCTTGCTCAGGCAACGTCGAACGAAGAGTCTGACGCAGCAACAGAAGAAACCAAGCAAGGTGAAGTATCTTCTGATACGACTTCTGAAGAACCAGAGGAATCGGCACTGCTAACAGTTACCCCTCAGTACTACAGTGATGGCAAGACATTAAAATCGATTGCAAAAGCGCAACCAAGTGTGGTTCGGGTGGGGATGCTTTACTGCGCTGACCTTGCACTGAAGTTTGAAGATGGCGAGACTGCAACAACCCTCTCCGATGCCTGTGTTGGGAACATAGCAAGTGGAGCATTTGTCTCGCAGGATGGCTATATCGCGACAACTGGCCACGCAATTCTCGCTCAAAAGAAAGCAGCCATTAATGGCTACATTAATTTTGCTCCTGATCGTCAATTGATGCTCGATAGATTACAGCGCGTACTCGACTATCTTCTCGATGCAAAAATTATTCTTGATTCTGATGCAGAGTACTTGGCGACAGGTGCATCGACTGGCGATCAAGAAGCATTGGCTAAAATTCAAAACATCGGTTCAATTATCCCCGATGATTACATCACTCCGATAGATGAAGAATATTCGTATGCAATTCAGCCGTCCGACAAGCCAATTGTCGTTAATCGAAGTGATACCTTTAAGCCATCGTTTGCTTATTCGGATAGTGTGCTAAAGGCGGAATTTGTCGCCGCTAATTACGATGCAGAAAAGTCTGTCCAGTATACTTTTGGCAGTGAGACACCGAGGGCTGATATTGGATTACTGAAGGTAGATGGCAACTTCCCGGACGTGCCAATAGCTACAGATGAAAATGCCCAGGCAAATGACATCATCGCAGCGGTTGGATTCACGGCATACACTGACACGACGCTGACAATCGACAAAGTGCGCAATTTGCCAATTGCAAATGTTAGTCGTGTAGAGCAGGCATATCAGCAGGACGGTGTTCGATTCATCCAGACTGATCGTCCGGTACTACCTGGTCACGACGGAGCCCCTGTACTTGACAGTAGTGGTCGACTTATGGGCTTTGCCGTGTATGGACTGCTGTATTGTCCCGATCAGGCATGTTTCTCTAATGGTACCGTTCGTTCATCTACTGAACTAGTTGAATTATTGAAAGAAAATAATATTTCTCTTCAAACCGGTAGCTCAATAGCAAATACATGGCGTGAGGGCGTTGATGAATTCTTTGCAGCTAATTACAGTGCAAGTGCTAGTTCATTTGCATCAGTGGATGACGAGTATCGGTTTAATCGATGGGCATCACCATTGGAAGATCTATCAACTGACCTACAGGGCAGTGCAAAGGACACGTCACTCATGAATCAGTTGCAGGTTGCAATGATTGTGTCACTCATATCGCTTACAATCATCACTGTACTGCTAGCAATCTTGTTTTGGTTACATAAGCGACGCATTAGTATGCTCCAAGTTGGTCATTATGGTACCGAAGCAACCGTGGTTCAAAATCCACAACCCAACGTATCGCCTCAGTCGAATCCTGTACCGCCACAACAAAACCCTGCACAGCCATCACCCACTCAGTCGCCGCAGCCACCAACCCAGCCTAATCAATCACTGCAGTCACCGTCGGACGAAGATCCGTTTTATAAATAAGCATAGATAGAAAACTCTCATCTACTGATTGATTTGTTTCATGCTACAATAGCATTAACTTTGGGGTTTAAAAATTTGGAGGATAGTATGTTGATAGAGCGACAGCGTATGACACGAAGGGAGGCAATCCGGCGTTTTCGTCCAGGACGACCGGCGATGGATTCGGAGCCAGTGAATGAGATGGATAGGCAACTACGTGAAAAGAGTGTAGCGGCTATTGCTCTGACTAATACCTTGGGTGATTATCAGCGTCTCTATGGACTCTACGATATTGTATTGGCCGAACATCCAGATTTTCTTGCATGGTCGAGGGGGCGTTTTAATAAAAAAGGTGTGCCCGAAGATGGGCATGTCAGAAAAGAGCTTCATTTTGCAGCTGATGGACAGCAAGATGACGATCCAAAAGATATATTCCACCTCAATAATAGCCTAGAAGCGAGGTGGCTGGAAACGGGACGAGGTAGGTTCTCTGCCGATGTGGAGTTATTTATGGAAACGGCGCGGGCAATGCGTCACGAGACAATAGACGTCACCAGAGCAATGATAAAAGAGCTGTCTGACCCAGACCACGAGGGGGCGTATGTGGGGATGGACGAAGCTTATCATCCAGCAAATCTCTTTCTTGTGACGCAGCGATTAATACGATACGATCCCTATATAGATTTAGGTATTGATTATGATCTTGCAAAGATTCATACCGACAAAGGCGGCGTCACTATCCAAGAAAATGCCACAGGGCCGGGTCTCTATAGGCAGCTGCTAGGTCAAGTAGGGCCACGGTTTGATAAGTTTCCTGTTCCTTGGGAAAATGGACAGTCACAAGTTTTCTTTGGGCAAGCCCATGAAGCAGTGTACGGCACAGTTAATAATCCCATTCGGGCGCTCAGCCATGGTGTACTTGCGCAACCCGGGGCTGGCTATCGATATACAACAGTATCATTTAATGACATGCCGCTTGCTGATTTGAAAATTACGAGTCGGGAAACGCAAGTTTCGCGTACTGATGACGAGAATCTCAACGTTTAGCTATCTTCGATGAAGAAGACTTTGACTTTTGTTTTTGCCTAGCTGGTGCAAATACCCAGAATTTAAATCCAATGAATGTCCAAGTAATCGAGAGCGCAGCAGAGATAAATTGTCCGATATAGGGTGAAATGCCAAAGAGTTCTTTGAGCTGAATAGTGATATTAAAGGTCAAAAGCGCCGTGATACTCATAAAAATAATGAACCGAGTCATGACAGTTGATTTATCGCGTTGTCCGCGAGTCTTATTGAATACCCATATGTCACTAACAATAAAAAAGGCAAAATATGCCAAGATGGTGGCTACAAGCAGGGCTGTTTGTGTTTTGATACCGAATGTTTTATCGAACAACGCAAATAATGCATAGGTACCCCAAAAAGGAATATTGCCTGCAATCTGTAATTTGATGAACTCAAATGATCCCTGGATGAGGCTTTTTCGTCTCTTTTTGAGTAAGTCGAGGATAAGCATTATCCAAAGTATAACAGTAAGTATAGGAAGCTCCTAGTTTGATATATGAGCGACTGTAATTATGCTATAATCGGACATATGGCCACCGCAATTTCTCGTGACGAAGTTACACATCTAGCGACGTTATCTCAGCTGCAGCTGTCTGAAGATGAGATAACAGCGTTACAGGATGATCTTAGTAGGATCTTGGAATATGTTACACAATTAAGCGAACTTGATACATCTGGTATTGAGCCAACATATCAGGTGACGGATCTGGAAAATGTTGGTCGTCATGATGAGGTTGTAGAGCCGCGTATTACGCGTGATGAGCTACTATCGCTCTCACCAGAAGAAAAAGACAATCAGATACAGGTGCCAAAGGTTTTGTAGTATGACGAAAATTGCTGATTATCAGGGATCCTCTGCTGTCGCGAATGTCAAGAAAGCGCTAGAAGAAGCGAAGAAAAATGAGCACTATAACGCTATTCTATCGTTTTGCGAAGCGCGCGCGCTTGAACGAGCAGCAGAGATTGATCGCAGTAATGTAACAGGGCGATTAGCCGGCGTTCCATTTGTCGCTAAGGATAATTTTTTGACATATGGTACGAAGACAACGGCCGCAAGTCATATATTGGAGAATTTTGAAGCACCACTCCAGGCAACGGCAATCGAAAGGCTCGAAGCGGAGGGTGCAATTTGTATCGGTAAGGCTAATTTGGATGCATTCGCCCACGGGGGAAGTACCGAGAATTCGGCATTTGGTCCAACGTTGAATGCAGTTGATGAGACGCGCGTGGCGGGAGGCTCATCGGGCGGATCTGCAGTCGTGACAGCACTTGATATCGTCCCGTTTGCCATTGGTACAGATACGGGCGGATCAATTCGACAGCCAGCAAGTTTTAACGGTGTATATGGTGTTAAACCAACGTACGGTACGGTCAGTCGCTATGGCGTCGTCGCAATGGCGAGCAGCACTGATACAATTGGTTGCTTTACGACAAATGCAGCCGATGCTGAACTGGTCATGGACATTATGGCAGGTCGCGATCCGCATGACATGACGACACTACCGGACTTTTTTGGACCTGAAGCAGTAAAACGCCAACAAAAGATCGGCATCATCCGAGAGTTCATGACAGATGATGTTGACGGTGAGGTGAAAGAAAGAGTCTCGGAATACGTTAGTAGGATGAAAGCCGCTGGTCATAATGTTGAAGAGGTGAGCCTGCCGATTCTCAAGTACGCGCTTGCAATCTACTATATTGTGGTCCCAGCCGAAATAAGTAGTAACCTTGCGAGGTATGATGGCGTGCGTTATGGTCGTCGTGCGCAATCGGCAACACTGACTGAACTATACGGGAAATCGCGGAGTGAAGGCTTTGTTCGCGAGAACAAGCGACGTATCATGATTGGGAGCTATGTACTCTCGAGTGGCTATTTCGACGCATATTATCTTCAGGCTCAGAAGGCACGAACATTATTGATTCAGGCGTTTAATGAGTTGTTTGACACGTATGATGTATTAGTTGGGCCTGTCAGCCCAACGCCGGCATTTAAGCTGGGAGAGAATTCCTCTGATCCAGTCAAGATGTACCTCGCTGATGTTATGACAGTTCCTGCGAGTTTGAGCGGTATGCCTGCTATTAGCGTGCCAGCAGGAAAGACAGCTACCGGGCTTCCAGTTGGCGTTCAGTTGATTGGCCAGAGGCGGAGTGATGCCGCGTTACTGGCATTGGCAAAGGATTTGGAGGCTGATGCATGAACGGAGAGATTATATTTCTCTTTGCTGCAATTATTATTGTTGGTACGATGTTGCTGGCATTCCTTTCTTTCGGGCGTCGCGGGCGCCGTTTGGATGTCGATAAATATCGCATGCGATGGCTGGCAATTGAACAGTCACTTACCAAGGAAAGTGAAGCGAGTTATTCGCTATCAATCCTCAATGGCGATAAATTAGTTGATCATGCGATGCGTGATCTTGGCTATGGTGGCATGACGATGGGAGATCGATTAAAACTGGCAAAGGATAAATTTACGAATCGGGATGCTGTATGGGAGGCGCATAAACTACGGAATAGGATTGCGCATGAACCGGACGTTCAGGTGAGTTATGATCAGGCACGGCGAGCGCTTGCCGGATTTAAGCGTGCATTGCGCGATTTGGGGGCGATATAATGACAGAATATGAAATGACAATTGGTATTGAATGTCACGTACAGCTTGCGACGCGAACAAAGTTGTTTAGCCCTGCTGATAATGATGCGCGACACAAGAGCCCGAATAGTGTTGTTGACCCGGTCGACTTTGGTCTACCAGGTATGCTACCAGTACTAAATACGCGAGCAATTGAGCTCGCCGTCATCGCTGGCAAGGCTATGAATGCCAAAATTGCGAACGTGAGCCGCTTTGATCGCAAGCATTATTTTTATCCTGATTTACCAAATGGTTATCAGATTACACAGATGTACCATCCAACAATTCTTGAGGGTGCCATTGATGTACCGATGGAGAACGGCCAGTCGGTCACTGTACGGATCCACCATGCGCACATCGAAATGGATGCTGGTAAACTGTCGCATTATGGTGAGTATAGCTTGGTTGACCTAAACCGGGCGGGCACACCGCTTATCGAGATTGTATCCGAACCTGACATGCATTCACCGCAGGAGGCGAAAGCCTACGCTGCCGAATTACATAAACGTATGACCTATGCGGGGGTGACATTTGGTGATTTGTATCATGGCAATATGCGCTTCGATGTTAATATTTCAGTTGCACCAAAAGGAGCGACTCAGCTTGGAAAACGAGCGGAGATCAAGAATCTCAATTCGTTCCGCAGTGTTGAACGGGCGGCAGAGTATGAGTTCAAGCGTCAGGTAGCTCTATTAGAAAAAGGCGAGAAAATTATACAGGAAACGCGCGGATGGGATGACGCAAAAGGCAAAACCAGTAGCCAGCGTAGTAAAGAGGATGCGCAGGATTATCGTTACATGCCAGATCCTGATATTCCACCGATCGTACTAACGAACGAGCAGATCGCAGAACTGCAGGCTGATATGCCAAAACTACCACCTTACTATCGTGAGAAATGGTCTAGCCTTGCATTGGATAAATCAGTAACTGATTCGTTACTCGCCCACCAAAGCTATGCTGTATTAATTGCAAATATACAAGATAGCGCAGGCGATGCGATTGCCAAACGGGTAGCACATTGGTTTGCCAGTGGCGTTGCAACGGACGAAGAGACGGCTGAAGTCGCCAGTAATTTTGTTCCCGAAGGATACATAGAGCTTGCTAAGATGGTGGATGCGGATGAGTTATCAAGCACTGCCGCCAAGGAAGTCTTTAATGAGTTGCTGACAAATAATAAAACACCTCGTGAAATCGCTGAAGCGAAGAATCTTCTCCAAGTCAGTGACGAAGATGCAATTGCTGCGATTGTCGACGAAGTACTCGACGATCCTGCCAGTGCCAAAGCAGTTTCTGACTTCCGGGCCGGTAATGAAAAAGTCATTGGCTTTCTTGTTGGTCAAATCATGAAGAAGTCGCAGGGAAAAGCAAATCCTGCTCTGGCGCAAAAACTGATACGCGAAAGGTTATAGGCGTGAAATCATGGCAACGTCAGGACGATAGTCAAGCTATCACCAAAGCGTATTTTCGTACGGTTGTTCATAAACAATTTCGCGCTATGAATGCTCGTATGACCGATCCTGTAGCAGTGCTTCTGGCGTATGATACACTTAAAGAAATTCAAGGGGGACGAGAATGAAAAAACCAACCAAAGCTATCATCGCAGCCGCAGGCCTGGGTACACGATTTTTACCGCAAACCAAAGCCATGCCAAAAGAGATGTTGCCTATTATCGATCGACCGGTGATCCAGTTGATTGTCGAGGAGGCCGTCGCGGCTGGTGTGACAGATATTATCATCGTGACGGGTAGTACGAAGCGAGCAATTGAAGATCACTTTGACCGTAGTGATGAATTAGAGAAAGAGCTTCGCGAAAAAGGCAAGGACGACAAAGCTGACCAGATCGCGGCAATTGGTAATCTTGCGAATTTTGTCTATGTGAGGCAGAAGGGGACACCGAAGGGGAATGCTCGGCCTGTATTGAATGCTCAGCACTTGATCAAAAGTGATGAGCCCTTCTTTGTGTTCTTTGCTGATGACTTTTTCCGTAGTGAAACTCCCCGCGCAAAGCAATTATTAGAAGCATACGAAAAAACTGGTAAGTCAGTCATAACATTGATAGAGGTGGATAGAAAAGATGCCAGTAAGTACGGCATGGCGGCAACGGGCGAACAAATTGATAGCAATACTTTTCAGGTATCGGCACTGGTGGAAAAACCGGGTGAGGAAAATACACCGAGTAACTTTGCCTCAGTTGGTGGCTATTTATTAACGCCAGAGATTTTGCCGATTATTAGTCAAGAGAAAACGGATAAAAATGGTGAGATCACGCTGGCAGATAGCATCAATGAACTAGCGCAGCATGATAAAGTATATGGTCGCTTCGTTGAAGGGGTGTGGCATGATACGGGTGATCAGTTTAAATATATTCAGGCAGTAGTAGACGTTGCGCTAGAAAGTAAAGAGCATGGAGATAAACTCGCGGCGTATTTGCGTGAACGCCTCGACAAGTAGGACATTTCGTTCTACTATGGATATATGGACGCAGCGTACGTATTAGTGATTATTCTCTCGTCATTTTTGGCATTGTTTTTGCTGCTCAGCATTATTCTTGCAATATTGTTGATCCGCATCACATTGCAAATTAAGGCAGTGACGGATACGGCACAGCGAACAGCTGGAACAGTCGAGCAGATGGTCAAAGGTGCGAAGCGGTTCAGCGGTCCGGCGTTTCTCGTCAAGACTATCATGAAACAAGTTAAAAAAAGGAAGGGTTGAATATGAGCAAAAAACTAGCTATTGGAGCAATCGTTGGAGCAATCGCAGGTCTTGCAGCAGGAGTACTGACTGCACCGAAGAGTGGTCGTGAGACACGTGACGACATCAAGAAAAAAGCAGAAGAAATGAAGGATAAAGCGAGTGACGCTAAAACAAAGACGCGTAAAGAGCTCGAGCAATTAAAAGATAAAATTGCCAAAAAGAATGACAAAGAATAAGTCTGAAAAAAAATCTCAAGATAAGTCTTCTGCGACAAAGAAAGTCCTTCGTGCTCAACAAATGGGTGCACGTCGAACGGTCATCGAGGAGATGTTTAATGACTACTATCATGACCGTCGCAAAATTTACCTAGTCAATTTTATTAGGGGAATCTCGTTTGGTCTAGGCAGTGTGCTGGGTGCGACGGTCGTCGTAACGATTATCATTTGGTTATTGAGTATTTTTGTTGATTTTCCAGGGTTGATTGGTAGTATCGCTGAAAGGGTGCAAACATCGCTTGAGTCGCGATAGGGCGCTGCTACTGAGTACTTCTTGAGGTCCTTCGGGGCCTCAAAATGCTTTTGAAAATGGTATAATACGAGTAGGTATGAGTGAGGTAAAGCAACAGAATAAGCAGACGAATTTACATGTCTCTGACTATGTGCATTTGCACAATCATACGCATCACTCACTTCTTGACGGAATGACAAAGATACCTGATCTCATCAATCATGTGAAGGATATGGGCATGGAGGCAGTGGCTATTACCGATCACGGGACATTGAGTGGAGTTATTGAATTTTATAAGGCAGCAAAAGATGCCAACATTAAGCCTATCATCGGTATGGAAGGGTACGTTGCTGCTCGATCGCGCAAAGATCGTGATCCGCAAAAGGATAAAGCACGGTACCACCTGATATTGCTCGCAATGAACAATCAGGGCTATAAAAACCTTATGCACCTTAGCACGATTGCTCATCTCGAAGGCTTTTATTATAAACCGCGAATTGATCGTGATGTTCTGAAAAAGTATAGTGAAGGCCTCATTGTTCTTAGTGGATGCGCCGGTAGTGAAATAGGTGAGCAATTGCAGATTGATAGTTACAGTGAGGCAAAAAAAATCGCCGAGTGGTATAAGTCGGTATTCGGTGATAGGTACTATTTAGAACTGCAGGATCATGGCCATCCGGATGCGCCATCAAAATGGGAGATGCAGGTAAAAATAAATGGTTATATCGAAAAGCTATCACAAGAGCTAGATATACCGACGGTTGTGACAAGTGATGCGCATTATCTCAAGCATGAAGATCAAGATGCGCATGAGATTTTATTGTGTGTTGGTACGGGGAATTATCTCAGTGATGAAAAGCGTATGAGCCTCAAAGAATTTGAGCTACACGTGACTGATCCGGCTGAGATTATTAAGCGGTGGAGTAAAACGAATCCAGAGGCGGTGGTTAATACAAAGCGCATCGCTGATCGATGTGATGTGACAATCGATTTGGGCGGTATTTTGATTCCAAAGTTTCCGACCCCTGCCGGTAAGTCAGAAAAAGAGTATTTGGATCAATTGGTCTACCGTGGAATGGCTGTGAGGTATCTGCATAAGTCAGTCGAAGAAGCGGTAAAGATGAAGAATGAAGATATCAGGAAGGCGCTCAATGATGAACAGCGTACCCGCTTGGATATGGAGTTTGGTGTACTCGACAATATGGGCTATAACGGTTATTTCTTGATTGTGCAGGACTTTATAAATTGGGGCAAAGATCAGGGTATTATCTTTGGACCTGGTCGAGGGAGTGCCGCGGGATCTATCATTGCCTACGCACTGAATATTACCGATCTTGATCCATTAAAGTATGATCTGCTTTTTGAGCGCTTCCTGAACCCAGATCGTATCAGTATGCCTGATATTGATATCGATATTCAAGATACGCGACGCGATGAAGTGATACAGTATTGCGCAGAGAAGTACGGCGAAAGCCGTGTGGCAAACATCGTTACATTCGGTAAAATGGCGGCCCGTGCCGCTGTTCGCGATGTGGCTCGTGTCTTGCAGGTTCCGTATGCCGAGGCCGATCGGCTGAGCAAAATGATTCCACCGCCACAACAGGGCCGACACATTCCTCTCAGTAAATCAATCCAGGACGACGCAGATCTCAAGAACGAATATGAGTCAAATCAAGTAGCAAAGGAAGTGTTCGACTACGCAATTCGCTTAGAAGGAACGATTCGTAGTCATGGTGTTCACGCGGCGGGTGTTGTTATTGCGCCAGATGATATCGTCAAGTTTGCGCCACTTGAAATGGCGCAAAAAGGGGTTGTATCGACCCAGTACCCAATGAATCCGATCGAGGAGCTGGGACTGCTTAAGATGGACTTTTTGGGCTTATCCAACCTAACAATCATTAACAATGCTCTGCGTATCATTCGTAAAGTATACAAAGATGAAATTGATTTATCGACACTGCCCCTAGATGACGTGAAGACATACGAGCTATTCCAGCGCGGCGATACGACTGGTGTTTTTCAGTTAGAGTCAGCGGGTATGAAGCGATACCTGCGTGAATTAAAGCCGACGGTATTTGATGACATTATTGCCATGGTGGCATTATATCGGCCCGGGCCAATGCAGTTCATTGACAGCTTTATTCGGCGTAAGCACGGACAAGAGGATATTACCTATCTTCATCCCGGCATGGAGAACTCGCTCAAGAATACGTATGGTATCTTGGTCTA
>DCYK01000019.1 GCA_002331045.1 Candidatus Saccharibacteria bacterium UBA2112
AGTGTGATAATGCGGGGCTATGTTACCCCCGTTGCGCTTCGGCTACCAGGGGCTTATACCTGCAAGTCCGAGCGCCGAGCCGGCATCCAGGCCCATGAGAAAGGCCTCGGCCTCACCCTTGCTCGTCAGTTGACACTCACAGATTCTGCCCGAAGCGCGGAACTGGATCGTCCACCCCACCCCACCATTCGAGGTGGCGTTGATGAGCGTTCCGTTCTCGACGAGGTGTGCCAAGCGTTCCTTGACCGTCTGATCGGACAAGCTGCTCAAACGTTCGATTCGAGGCATTCCCTTTTTCTCCCTAGAAATCGTATGTACGAGGAACAAATATATATTAACATAAATACGTATATGTGTAAATGTCTAGATAGCCCATTTTTCGGTAAGCTTCTCGACAAAAAGCTGGATTGCTTTATAGCGATGGCTGAGCGAATTCTTTTTGGCCACATCCATTTCGGCATACGTCTGCGTTTCGCCATCTGGTACAAATGTCACGTCAAAACCAAAGCCATCATTACCCCGTGGTGCGACAACTGTCCCATTGATATTGCCCCGGACTGTTAGCAGCTCTTTGCCATCGTAGTAACCGATCGTACACGAAATAGTAGCCCGCTCGCCCTCTTGGCCAGCAAGTTGATACAGTGCGTCATTCCCCATTTTTTTCAGAAAATATTTGATAAAGGGACCGGGCAATCCGCCGAGTTTTTCCAAGCCGGCTTCAACATCCTCGACGACAACTGGTTTGCCCACCTTTTCATAGGCACGCCGCGCCTTGTCAGCAACTATCACCTCTGGATCATCACTCTGAATTTCATCCAAATCAACATCGACTGTATCGATCTGTACATTCGCAGGCAAGACCTCTTGCCATTCACGTAGTTTATTCTTGTTACCGGTCACCAAGAAAATCTGTGTCATACACATAGTATACCAAGAAAAAACGGCCACTCTCGTGACCGTTTTTTCTTGGTAGAAACGCTATTAACCACTTGGAACCAGATAAAGCGTGAATTGATTGTAGCGTCTGAAATATACCAGAGCATGCGAATTACCTACCTCATAGGGTCGTAAGTAGCCGTAATGGAACACATGGGCCACTCAGCCTGAAGGCTTATACCTAATAGCTAATTGTGGCGATTAACACGAGTGGTTATGTACTTTGTCTGCTTCCTGTAAGAAAGGCTAAATAAGACTAGACCAACTCCCGCAACTACTATTGGGAGCCATGTGCTTTCAAGCAGGTTTGGCCATAGCTCGCAAAACGCATAGACGAATCCATAAACTAAAAACGTACCTATGAGTGTCCGATAGATATTATTCTCCTGTGAAAGTATGTCAATCTTTGAGTCTTTCTCGGAAGCTTTCAGGTACTCTTTATACGAAGCATATTTAACGATACGCAATGTTTTGAAAAGTGGCTCTATCACCAAAGAACCTACACGACTAAGGACAAGACCAATAAAGTAATAGATGAAGACTGCAACTAAAATATTATCGTAGAGCAGATTTACTGGCGTAGTCTTACTAATCAGGAATGCCAGTAGAGTTCCAGTGAGCAGAAAATTGAATAGCTGATATTCACTCACCTTCTTTAACAAATCTTCCATCTAATCTCCCTCCACCTCGACAAATAGCGGCAATGGATATACCGTCCCGCTAAATCCGTCCAGCTCATGACCATGCTTTATGCTGCTGCTTCCAGTTTGAAATACTGGATACCCTCTTCGTCTGAATGCATTTGTCACAGATTTTTTTGGGTGACCGTCCTTAGTACAGTTTGCAGCAGCTGAGACATACGCCGTACCCCGTTTAGTCTCTTCTTGTGGGGTTTTAGTGCCCAGAAACTTATCAAGAACATCTGGGCCGACATTCTGCCTGCTGCCATGGTGCGGAACTTGAACAAAGCCCAGTTCGCCTGACTGATGGCCAAGTGCGACAAAATTGTCATGAGCAAGATTGAGAGCTTCTTGTCCTGCATCACCCGTAAGTAGCATCTTCTTACCTGATGTGAGCTCCAGAAGCATAACAGTACTCGAATTATTACTTGGGCTTGTTGAGCCAGAGTTCGTCAGGGTTTCAATGTGATGACTTTCTATCGCATTCATCACGGCATCTTTAGCCTTGCCAAACAAGTCGGATAAGCTAGTTAGGGTAGAGGCTGTTTGTAATCTTTGGCTCTTTTCAGCCGACTTATCAAGTATTTGAGGTAGCAGTTCTTCGTAGAAATCGACTGAAGGTGACAGTACCGTTAAAGTGCCATACGGGGTGATAAACTGTTTGCCTGCGAACGGCTCTTCGATTGGTACATTATTTGCCTCTGCCGCTAGCTGTAAATCATTCGAGGCATTAAGAGAGTTTTTCAACCAGTTTGTTGCCGTCATGGAACGAAATTCATCTTGGCGATTGGTTAAATATTCATCTGAATGATTCCAGGGACGGTGCATCCAGAGTTGCTTGACCGCCAGGTTCTCAATCACACCCGTTAGGCCGCCAATATGGTCTTGGTCTGGGTGTGTAGATACAACAAGGTCTATCCACTTTGCTCCGAAGTTGTTTTTGACTAAGTCTCGGATTTTCTGCCAGTCATCTTTATAGCCACCATCAATAATGATGATGCGTTGCGTACCAATATCCTCGCCATCCCATAAACGTATGGCTATGGCATCTCCGCAACTGGTGTCTCCTATGGGTAGAAAAACTACGTTATGTTTCATACTGAGTCCTTGGGGCATATTATAACATTTTTCTTCGTATAGCGTGGGGTATGGGAGGCCTGCCTCGTCAGTTTGCCGTAAGTTGCTAATCTCGTATTTTTATGCAGGCTATTCATTTGCTGAACCATCATCTTGAATGCATGGATAGTCTTCAGCATCACAAGTCTGTGTATCGTATAATTAAAACATGAACACGACAAACGCCGACTACTTTACGTTCAACGCACACAACACTATGCTGCTAATTGGTCGGAGCGGAAGCGGTAAAAGCTATCTGGTACATAAGCTAATCGATAGGTATATTCAATCACACACACCAGACGAGCTTAAGTTTGCCATATTCGATATGAAGCAAGTCGAGTTTGTCACACCTGAAGATATTAATTCAGATTGCTTGCTATTTGACGTAGTTTTAGACCCCACAAGTGGGTTAGATAAGCTAGACGATTTGGTACAGGCGGCACAAAAGCGAGTGGCCGAAAAAACTACTAGCCCTCTAGTTTTTGTCTACATAGAAGAATGCGATATGGCAGCACTAGATTACGCACGATTTGAAGGTGCACTCATCACGCTTAACAAACTAGCAAAAGATGCAAATATGAAGATAATCTACTCTACCTCTCGACCGAGTCCAGATGTGCTATCGGACAAACTGGCTGAGAGCTTTGAGCTTATACTTACTGGTGAACTGCAAGATGCAGACAGGATACGCCTTAATATTACAGATGAGTCTGTGAAGATTGAGAAGTATAGTTTTTTAGTCAAAGAAAGATGAAATTATTTTGAGGGAGGGGTGTGGGAGGCTTACCTCGTAGGCCTACTTTTACATTGCTAGTTTTGTATGTTTATGCGGGCATTTATTTACCGACCCATCATCTCAAAGGTATGGATAGTCTAGTACAGCATACAATAAACATGAAGGGCCGTATGTGGTACCATAACAGATAGAAAATCGCCGAATCCTCGCAGTTTTGGCTATCTACTTTTATGTATATTACGCCTTTCTCTAGCCTTATGATGAGTAACGAATATATAGGTTAGCAGAGGCAATCCAGCAGCTACTATCAGGTCTACAATAATCCAGCTACTCCGCTCCATCACGACAAGCGCAAAAGGGTTGAATAATACAAGGGTTACAATTAGCCCTATCAGTAGCAGGCTAGGTACAAGCCTATAACGCAGGAGATAGTAGATTGATATAAGCATTGCAAATGTAACCGCCACTCGAATATACACATAAAAATCTGAGCCAAAAATACCTATCGCAGCTAGTACGACAATGACAGACGTAAAGCCCACAGCTAGGCTCACAACGCCCCTCACGTCCTCTATATCGTCAGGTTTTGGCAGTAATGGCTCACCCTCCATCAGACGGGATAAGACAAAGGATATTCCTACGAGTACCGCCATTACTAGGAATGTGCCAGCATACACATCCATGTTATTTCTTCTTGCCTTTAAGTGTCTTAGCGAATAAATATATAGCAACCACCAATACAAGCGTAGCACCTATACCCAAGCCACCTATAACCAGTAGCTGTTGAGTGTCTTGTTGCTGTTGCTTAACTTGTAATTCTTGTTTCTGTAGCTCTACTTTCTGCTTCTCCAACTTTTGTTTTTCTTCGAACTGTTCTTGCTCCTGAGCCCTATCAAAGTAGTTCGAATTACCCTGGCTTGATTCCCACATATTTTCTCCTTAAATTAAAAACGACAACCGTGCTAGGTTGTCTGGACCAAACAGAAAGAGTTGAGCTCCTTAAGTCTTTCGCACAGTTGCCGCTTTTATAGCTCAACTGAATCTCGCGAGAGACTCGTTCTAATCTAACTGTTTAATCCAGACTCTTCGATTATATATTATATCTTATATTCGAGAAGAAGCTAAATAGTTTCAGGGACAGCTTCAGTGGTTGGTGTAGGCTCGGTACTTTCGATAACTGACCCTGCTCTAACACCAATCTTGGTTTCAGGGTTTCAGGGTTAAACCCCGAAATGTAATAAATATTGCATAATGTTATAAAGTATGACGCTGCTACCAAGAAAAAACGGTCACGAGAGTGACCGTCTTTTCTTGGTAGCAGCGACTGGGATCGAACCAGTGACCTTAGGCTTATGAGTCCTACGCTCTAACCAACTGAGCTACGCTGCCTCGTCAGCACGCACTATTGGGTTTTTGCACCCGAACAAGTTCGAGTGCTATCACCCACCGTTGTGCTTCCTCTCAATTTTGCAAACAGCTGAAGCTTGGTTTACAAAATTGGAAAACGAACGTGTTCGCTTTGCTGTGGGACGCTGCTAATAAAATTGCAACGAACCATATTGTAACAGATACGGACGTTTTTTAATAGATAAGGGAGAGTATGACGTATATAATGATTACCCTGAAATCGAAGAGCCCGCTTGGGGCTCTTCCGCGCCTAAGCACGTCGAGATTCCCTTGCGGGCCGTATAGAAGGGCTGGAGTTCGTAGCGCCACGTCCCCGCAGAATGTCACGAATACCGTGAGCACCGTGATTGTCCTGCATAAGTCCATGCCAGTACCACATGATGCCCTGGAGGTTCCGGAAAGAGCGGACTCTCTCGACGACAAGCGCTTCGAGGTCACTCTCCGTCAGCGCGTCAACCGGACCGTTCCGCCAGTCGTTTGCCAACTGACCTATCGTCACATTGTGAAGACGGTAAATCTTCTCTAGCTCCCCGTTTGCACGATAGACATCGCCGATGTTCAGAAAGGCTCTGACCGGTGCGAAGTTACCTCCCAGATGCTCCTCCAGCTGGATCGCCAGATCTTCCAGCTCCTCAAAAAACGTTTCACTCAGTACCTTAAACTTGGGCATGAGCTCCCTCTCTGCAGTAGGTGGTGAAAATTCTTTTATCATACAACTATACCGACAAAAATCAAGCTCATCGGCATACTGACAATGCAAATTGAGAATCGAAACAAAACCCAGAATGGGCAATAGGTGAGTATAAGCACCAAGCGATGTGCATCGCTGCCATTGTTTATTAGTCAGTAAAATTTACGCCATACAAAAAGCCACTCCACTTTGTTCGGAGTAGCTTTTATTAACACGTTAACTATTTTATAGTTCAGCTTCTACAGTCGCTGCTTCGCGTCGATCCAAAAAATCTAGTAGTTCAGACATAGATCGCTGTCGCTCCCAGCTAGATAAACTAATCGTCTCAAGCGCCCGCTCGGTTGTCGTGATGATTGATGCCTTTTTCATCCTTTTCCTTTTTTTGTTTTTTATTGCTTAACATATTTAATATATCATACATTTTACAAAAAAGCAATAGCATTTTACACATTTCGTCACTTTTGCGTCCCCATTGTGCTTGTGGTAGAATTGTGATAAAGGATAAAGACAAACATGATCCCTGATAATACAACCATCGCTCTCTCTATCGTCTTTCTGGCGGCACTTGTTCACGCGAGCTTTCAACTGAGTATTAGTGTCCTAACTCTGATGAGTGGCCATGCCTTAGGACGCAAAACAGCTCACCGTCGACTCGTTCATCTCATCGGTGGGTTTGTAAGTGGCGCAATAGTTATGACGGTCTTTCTTTTGACGTTTATTGCATACCTCGCCGGTGTGATCATGCCGTTTGGTACACCTGCAATATTATGGGCAATCAGTAGTGGCCTTGCGATCGGTGTCGGTATTGCCGTATGGCTGTTTTATTACCGTCGTCAACTAGGAACGATCCTTTGGATACCCCGCAGTTTTGCCCGCTACCTTGATAACCGCGCCAAAACAACGAAGAGCGCTGCCGAAAGTTTTAGCCTTGGCCTGAGTAGCGTTCTCTCAGAGTTGCTATTTATCTTTGCACCGCTTATCATTGCCGCCCTCGTGCTCATTCGTTTGACGCCAGACATGCAGGCACTTGGCATTTTACTGTACGCGAGTGTTTCCTTACTGCCACTACTCGTGATCAGCCTTTTGATTAGTAACGGACGAAAGATCAGCCGAATTCAGCAATGGCGCGAAACTAATAAGCGATTCTTGCAATTTGCAGCTGGTAGCGGCCTACTGATACTGGGCGTTTATATTTATTCCGAGCAGATCGTTATCGTTAACGCGCTAGGGGGTCTGTAATGGGACTCGCTGTTGACGTTGTCAAACCCTATGGCAAGCAAAAACCGATGACATACGATTCGGAAAAGCTGGCTCGAAGTATCAATAGTGCCTGCCTCAGCGTACGCACACCGGAGGGCGAAGCAGCATCCACCGCCTCGCATGTTGCGCGCATCGTCAGTCTATGGGTAAATTCAAAACCAGCAATCACCACTCACGATATCCGACGACTCGTTGCTCAGCACTTACAACGATACCATCCAGATGCCGCCTATTATTATCTACATCAACGGAGAATCTTATAATGGCAAAAACACGGTTTGATTTTGACCTGATCGTTATTGGTAGTGGCGCCGGGGGAAGCGCCGCCGCAACTATTGCGGCTCGAGAGGGTAAGCGAGTTGCGATCGTCGAAGCCGATACATTTGGAGGCACCAGCCCAAACTGGGGTGATGTTCCAATAAAGTCCCTTTTACACGCCACCCAACTCTATGATCAGGCACAGGCAGGATCACGGTTTGGCCTGCGCACCGCAACTCTCGGTTATAACTACCCCAGTTTGCTCAACTGGAAGGAACTCGCTGTCAAGCGGACCGGCGCTGGGGGCAATCGAGCATACTACGACAATGCTGGCGTCACGACGCTCCATGGGCTTGCTCATTTCCTGTCACCGCACGAAATCAATGTCAATCGACGCCACTATTCATCCGAGCAGTTTTTGATTGCTACTGGTGCTGACTGGAAGATTCCTGACATCCAAGGTACCGAGTCTCTCTCGCTTTTGACACCACGTGATTTGTTAGAGCAAACACGCCTGCCAAAATCACTGTACATCATTGGCGGTGGTACTACTGGTGTTGAAATTGCCCAACTCATGTCTACTTTGGGTGTGAAGGTGACAATTGCCGACATCGCATCTCGCCTACTACCTGGCTACGAAAGCGAGGCAGGGGAGTTAACCGAGCACTTATTACGCAAGCAAAAAGGCGTCTCTATTCTCACCCAGACACGCACACTCGCAATCGAAAAAGAAAATATCGCCTACCGCGTCACCTACAGCCGTGGCGGTCAAGAACATTCTGTCCGCGTCGATCACGTATTGGTGTGCGCCGGCCGACGACCAAACGTTGATCTAGGGCTAGAGAATGCTGGCGTCGAATATTCCGACAAGGGTATCGTCGTAGACAAACACCTACAGACAAGCGCCAAGCACATCTATGCGACGGGAGATGTTCTAGGGCAGGTCACCGGACATACTCATACTGCACTCTTGCAGAGCCGTGTCGCCGCTCATAATATCTTGTCAAAAAAGGCTACCCTCTCACCTGACTATACCGGCACGCCACATGTGATCTTCACCTATCCGTCTATCGCTAGTGTCGGCCTCAATGAAGACGACTGCCTCCGCCGTGACCTCCATATCAAGAAAGCGCTTGTTCCACTTTCTGTTGTAGCTCGCAGT
>DCYK01000036.1 GCA_002331045.1 Candidatus Saccharibacteria bacterium UBA2112
GACAAGAGAGTGTGTGAGCTATCGGTTGAGATAATAAAGGCCCAACGGCGTGAGATCCGTGAGATGCAATGGCTCATTAATGATATAGAGAAAAATGGCTATGCGCTTACACGCGAGCAAGCCGAAGCACGTAAAGCACCTTCCTTCGATGGTGAGGCAATAAGAAGTTGTGGCTAGTGTAGGGAGAATTGTCCACGTTTTTGTGCCGACTGGTAGTCCATAGAATAAATTATATTGGGGTCTGATGCTAGCGATAACGTAGAGGAGACGCTATAATAAGCGTAAATACTAAGGGAGTTGTACGTGGAGCAGTCCCAGGGTGCAAATTTTATGGGGAACCGAAAAGTGGATGCTGCGTCAAGATGGGTGAGACCTTTACTACTGGCGGTATTTTTTGTCGTAACTTTATTCATCGGTATCACTACTGGGCAATCTGTATTCGCCAGCGGCGAGACAGTTACAGCAGAGGCTGAGGTGACTACGGAACTAAAGACGACAGCACCGATAGGCGGCATTATTATCAATGGTACAGACAACTCGATGGTACCGGTAAAGCTGTTGGTGACAAACGGCACATTATCGATGACAACGACGACAGGACTGTCATTTTATAATGCAAGTGGCAGTCCACTCTCGAATCCACAGACTGGTTCTGTGTTGTATTTTAGCGGTACTCGGTCGGATGTAAACGCGGCCCTCGCAACTCTGCACTACACTCGTAATACAACAGGTACAGATACGCTGGAGGTGTCGTTAGTAAGTCCTGGCGAGGTATTCTTTTCCGGCAACGGTCACTTGTATGAGTATGTCTCGAGTACTCTAACGTGGAACAGTGCCAAGACTGCCGCAGAAGGTCGTAGTAAGTATGGTGCGAATGGGTACCTAGCTACTATTACCTCACAGGCTGAAAATGATTTCGTATCTGCCCGAGTCCTGAATGCTGGTTGGATGGGGGCGAGTGATATCGCTTCTGAGGGTGCATGGAGATGGGTAACGGGTCCCGAGAATGGTACGATATTTTCCAATGGTAACGCGCCGGGAATGACAGCGGCACCGGGTCAGTATCAGAACTGGAATACTGGTGAGCCGAATAATTCAAGCAACAATGAGGACTGCGGGCAGTTTCTCTCCGGTGGAAGTGGTAGATGGAATGATTTACCTTGTAGTGGTACCACGCTTCCAGGATATGTGGTTGAGTACGGTGCTCCTGGTAATATGCCAACGGTAGCAGCTGCCAATATTGCCATAACGACCAGTGATACAATTGCTCCGACGACGCCGGATAACCTAACTGTCCTGTCACCTACTACCGATGCAACCCCAACGGTCAGCTGGACTACTTCGACCGATAGTGGGACGGGATTAAGTAGTCCTCCATATACGCTAGAATGGTCGATGAATGCAACGTTTACAAATGTGGATGGGAGTATGACGACGAATAGCACAAGCTTGGCGCCCTCCGTCAATCTGGCTGATGGTTCCTGGTATTTCCGGGTTAAGGCGGCTGATAATGCTGGTAACATAGCAACCTCTGCAACGAGTAGCGTAGTCGTTATTGATACGACCCCACCGACGACACCGGGTACACCAAGCGCGGGGGTGTCGTGGACGAATGACAATACCCCAACATGGAACTGGACAGCTTCTACGGATGCTGGGGTGGGGCTGGCAACGACGGCATATGTTATTGAGTGGTCGCAGGACACTTCCTTTTCGAATCTGGATGGAATGGCTAGTATACCTAGTGATGCCTCGTATACAATTCCAGATGATCTAAGCTTGTCCGATGGTACGTGGTACTTCCGTGTTAAGGCTATCGATGCGCTTGGTCACGAGTCGTTATGGTCAAGTTATGGCACGACACGCATTGATACAGTGAAGCCGGCTATTGCTTTGAATGGTTCCTCGGAGATAACTGTTATTCAGGGTGTTGCATACACAGACGCAGGAGCAGTGGCAGTTGACGAAGCCGAAGGCGATATTAGCGAGGCTATTGTCGTTGATAATCCCGTTGATAGTGATGTGGTAGGCGCATATAACGTTACTTATGACGTGACAGACAGTGCAGGAAATGCCGCTACCACCATCACGCGAACCGTACGGGTGGTGAGTAATGCAGATCTAAACGATGACGGTACAGCCGACGCTGTTCAGCAGCACGTTCAAGGAGTAACAAATGGAGAGACAGGGAGCTATGCTGTTGTTCAGGTTGACGATGCATGTTCACTCGACGCAGTGCACTCAAAGAAACAGTCTGAGCTTGCCAATGATGTGGTGTATGAATACCCAGTAGGACTCCTCGATTTTACAGCTACCTGCGGCACGGGCGGGTTTACGACAGTTGTGACGCAGTACTACTATAATCCACCGCAGGGTGATTTTATACTGCGCAAATTTATGGAGGGTTCGTTCGAGACTGTTCCAGGTGTATCAATTTCACAGCGGACGATCGACGGGCAACAGGTATTGGTGATACGTTATACAGTAACCGATGGCGGTAAGCTTGATGCTGATGGCAAAGTAGATGGTGTTATTGTTGATCCAGCTGGTCCTGCGGTACTGAGAGTGCCAAGTGTGCCAGCCACGGGCGTAGCGGGGGTGATGAATATGTCGCCCAGTGGAGGACTTTTACATATAGCCCCTATCATCCTCATCCTGTTTGGTGTGATAAAAATTGGCGTAAAGCTTGCCGAACGATAGGGAATTGGGAGAGAGGCTAACCTCGTTTGTATTACCCGGAGGTACTACTTAATGATGATGACTAATATACAAAGAACAAGGATAATCGTTAAGGGTGTCATTGTATATCGCTCGGATTTGCTACGGGACACGGCGTTCATAAAAACTCCGAGTATAAGATAGGCGGTGATACACCACAATAATGCATCAAGAAATTGCCCTCTAGGGATAATTTCTTGGAATGATTTGCTGATGATAGCTATCGTAAAAACGGCGTAGAATGCAAGAGATACTATACTCCCAAAGCGTAACTTTGGTGGAAGTATCGGGTGCTGACCACCCCATGCAAAACGACCAATCGGGGCGCCAAATGCTAGCGCAATTTGGAACATGCTGAGAAGTGTAAGAATAAAAAGAAAGATAATAGTAGCTACTGTAACCACGATAGTAGTATAGCAAAAATGGGGGTGGGGAGATTGTAAGGCGGGTGTTTTGAGGGGAGAGTGTCCTTAAATAGTCCTTTTGTTATATCATAAGAAGTATGAATAAAGAGATTCCACCAAAACAATACCAAAATAAAGATGAGGCAGAAAATACGCAAGGGGTGACACTATTTTCGCTCATTGTTTCAATTAGCATCGGTTCGTTCACGCTGCTGAAAAGCTTTTTTGATAACATCATGGCACTGATCATCTCAGCAGTCTTTATAGTTGTCTTGGTATTTGCCATACGTATCGCCGCGTCACATGGTGTATTGCGGGGTATCGGAAGATGGCTGAGCGGGAATTAGTGATCTGACATCTCCTCTTCTGCGAGGAGATGCTTATGGTATAATGCAACCAATATAACATAGGCGGATAAATGGACGACACATCAAAACACAGCCCGTTTGACGGAAAAAATACAAAAGAGTCAACGGACGAAGAGAAAGCTTTGAATGAGATTGCCTCTATTGAGTCAATGCATGAAGAAGCCCCCGAGCCGGCAGCCAAGCAGGTGGAATCAACATCGGTACCGAAACTTGAAGATCCGAAGAAGAAGATAGCTATTGAGGGTATGTCCTCGTCTCGCAGTACGGATGATACTAACGCTCATAGTGCCAAACGTTTTTTGGTGGCGTACTTAACATCAGTTTTTTCAGCGCTCTCACTCTTGTTCAGTTCGGCATTCCTTGCCTATGTTCTTCTTGATCATTTTATCGCCGAGAAGAAAGAGGAGTCGCTTTTATTTAGCTTTGACCTTGCACCGCTATACATATCGACCATGGCGAGTATTATCGTATTTGCCGTTTTATATCTCATCTCTACCCAGTATGTTGCTAAAAAAGCAGCGAGCGACACTATCGGTCTACGAGATTGGCGAGCCTACAAGATTATTTATGCCCTCTTTTCGGCAACGCTACTGGTGACGGGTGCCTCGGTGCTTGCAAGTTTGGTGTACATCCCACTGGCGCAGATGATGATTGCCGATGATCTTAGTAACGATCAGATACTTATCCAGGTACTCGGTGGTGTGCATGTATTCGTATGGATTGCACTACTGTTGTGGCAGGAGCGATTAGTAAAATTAGGCAAAAACTCGCGCGTACAAGGGGTAATCATTGCCATACTTGCTTTGGCAGTTGTCGTGTTGACAGCGGTGTATCCCGTAGGGTCAAAAGCTGATGAGCGGTATGATCGTCGTATCGAAAACGATCTGTCGGTTATCCAGTCAGAAATCAACACGTACAAAACAGCTCACAGTGGTGCCTATCCAGAGACGCTTGCACAACTTGATTTTAAGGGTCATTCCCAGGTAGAGAGCCGACTTGATAATTACAAGTACACAGTGAAAAAGGAAACGACAGAACCGGCAAGTGCTCAACCCGAACTGAGTGAGGACAACGACTACTACAAGTATCTCAGTGATATCGCTGCGATGCAGGCAAACGGCAATACCGATGGAGATGAGGATGTTGCGGGCGATACATCGGATCAGGGTATTTCTCAAACAGATCCACAGGCTGGCACAATGCAGAGATCGTTCAGTAGCATATTGCCAGTACCAACTACCAGGACAACATATGAACTATGTGCGACGTTCAAGACTGATACGACAGAGAAAGATGACGGGTCGTCACTACTAACAGGACTCTCGAGTATTACGAGTATTTCATCATATACGTTCAGCTCACATAAGGCGGGTGAGGTCTGCTTTACGCGCGAGTAGGCATTATTACGGAGCGCGGTCATGCCAGCGCTAAAGCATGCGTTTTTTACACCACTCTTGTACCGTCTTTTCGGCTACACTAGGTAGTAAGATCAACTAATAAAAACACGTGACAGCAGCGTGCAACACTCACAGAAAGGCCTTATTACTGATGGACCAGGATATTCTAGCGCCCGATCAGACGGAAAAAGATAACTACAAGGAAACCGATGCGTTCGCCTGGGCGAACAACCTGTTGGCGTACAAGGAAGAACTAAAGATCGAGTTGTTTTTGATGAGCAAAAACTATGTGCTCTATCGAACGAGCCTGGCGAACGAGTTGCGCGAACAGCTCGGAACACTTTTTATTGATGGATTACTTGAATACCTATTCGAGGGCGCTGAAGCTGGTATGGTTATTCGAGGATTTGAGGAGGCTGAGAGCGAGACGGGTGTTCTGCAGCGGACGCAAACGTTCAAGGTGCCGAATTTACGGGAAGCGCTCAATTGGATAAAGACACAAGAGCACGAAATTGAGTTATTCCGTGATAGTGACCATGATTTTGGTCATATTAAGGGGCTGCTCGCACGGGTTAGTCACCCAGACATGAAGCATGAAGTGTATATTCCTAAGGTATTGCCGCGGTCGAATATCATGCAAGGTCGTACTGGTTGGATGGTTCGGGAGGGTAAGTTTGTGCCATTTAATGCTGATGCTGCGCTGCGCATTCCAGCGGACAATCAGCTTTTGATTATTGATCAAGATGTCTATGTCTTTAGCCAGGCGCGGATGAAGCAGTTGTTTTCCTATGATGCAAAAGAGGCAAGTATCGCTGAAAAGAAGGTTGCTGAAATCAACACACACTTCAAACTATCGTTTCCCGAGGGACAGAGTCTACAGACGATGGTGGAGGGTAAAAAAAGTGTAGTCAAAAAGTTACAAAAGATTGCCCCCGATACAGTGACACAGGAAAAATTGCTGGATCATGCAAACGAAATCGGTGTTGAACTAATGGAGGATAACACTGGCTCAATTATTATCATGGACGATAAAGATATGAGTAAGTTTGTTAATCTCCTCAATGATGACTATATGGAGTCGGCCCTGACTGGTGAGCGCTATGAAATTATAAAGAAACGCTCATTGAAGCCGTCCGAACCTGAGCCGTCTGATCCATCCGTATAAACTATGCCCGAGGTAGTGTCGGGCGTCGAAGTATATTATACTGGCAGGTAGATATAAGCATAAGTATGGCAATGGGGTGCGGGACATAAACATGACGCAAGAGCAAGCCGGTAAGTCGACAACGCAGCGTTGCATTATTGCGCTGAATGTTGGATCCTCGAGCGTCAAAGCGAAGCTCTATAGGGTTGGCGAGCATGAAGAGCCCCAATTACGTGAGATAGACACGGCCAATTTTTCTGGCAATGATCCACATGAGGTTATTGAATGGATTAAGCAGTGCGCGGATACATACATAATTGCCGGCGTTGGTCACCGGCTGGTGCATGGTGGTCCATGGTACGACCGTGCGGTTTGGCTGGATAATCACACGAAAGAGCAGATTGCGGCGTTGGCCGATTTCGATCCAGAGCATACACCACAGGCATTGCAGATGATCGAAGAGGTGCAAGCCGCCCTACCGGATTCTCCACAGTTTGCGAGCTTTGACACAGCGTTCTTTCGCGACATGCCGCAGGTAGCGAAGCGACTGCCCTTGCCACGGAAGTACTTTGATGAGGGACTCCGTCGTTATGGCTTTCATGGTCTATCGTACACTTATTTACAAGAGACACTCGGCAAGGCTGCGGGCGAAGCTATTGTTCGAGGTCGTGTGATTTATGCGCATCTGGGTAGTGGTGCGAGTCTGGTTGCAACACGTGACGGTAGACCAATCGATACAACCATGGGCTTCACTCCGGCGGCGGGTGTAGTGATGAGCACACGCTCGGGCGATTTAGATCCTGGCATCGGATTGTTTATGCAAAAGCGCCATCAGATGGGCGCAGAGGAATTTTATCACACGGTTAACGCAGAATCTGGACTGCTTGGTATTTCTGGCTATACGGCTGATATGAAGCGACTATTGGATGATGAAGCGACAGATCCCCATGCAGCTGAAGCGGTGGAGCTATTTTGTTATCGTATCGCGCAAGCGATTGGATCGCT
>DCYK01000045.1 GCA_002331045.1 Candidatus Saccharibacteria bacterium UBA2112
TAGCTTTACCCATTGCTTTGCTTCGCTAGCGACCATCACCCGATTAGCACTCGTTGTTATTCCGTTGTAGGCAACAATCACAATCGCCGCTAGGATGCCAATGACCACAACAACAATGAGCAGTTCGACAATAGTAAAGCCCTTTTGTTTGGTTCTATACAGTGCGTACTGCAATATATTCATTCTGCCCGTTCCCTTTAGTAGTTAGTGCTGATTATAACGTAAGCAATTTAGATACGCAAAGACCGCTACGATATTGTAGCGGTCTTGTTGCTCAATCAAGCGTCGCTGTTACTCGGCATCTTTGATCGACAGACTCAATCGTCCGCGTTCATCGATACCCGTCAGCTTCACGCGCACTTCTTGACCTTCGTGCAATACGTCCTCAACTTTTTCAACTCGCTCATCACTGAGTTTGCTGATGTGGACCATACCATCAGTACCAGGCATGATGTTAACGAATGCACCGAAATCTTTAATCGTTACCACCGTACCCGTATACGTCTTGCCTACCTCTGGCTCCTCAGTCAAACCGCGAATCCATTCAAGTGCTTTTTCGATACTTGCACCATCGGATGAAGCGATCGTAATCAGTCCATCATCTTTGATATCAACTTCAGCACCCGTTTCTTTGGTGATCTTGTTAATCGTCTCGCCGCCCTTGCCAATCACAGCGCCGATCTTGTCAGGATTGATTTTGAGCTTTTCAATTCGTGGCGCATACGGACTCATCGCGTCACGTGGCGTACCTAGTGTTTCCAGCATATGTTGCAGGATGTGCTCACGACCAGGTTTGGCTTTTTCGATCGCCTGACGCAGAATATCAACTGACAAACCATGAACCTTCATGTCCATTTGCATTGCCGTAATGCCCTTTTCAGTCCCTGTTACCTTAAAGTCCATGTCACCGGCAAAATCCTCGGCATCGGCAATATCTGATAGTACGTGTGGCGTATCACCGACCATCATCAATCCCATCGCAATACCACTCACCGGCCGCTTGATTGGCACACCAGCATCCATCAGGGCCAAGCATGACGAACACGTCGCTGCCATTGATGTCGAGCCGTTTTGACTCATGATTTCGGTAACGCTGCGAATTGTGTAAGGAAACTCTTCTTCACTCGGTAGTACTGGAATCAATGCGCGCTCTGCCAAGTAGCCGTGGCCTATTTCGCGTCGTCCTGGACTACCTAAACGCTTCACTTCGCCGACTGTGTAACCTGGAGCATTGTAATGATGCATGTACCGACGCTCGTAGTCATTTTGCTCCATAGTGTCGACCATCTGTGCATAACTAAGTGGTGCCAATGTAACGATATTCATACCTTGCGTTACGCCGCGGGTAAAAATGCTTGAACCATGTGCTCGCGGCAGTATGCCAACCTCACTAGAAAGAGGTCGGATTTCATCCAGTGCACGACCATCTGGACGCTTGCCCAGCTCGACAATGCCTTTACGCACATCCTCGTGCAATGCTTTCGTGAAGGCCTCGTCATATTCATCGCGAAGTTCTTCGTACTCTTCTGCGCCGACCTTCTCGGCCATTGCCGCGTGGTATTCCCAACGAATGTTGTTCACCAGCTCGTTACGTTCAGGATACGGTCGGTGTAATGCTTCACCGAATTTATCAAATGTCCATTCGTTCGCTTCTTTTTGGATATCATCATTCGGTAGAACCAATTCGTACTCTTGTGCTTTTGGCGCTACTTTCTCGGCTAGTTCGCGCTGCAATTGAATTGCTGGCTGGTATTGCTCGTATGCCCAAGCCAGTCCATCAGCAATAACATCTTCGCTTACTTCATTCGCACCCGCTTCTACCATCGTGATGCCACGTTCGATACCAGCAACGACCAAGTCTAAATCACTTTGTTCACGCTCTTCAGGTGTGAGGAATGCCTTGAACTCGCCATTAACTCGTCCGATGCGCAGACCCGCTACTGGTCCATCGAACGGTGTTCCACTAAGCATCAATGCACTCGATGCCGCAATCATCGCAATCGCATCGGGTCGAAAGTTCGGATCCATCGACAACACACTCGCGACCACTTGTACCTCCTGGCGGTAGCCTTTTGGAAACAGTGGTCGAATTGGCCGATCAATCAAGCGGCCAATCAGAATCGCCTCGTCACTAGGACGACCCTCGCGCTTGATAAATCGACTACCGCTAATTTTGCCTGCTGCATAAAACTTTTCTTCGTAGTCAACACTCAGAGGAAAATAATCCAGTTGCACTGGCCGCGTCCCTACTTGCGTCGTGCCGAGCACAACGGTATCACCGTAACGAACGAGCACACTGGCTGTCGTCCGAAAGCCAACACGATTGACTTCGAGTGACAGCTCTTTACCAGCCAGCTGTGTACTCACTTTGATAATATCCTTGCCATGAGGATTAATAATAGGCATGTCTACTCCTTACTCACTCTTTCTTAGTGCGAATAAGTAACGGGTACAGAAGTTCTCTTGAGCTTTTGTATCCACCACTTACCTCGCGTGAGTGATACTTGCTATTATATCAGTCTTGGCCCCTAAGGGCTAATGCCGCTTCAATATCAGCTGTTGTGTCAATAACAGTAACCCCATCAAAACCATCATCAATACAAGGCGGATTATTCTCAAGCATCTTGGCGAGCTTCTCAAACCTCTCCCGCGGTAACGGAGAACTATTACGCATAGAAAGAAGTTGATACGTCAAATCCGTATCGGCCGTAAACAACACTGCCAAAACCGCCTTTGCGCCGAACTCATTACGATACATAGTGACATCTTCACGTCGCCTCTCAACGTTATTATTGACATCATCCACAACCACGGAAACACCATTGCCATCGAGTAGATGTTCTGCAGCAGTACGATGTAATTGGCGTCGCACTTTTGCAGATGCCATGCTCCTAGTTAGACCTTCGAATGCATTCTCCTCTGCCCGCAGTATCGAGCTTCTCACCATTGGCGAACTCACATACAGTGCCGGAAAGTCAGATAGATTGGCAAGTGGTCGCAAATGTTTTGACTTCTGTACACCAGGTAATCCGACCCCCATTAATACAAGCGGCTCTTCGTGCGACCTAATGAAGTTAGGCAATTCTTCTTTCATTGACATTTATAGTAGCGTGACTAATCATAAACTCAAAGCGTTAGAGCAATGAATATTGCACTATAATACATACCGTGACTTTACTGTACATAGCCTCAACCATAGAAGATGGCCCAATGAAAACGTTACAAGGTGATGGACCTACTGCCATCACGAACCGTCAGGCATTTCTAAGAAAGAATGATATCGATCCCGCTAACGCAACACTCCTACAACTGACCTATGGCGGTGGTGATTATTGTCGCTACCAAATCATTGTCGAATCACTAAAGGGCGACGGCATCGTTCGCGAGTCAACAATTGATGCCGATGCAGTTATCGTTACAGAAACGAACCATGCTATCCTCCTGCCACTTGCCGATTGTATTGGAGCGGTCATTCATGACCCAGCACAAAACATCCTGATGGTTTCACATCTCGGCCGACACAATCTAGAGCAGCAAGGCGGAACAAAGTGCATTGAGTACCTCGTCGAACATCATAGTAGTAATCCGAAGAATTTGACTGTTTGGCTTTCACCGGCTGCAGGTCAAGACAATTATCCGCTATACGCCTTTGATCACCGTGGCATGCACGATGTCGCCACAGAACAGCTTGTCACCGCCGGCATCAATCCTCGTCATATTACCGCTTCACCGGTCGATACAACAACTGATCTTCGGTACTTTTCACATAGTCAGTTCCTCGCTGGCAAGCAGGGCACAGACGGACGATTCTGTATCGTTGCCACTATGGAACATTAACGCCACGTTGGCAGCCACATATAGCGTTGCATATCATCGAGTGCGAGCGGCCAGCCGTAACTCAGTGGGACAAAGTAGAGAAAAGTAACCAGCACAATCGCCACGATTCCCCAATATATTCGAATTACCTGCTGCTTACCATAACGCTGCCCCACCCAACCGAGTAGCAGTGATATCAATACGCAGGTAATAAATAAAGCAAATAACAATGAAAAGAAGTAATGATACAAAAACATCGGACGATCAATGAACGCGAATGGGAGGAGATTAGCTGCGTAGCCCAAAAGCAGAAAAAGAATGAGTCGACGACGCTTGCAGAGCACTTCCGGCAAGAATATCGATAACAACCCGGCAACTATTACCGAAAAGGCCGACCCCCACCACACAATCGGGTTTCCTAACAGATAGATATGACTCTGAAACCCGTCCTCACCAATATCACTCTGCCAATAGTAAATTGGACGCGTCAGGAGTGGCCATGTATGCCACTCTGAGGCATACGGATGCTGAACATTCATTAACGAGTCCTGTGACGTATACATTTCCTTGTTGAGCTCAATAAATTTTGCGCCGAATGATGTATCACTCGTCTCGGTGTAGTTTGCATTGCCAACAAGCGTCGACTGAAACCGTGTAGACATGAATGCATCACCGTCACCTGCATGGTGAAGCAGCGTAAAATGAATAGCAAAACTACCAACATACACCAAGATCACTATCCCAATCCCTACCATCCCTTCAATAACGAGGTGCCACCACCTTACCCGATGCATAACTGCTTCGACCAACCAGGCAATGACAAGCACTGCCACCATGGCAAGCCCTGACCACTTCGTACTCACTAGTGCACCTGCACATACTGCCGTCGCTATCAGCCATACCCATCGCTGCCTGCCTACTGTTTTTCGCAGCATCAAATAGCAGCTGAGCATACTCAATCCAAAAAGTAGCAAGAAACTATCCATCAACACAAAGCGTGACTCGACAAGCAGTGAATTATCCAGCAGTACCAATAACCCGCCGAGTGCTGCAATACGCCTACCCAACCCAAACTGACGCAGAATTACATAGACAAGTGGCACCAGTGCCGCTCCAGCTAATGCCGGTATTATCCGTAGCAGCGCTCCGTCCTCACCCGTTATGACCTGCTCGGGCGTCAGACCAAATAGCCCAGCAAAACCGGCAAGCAACAGCTTGACTAGTGGTGGATGAATATCGAAAAAATACTGGCCGTCAAGATAATGAGAAACGAAGTTACGAAAATGCACCTCATCAAAGACAATTGCTCGTGGCCGTCCTATCTGCCACAAACGAGTAAAAAGCGCCACGGCTGTCAGCGCCCATATCTCGGGATATCGCCCCACACGCTGATACCATTTCATATATTCAGTCTACACTACAAAAATGATAATCCCCCAGGTTATGGGGGATTAAATGCCTATTTCCTCAGACCAAGGTGAGTAATGAGCGCCTTATAACCGGCGAAATCTTTTTTCTCAAGATAACCAAGTAGCTTTTTGCGCTTGCCAACGAGCTGGATCAAGCCGCGACGAGCCTTATGATCCTGCTTGTGAACCTGTAGATGCTCAGTAATCTCTTTGATTCGAGCCGTCAAGATAGACACTTGAACCTGTGCGCTACCAACATCCTGCTTGTTCTTTTGTACATTTGAAATCGCTGTGGATTTGTTGTCTTTTGTAATCATCAGTAGTGTATTGTAGCAGAAAACACGATGTAATGCAAGAATCCTCACCTAACTCGTAATACCAAATGCCGCCAGTGTCTGCGCATTCGTAACATCCCAGTCAGCAATCGAAAGGCGCCGCAATTGTGTACAATACGCCCCTGTTCCTAGTTCCTGACCAATATCCTGCACCAAACTACGAATATAGGTACCACTGCTAACATGCGTGCGAATCGTAAGCTCAGGATAGGTATAATCGATAACTTCCAAGCTATGAATCGTCACCTTTCGTGCCGGTACTTCAACTGTTTTACCTTCTCGCGCCAGGCGATACGCTCGTTGACCATTAATTTTTACTGCGCTGTGCATTGGCGGCACTTGGTCGATTTCACCGGTAAACTGCCTGATGACCTCAGTAATTTCCTCTTGGTTCGGTTGTTTTTTGCCCGTATCAGTCACTTCACCCTCTGGATCGCCTGTACTGCTTGTCTGTCCTAATCGTACCGTTGCCTCATATACTTTATCGCGCTTCATGTATCCACCAGCATGCTTACACTCTTTGCCAATACAAAGGATCAGCAGGCCCGTTGCAAACGGGTCTAACGTTCCACAATGTCCGACTTTCACCTTGCGTCCCGCTTGCTCGCTCAATACGCGCCGTACACGCGCCACGACACCAAAACTCGTCATATCAGCAGGTTTATCTATCAAAATAATACCGTCAGTCATCATTCCAGTATACTAGAGGTATGCAAAAACTATTATTCGGGATCTTTGCTCATCCTGACGACGAAGCTTTCGGTCCGGCAGGCACACTACTAACGGAGACAAAATCAGGCACAGAATTGCATCTTATTACTCTCACAGCAGGCGAAGCTGGTATGAACCCAGATGGTGTAGATAATCTTGCCGATGTTCGTCTTGACGAATGGCGAGCTGCCGGCAAACTACTTGGCGCATCGTCACAGCACCACCTGGGTTATTACGATGGAACACTAGGAAATGATGATCACTTGCACATTGCTGACAAGATCATGCACATCGTCAAAACCTGCATCAATGATCGCGATGACACCATAATCGAATTTATCAGTATGGATCTCAATGGTGTGACGGGCCATATTGACCACATCGTCGCTGGCCGCAGTGCCTGTTTGGCATTCTACCGACTAAAAGCAACCGGCCTGCCGATGAGTCGCATTCGCCTAGCATGCCTATCACGTGATCAAGCCACCGAGTTTAATACGGATTTTTGTTATATGGAAGCCGGTCACCCACTGGATGAAATCGATGAAACAGTCGACGTAAGGCCTCTCATCAAAGAAATACGCACAATCATGCACTGCCACTACACCCAACGCAGCGATGCGCAGGCGCAAATAGCCGCTCTAGGTGACGGCATTGCTGTTAACCATTTCATTGTTCAAGAATAGTAGCTAGCCTTGACCGGGAATACGAAACTGTCCTGGCTGAGGCGGCGTGGTTGCAGCTGGAACTTGGGGCTGAGCAACATCGCCTGTCGGTTTGTCGCCAAACACATCTCCAGAAACCGGACCAGATGGCATAGGAGAGGTAACAGGAGTACCTGCGTCCATTGGCGGTGGTGGAGGTGGTGGAGGTAACGGTACCCGCGACGGGTCAGATGGCATTGGTGGAAGCGGTGGAAGCTGGGGTATACCCGATGATTGTTCAGATGAATCCAGCTGAGTCGGAGATGCATCATCTGACGATCCCAGTAGCGCTGCACCCTCAGGGGTACCCCCACCATTTTGCGCAGCGATATCGGTGGCTGGTTGTACCTCGTGCGTACGTACAGTTGGCGGAGACGAATCGAATGGATTAGCCGGTGTAGTCCCGTCATCTGCCTGCCCTTGATCAGGGCTGTTCGCCGATGGTCCATCACTTGGTGCACCAAGAAAGCTACGCTGCTGAACCAGCGGTGGCGGCGACGGTGAATCCTGAACTGGTTGCTGTGGTTCCGGATCGGGAGCAGGTGCCGCCTTTGGCGAAACATCACCTGTAGGCTCAAAATCTGGCATAGGCACATCCGCTGGCAATGTCGCGTCGGGTGTTGATTGTACGGGAGGAGTGGCAACCTCGGCAGACTGCAAAGCATCTTGTGAAGTATCCGCTGGAGTCTGTGGAGCCGGAGCCGCTTGAGACTCTGGTACTGGTGTTGACGTCACCTCACCTGGCTGCGGCTGCGGCCTCGGTGCAGGAGGAGCCGATTCTGGCATCGGTACCTCTTGTGGCTGTGACTGTTCAGCCTGGGCATCATTAAGCTGCTGTTCGATGTCGGCCATTGTGCCGGTTGTTGCACCGCCAGCTATTTCTTCTAACTGCTTCTCGAGTTCCTTCTGTGAAGTATCTTGATCAACCGGCGTTTTTGGTGATGGCTGGTCTTCCGCCCCTGGAGTAGCAGCCGTCTTTGTATCAGTGGCTGGCGCGGTAGTCTTTTTCTCCTTGCGCGGACGTTTGATTGACAGTTCTTGAGGAGACTGCCCCTTGCTTGTTTGCTGTGCAGCTGGCGTACCAGGTCCAATATCATGCCCTTCCTCTAGCTTGGCAGCGATCAGTTGCTGATTTGCACCAGCCGCCATTAATTGTGCGGCAATTGTCATAACTCCAGCGGTAGTATGATCATTACTGAATCGATCCGTCGCTGATACAATTCCTGTCAATAACGCTGTTGAAACTTGTTGGTCAAGGAGCGGCTGCTCACCTTTCAGCGCATCCGCCAGTTTTGCAATCATCTCGCTCAAACTGCTCGCCTTATCATCATGCCAATCAAAACTGCCTAAGCTACTTCCCTCGCTACCAACCGTTACGGTCATAACTGTTGCGTCATGCAATATTTTGCCATGGCTTTCGAGTGCTTTATCTAGATGGCCTTGATCCCTCACCCCTAGCGCAATAATCAGTTCAACATTGTAATCACCTTGGCTAAACTCCAAGTCATCTTGTGATAGTTTGGTTTTATATGGAGTGATAAAGATTTTTACCGCCTCACCCTCGACTTTGTATCGCAGATGGTCAGCCTTTTCTTTGTCAAGCGCAATAATAAAATCACGCAAGCTATCAGCACTATTCTCGAATGTTTTACCTGGTTCCAAAAAGTCAATTGCCGGTGGTATAGCACCACTAAACACAGAGGTGGCACGCTTGTCTAGGTGATCCAACAAAAGCGTCAATCCAAGGGCCGCCGATAGTTCATCGACGCTAGGATTCGTACTCACGGTCACGAGTATATTGCTCTGACCTTTGATTGCTTCAACAATCTGCTGACCGGCTTTATCCATCTTTTTCCTTGGTGTTTGTTTCAACTATAGATAGTTTGCCTACACTATAGCACGAGCGGAATCTTACCGTCAACAACTTTTCACTCTTTACAGACCTCTGTTTTTCCACTATAATCTCCCTTTGATTGTACTAATAATGTAAAAGAGGTAAATTTCGTGCCAATCATCAAATCAGCTATCAAACGAATGAAGCAAACTATTGCTCGTCGCGACCGCAATGTCAGTATCAAAAAAGATATCAAATCAGCAACCAAGGCATTCGCCGCAAAACCAAGCGCTGCAACCCTATCAAAGACACAGAGCGAGCTCGATAAGGCCGTCAAGAAAGGCCTGATCAAAAAGAACACTGCTGCTCGCCGTAAAGCAAACCTTGCCAAGACTGCCAAGGCAGCCGGCGTGAAACCATCTACTACAAAAAAGGCTGCTACCAAACCTGCAGCTACCAAAAAGACTGCGGCAAAGAAGCCGACTACAAAAACAGCAACGGCTAAAAAACCAGCTGCCAAGAAAACAACAAAGAAGTAATAGGCAATGGACTAAAACAGCCTCGCATTAGAGCGAGGCTGTTTTTATTAGAGCTTCTTCAATCAACAGCCATGGATCAGCACCAGTTGACTTCATAGCTATGTCAGTATCGGCAAATATTTTGGCTATCTTTCGTGCATTTGACAGCCCGAGACGTTTGGCATGCGGTGCCAACTTACCCAAGGCATACGGATGTGCGCCGATATCTTTGGCAATATCGGCAGTCGGTTTCGTAGCTACCGCCAGTACCGTTAGCTGAAACACCTGCCCAGCAAGTAATCCAAATGTCATATAGGGGTCCTGCGTGCGCTCAAGTGTTGGAATCATCTCGGCAATTTTTTTAGAATCACCACGCAATGCCGCATCTAACAGATTGAATACATTCTCGCTGGGATGCGCTTCTATTACTTTTTCTATTACTTCCGGTGTCACTGTATCGAGCACTGCTAGTTTTTCCAACGCATGAAACAACTGCCATTGATCTATACCAACGCGTGACACCAACGTCTGTGCACTTTTTTTGTCCAGCACAAGACCCTGCTTTTTTGCCTCCTCTATCACCCATGACTCAGCAGCAACCGTATCGCGATCACTCCAGACAGTAAATGATTGTACGTTCGCCTTTTTTTGCAGATCTTTGAATGTCTTTGTCCGCTTATCCGGCTTGGGCTCAATCAGCACCACATGCACATCATCGCTCACGCGCCCTAGCCAGTCCGGCAACGCATCCCACAGCGCTTTATTCTCAGATACCTCACGAACAATTACCAAACGTTCACTCGCAAACAGCGTGCCACCCTGTAGCAGATCTGGCAGCTGCGACAGTTCCAGATCACCACCCTCGAACTTTTCCGCTACACCATCAAACGTGCGCACAATTTCATCAATTGCTCGCGTCAGCTCGAAACTATTATCTCCCGTTAGTACTGTAATCACTAGATACTATTTTAACACCTGACATCGTGGACAAGTATGTGTCCCACGACCTGCTGCCCGCGTTTTGACAATTTCCGTTCCACAACGTGGACAGGGCTGCCCTTCTCGGCGAAATACACGAGCAAAATCAATATAGCTGCCCTTTTTGCCCTCGGCGTTTACATAATTGCGATCGGTGCTACCACCCTTTTCAATTGCCACATTCATCACAGCGCGTAGCTCTTTGTAAAGAGTTGTCAGCTTTGCTGTCGATAGATCGGCTACTTTTGTGAGCGGGTGAATTTTTGCCCCCCACAACGATTCATCTGCATAGATATTCCCCACACCTGCGATAACCGTCTGATCCAGCAGTGCTGCCTTGAT
>DCYK01000046.1:0-3983 GCA_002331045.1 Candidatus Saccharibacteria bacterium UBA2112
TGTTGATGGCGAGATCAAAAAAGGCGACACGATCGAGATGCTGGCGACTGGGGCGCACGGTTTGGCACTGGAGGTTGGGTCGCTCAGTCCGGTAATGGTACCAAGTGGGCAGCTAGGTACGGGTGAGATTGGCTATATCGTCACGAATCTCAAAACAACACGTGATGCAAAAGTTGGTGATACGGTGACTGTCAGGCGTCATCATGCGGACGAACCGTTGCCGGGCTATCGACATGTGCAACCGTTTGTCTATGCTGGTTTCTTCCCAGTGAGCAATGAGGACTATAACGATCTCAAGGATGCTGTCGAAAAACTGAGCTTGAGTGATAGTGCATTGCAGTTTGAACCCGAGAATTCACCGGTTCTTGGGTATGGTGTACGTATTGGATTCCTGGGTCTACTGCACATGGATATTATTCGTGAGCGGCTAGAACGGGAGTATGATTTGGACTTGGTGGTGACAAATCCGTCGACAGATTATCAGGTGACGCTGGCGAGTGGTGAAAGTACTGATATCAAGTCAGCCAGTGATTTGCCAGATGTCAGCAAGGTGGCAGAAATCCGTGAACCGTGGATCAATGGCGAGATTGTCGTCCCGCAAGAGTATGTTGGCAATGTCATCCAGCTGATTGTGAGTAAGCGTGGTCGCCAGAAAAATATGAGTTATATTGATGAGCGTGCACTAATCAGTTTTGAGGCACCACTGGCTAATCTGCTGACTGATTTTTACGATCAGCTCAAAAGTGTGACGAGTGGCTATGGTAGCTTCAACTATGAACTATCGGGGTATCGTGTAGAAGATTTGGTGCGAGTCGATTTTTATGTCGCAGGTGAAATCGTTGATTCACTGAGCTTGATGGTGCATCGTAGTGAAGCGCAGACGGTTGGTCGTGAGGTTGTCGGTAAACTAAAGGACGTGATTCCGCGACAGAATTTCAAAGTTGCCCTCCAGGCAGCGATCGGTGGACGATTCATTGCTCGCGAGGATCTGAGTGCCTATCGCAAGGATGTGACGACCGGTTTGTACGGTGGTGACGTATCACGAAAAAAGAAAGTCTTGGCAAAACAGGCAAAAGGTAAAAAACGAATGAAGCGCTTTGGTAAAGTTGACATTCCAAGTGAAGCTTTTACCGTCATGCTGAAACGGGATTAATTAGGCGCTACCAAAATCACTCGCACCGTAAGCACTAGCAGCGTGTTCGACCAGTGCAGCAACAACGGCTTGCTGGACGTCATCAATACCGTGGTTTGCGTCAACCTCGATGAGCAGACCCATCGAACGATAATGTTCAATGACTGGTAGTGTTTTGTTGCGGTATTCTGTGAGGCGTGTCTCGAGTAGATGTTCGGCGTCATCAGCTCGCTCGCCACGACTGCCACTTTTTTGTGATTCATGGAGCCGGTGTTTGATCATTGATTCATCAATGTTGAGGTATATGACGGCTTTGATCGGGTGTCCACTTTGCTCGCAGGCGGCGATGACGCCGTCTTCTTCGCCCTTCCAACGCCCGACACTACTGAGGATGAGGGGCTTACCGGCGAACTCCTGCTTACTGAGGTAGGGCAGGACAATGTCAATGTATTCATCAGTAGGAGCGAGATTACCGGCATCGATTGCTTCTTGCACGTGGGGTGGAATGACGCTGTTGCGGAGGATTTCGCCACCACTGAGTCGAACGGCGTCGAGTGCTGTAGCTAAGAGCTCGCCCTGAGTATCCTTACCGGCAAAAGGCATGCCAAAAATATTAATCGAACCACTGCCGAGCCATTCGGCGATTTTCTCAATCTGTTTCATTATATTTCATTATATCGTATTCAGCAAAATGCCGTCTAGTCATCGTCATGCGAGTTGAGATCGGTCGTCTTCTTCGCCGTGTCTTTGATTTCGGCTGCGCTGTCCGATAATTCTTTTTTGGTATTTTTGAGTGTTTGTTCGATATCGTCTTTTTCACTCCGTAATTCGTCGGCTGTCCCGCGAAATGTATCACTCACCTCATCGCGTAAATCGCGTGCGTCGTTCATAAAGTCGGAAAAATCTGATAAGAGTCCCATGCTTTTAGTATAAACTTATTCCGCTGTTTTGTCTTTGTCGTCTTTGGGTTGCCATAAGTGTTCAAGGGTGCGAATGACAGCAAATCTGTCGAGAGGGTTACTGTGAGATGAGCGAAACTGTCCACGAGTGAAGGCGATGAGTGGTTGGAGATTGCGTTTGTTTGTGACTTTATGGTGCAGGGGTCGCGCAAGCATGCTGCCGAATGTCGCGCCAATCGCAATTGCCAGTGCGACGCCAATTGCCGTAAAGAGTATCGCGACACCACGCAAAAACAGTGGGTCTTCGGGTGGGTGATTTGCAAGGTGTAGTAAGCCGTTCATAAGCGCGAGTCCAGGAACAAGCGGCAAAATGCCAGCCGCAATAATACCGGTTGAGGGCGTGCCCCAGCGTCGCGAAAAGAGCGCAGCGAGGAGACCAATAACGATTGCTGCAATACCACTTGCCGGAATGATCGAGACGCCGCTATTTGTTGCCCAGTATGAGATTAATAGCGCTGTAATGCCCATCATAGCTGCCCAAATAATTGCTCGTAACCGTGTTTGTGTTCCCAGGGCAAATCCGGCTGTTAGTATGCCTGCACCGGCGATTTGGTAGGGTATGGCATTAAGCGTTAGGGGGCTGGGCGAAACAGTGATGTTCATGCCAAACTTTCGGGCAATATAGAGTCCGATTAAGATACCGATTACGATGCCCATTGTGAGCAGTACGACTTTCAGGATACGAGCATTTGCCGTGACGTAATATTCTTCAATCGCATCTTGGATTGCACCAACAATCATGAGTCCCGCTACCAGCATGATAATGCCGCCGACAACGATGAGTGTCGGGTTCATGCCAACAAAAAAGTCGACACCGCTACGAGCAAGCTGGTTGATGGTGGCTGCGGCAATAGTCACAAAGGCCGCAGCAAAAATTTGTCGAAAGAATGACGTGATGCCATGATGTGTTAGTAGTACGATAAGGCGCTCGACCAAAATAGCGATACCGAATGTGACGATCCAGATACGCCAATTTGTCGAGAAGAGGATTGATACGCCTGCGGCAATGGAGGCATTGCCAAGTGTGAGTACCCAACTGGGATATTTTTTTGGATTTTTCAAGACTCTATCAAGCTCAGCCTCTGCCTGGTCGAGGGTATATTTATTTGCATGGATATCATCAACTATTTGCTGAACTCGCTGGAGTGTCATGTTGTTAACTTTTCGGGCAGTGACGGGGCGGATCAGTGTTAGTGGTTCTTTGTCGATGCCGCGTAATTGTGACAGCATGATAATATTCGAACTGACATCTATATGGACCGGGCGTTTGCAGTAGGTCTCGGTGATATCCAGCGATCGCGAAACGACGCGTCCGGCAGGCACACCCATCGAAAGCATCATGTCACCAATGGTCATTGCAAGTCGGAGTGCGCGCATGTTTGGTGTCAATGTCTCACCGATTTTTTCGATACCCGAAAATGGGATGTGTGCCGCCTCCTTTTCTTCTTTGTGTTGCGTACCGAATGGCCATATCATGTGATTTAGTATAACAAAGCTTATGTGCTTTGGCTGTGAGATCTCATAGCTGGCACTCTGGTTGCATGAGTGCTAGCTATGAGCTATAATGCAAGTATGACAGAGCGTCAAATGCAGATATTAGCTGCTATTATCGAACAATATGCCGAGGTGGCTGCACCAGTCGGGAGTATTACGCTGGCGAAGTTGTTTGGCGTGTCGAGTGCAACGATTCGTAGTGAAATGGCAAAGCTAGAAGATCTAGGCTTGATCATGCAGCCGCATACTAGCGCTGGGCGTATTCCGACCGACAGAGGTTATCGTTTTTATGTTAATGCGATTACCGAAGCGCAAGTCAATGAGGTTCCGCAACTCGATCGCGGTGCGAGGGCGATCGAAGCACGGGTGAGTACACATGGCGACAGGGCGGATCGGGC
>DCYK01000046.1:4372-6768 GCA_002331045.1 Candidatus Saccharibacteria bacterium UBA2112
ATTGGCGATGAGCTATATATGAACGGCATCGGCAATTTGTTTGCTCAGCCAGAATTTATGAAAGGTGATGCTACACAGGCGGTGGCGCGTTTGCTGGATAATCTGGAACCATGGTTGCGTGAGGCTGCCCCAAATGAACCACTGAATGTGTATATCGGCAGTGAAAATCCGATTGGCAAAACGAGCGGTGCGACACTGATTATCAGTCGGTTTCGTTCGCCATATAGTGATAGTAGTTATATCGGTGTACTTGGCCCAACGCGTCAAAGTTATGGTAAGGTGATGCGCTTGGTGCGACACGCCGGAGCAATGCTTGAGGAGGTATTATAAATGACAAAAAAGAAGCAAGATAAACCAGCGGAAGAGCAGCCAAAAGATACGACGTCGGTTGATGATTCTACCCAGCGTATTGACGAGTTGACGCTTGACCTGCAGCGAACACGTGCTGACTTTGAAAACTATCGCAAGCGCGTGGAACAGGAAAAGCAAATGGCGCGCATGACAGGCGAGGCTACAGCAGTTGCCAAGTTATTGCCAGTCATTGACAATATCGAACGCGCTATTATGCATGTACCGCAAGAACTGGCGGACAACAAATGGGCACAAGGCATTGTTGGTCTAGTGAAAAATCTTGAAAAATCGCTTGATAGTATGAACCTTCAGCGAATTGATGCAAAGCCAGGCACGGCATTTGATCCCGAGCGACACGAAGCAATTCAAATGGACGAAGACGCCGAGGGCGAACAAGAGGTGATCGCCGAAGAACTGCAAGCAGGTTACACGCTACACGGGAAACCACTTCGTTCGGCAATGGTCAAGGTAACACGAAAATAATCACCTGGTGCTATACTAACGATAGTAACTAACCAAGGATAATAGTGTGGCTGACGCAAAGTATGTGATAAGGGCAAAAAATCTCCGAAAATCATACGGAAAGACGGAGGTGCTCAAAGGCATTTCCCTGAAAGTACAAAAAGGAACAATTTTTGCACTGCTCGGCCCAAATGGTGCTGGCAAGACGACAACAGTGCGGATCCTTTCGACCCTCCTTGGGTATCAAAGCGGAGAGGTGACGGTTGGTGGCCACGATGTGCGTAAAGAGGCTGATAAAGTACGGAGTGCAATCGGGCTGACGGGGCAATCTGCCGCCGTTGATGAGCTGCTGACTGGTCGCGAAAACTTGGAAATGATGGGTCGCCTCTATCGTCTCACGACCAAAAGTGCCAAGGCTCGTGCACAAGAACTACTTGAAGATTTCGACCTAGTTGATGCAGCAAACCGTCCAGCAAAAACATATTCGGGCGGTATGCGCCGTCGATTAGATCTCGCAGTGAGTTTGATTGCAACACCACCGGTGATATTTCTGGACGAACCAACAACGGGCCTTGATCCTCGTTCGCGTATTGCTATGTGGAATATTATCGAGAAACTGAAAAAGGATGGCGCGACGATTCTACTTACTACTCAGTACCTTGAAGAAGCGGATCAGCTAGCAGACAGAATTATCGTGATTGATGGCGGCAAAGTGATTGCTGAGGGCACACCTAATCAACTGAAGGCAAAGGTTGGCAAGGATCGACTAGAGCTCACCTTCTCTAGCGTGAAGGAGTATCAAAAAGCAGCAAAAATCATCGGTGATAAGAGCGTTGACGGTGCTGCTGCCGATGAGTACATGCTAACGATGACGATTAATGATATCAATAAAGATGTTGCTCAGGTGCTAGAAAAGTTGGAAAAAGCACGAATCACGATTGCATCGATGGCCGTGCATAAACCGACGCTTGACGATGTCTTCCTGTCGGTGACAGGCAAGACAAAATCCGTCGAGAAAAAGGAGACAAACTAATGGCTGTTGAATTGGAATTCGAAACGAAACCACGATGGTGGTCTACGGTGACTGACTCACTCGTGATGATTCGACGGAGTAGTACACATATTTTGCGCAATACCGATCAGTTGCTGGGTACATTTTTCCAGCCGATTATGTTTCTGGTATTGTTTGCTTCGGTATTTGGCGGAGCAATTACAATGGCCTTGCCACCGGGTGTTGATTACCTTGAATTTTTATTGGCGGGTATCATTATACAGACGGTTGCGTTTGGCTCGACTACCACGGCGATTGCAGTAACGAATGATATGCAGCGTGGTATTGTTGATCGGTTTCGTAGTTTGCCGATGTCAAATCTAGCGGTTTTGAATGGTCATGTTATATCTGATGTGTTCCGCAACGCTATCTCAACAGTTGTTATGATTGTGACAGGACTAGTAATTGGATTTCGTAGTGATGCCTCTGCCCTGGATTGGCTTGCGATTACAGGTCTCCTGCTGCTGTTCACGCTGGCATTTTCATGGTTAGCAGCGATCATGGGAGTATTGGCTAAGAGTGTCGAGGGAGT
>DCYK01000051.1 GCA_002331045.1 Candidatus Saccharibacteria bacterium UBA2112
GCAAAGGTGGGCGAGCTTGGGCTGGAACACGATCGAGCATTTATGCTCATCGGTAACCGTGGACAAATGATAACCCAGCGCACCCATCCACAACTTGCGTTGGTAAAAACAGCATTGACAGAAACCAGCGGACAGCTAGAAGTTGCAGCTCCGAATACTGAACGATTACAGATTAGTACTGAAATTGATGAGGATCAGCCAGAAATTGAAATTGACTTGTTCAAGAAGCAAGGAACTGGATTTGAAGTGACCGACGGTAGCGAATATTTTAGCGAATACCTGAAGAAAGCCGTTCGACTCATGCGAATAAAACAGCCACGTACCATAAAACCGGAATGCCACATTGACGGCGCAGTTACGCAGACAGGATTCGCAGACGGCTTTCCCTTGCTACTCGCCTCCGAAAACTCACTGCAGGAATTAAATAGCCACATAGAGCAACCTATCTCGATCGATTCCTTTCGTGCGAACCTTGTCGTCAAGGGCGCAGAAGCCTACGATGAGGATTACTGGCGTGAAATCCGCATTGGTAGCCTCCGTGCATACGTTGTTCGCACCTGCGCGCGATGTCCAATCCCAAACATCGATCAAACAGTTGGCGAGCTGCCGAAAGAACGTCCGGTGACAACAGCACTACGTCAATCTCGAAGCGGCATTGACCCTATAGGTGACTCTCCTGGCGAGTTTTTCGGTCAGAATCTCACACATGTTTTCACGCCCGGTCAAACAATCGCTGTTGATGACCGAGTAGAGATCCTAGAACGATCACACGAGCGCAACTTTCGCGTCAATGCTTAGGCCTGGATTATTTATTACTGCGGTAAACTAATACGAATGGTGAAGTCTTCGCTCTTTTGTTCACCACCCTCAGAACGTTGGCGCGCCGTTAGCTTGAGTATTGCAGACTTAGCGGTATCCACGCTAGATGTCTGAGTAGTGCTATTATCGGTAGGATAGTACTCGACCCTAAACTTCTCTACATTTTTCATTAGCAATGCATCACTACCCTTACAGATTGATGGATTGGCGGTCACAACGGAACTCGCACATGTTGTTTTTTGGCCGATGGGTTGCCCTTGACTACCATAACAATAATTACTTTGTGCATAGGTGCCTGATGTTGGCTTAATGCCAACGATTGTTCTACGATACAATGTGTAGGTTGTATAGTTTCCATTCGCTGCATCGACAACATTCTGAGGATCCGCCAAGAAATAAATACGCGCATTCTTTAGTGACTTTGCTTTTGAGTAATCACATCCACTTCCATCATCAACAAACACTGGTTGCCGCAGATTATTTGTGTCATTGGCACGGTCAATCGTCGTCGCATAGGTTGCAGCGATCAATACTCGCCTGTCTGCATAATTACCCCCAATTCCGGTATAACTCCAATTCGCCGTGGCATTATTTGAACCAAGTGGTGAGCTGAGTCCAGTAATAGATGACCTAAATCCATCTGCACTCACCAACTCGTTCTCAATCATACGCAACGTTCGCCGCGTATCCGTGTCCTGCGTACTCTGTACAAGTGAATTAATATTTGATGTGTAATAACCATACACAACCGTAAAAATAATACCAGATATGATACCAGCTACAACTATTACAACCGCGAGCTCAACGAGCGTCAAGCCACTTGATTTATTGGACAAATGTCGCATGTACCACTTTCCCATTTCCGTTATTATATTCAACCACTGACTCAATCCGGACTATTCCATCCTTAAAGTCACTACCATCGCAGCCGTTTACGGGATAGGCCTTTACTGATTCAGTATAGAGACTACCGTCCGTTTCATGAGTAAAGACAAGAGACGTTCCGGATGCACTACAACTAACACCTGTCGGACGATCGGTGAATTTGCGCAGGTTAGAATAGGCAATATCACTCGCTGTTGCTTCCCGTGCGATGCTTACTCGTTGTGATTCAAGTAGCAGAAATGCCTGGAAGAAACCCGCCAAAAATACCCCTAGAATCATGAGTGTCACGACAACCTCCACGATAGTATATCCTTTTTGATTGGATCCCCTACCTAAAACCACATCAAGTCCTCCCACGTCGATACACCGCTACCGCTTCCTATGGGCTGTTCTATATCTGTATTCTGAAAAATAATTTCTTTTGGCGCATTACGATTTGTCGTTGTTCCATCGCCAAGCTGTCCTTTGTCATTGAGACCCCAGCAGTAGATTTTTTTATCTGCAATCGCGCACGTATGATTACCACTTGTATTAATGGAAGTAATAGATCCTGTTAAATCACCGGAATTTGATATATCAATTGGATCTGGTGGAAGCGTAGGGCAACTCAAACCCCACGGCCAGTTATTGACACAAGGATAGCTCTGACCGTTTCCTATTTGTCCTTCTCGACCAACATCACCATGACCATGGCAAGCAATATTTGTCGCAACGTTAAAATGGCTCGCGCAGAAAAGTCCTTCCAGGGCGTTTCCCGCTACTGCACCAAGCTGTACGCCGTTTAGTGGACCCGCCGAGGAGTCATTATATAACGGCCCCGATGGTGAATTTGCACCAGAGAACGAACGGGAAATACTTGCGTCAGCTATTGCATAATCACTGCCATTGTAATTACCATTTCGATCACACTCAATATACCCATTAAAATTCACTGACCCACCCCAATAGTAGATTCGATTTGGACTAGGCGAAGTTGCATCGCTAATGGCTGTGATGTAAACAGAGAAAACTGATCCATTGAAATTATCCCTCCCCTCACCAACACCAGCGTCAACCGAGTCAATGTAGTCTCCTGGCGTAGCATTACTGCTCGATATAATAAGTTTGCTAAATTTATTACCCGCACCTACCGCGACAGGCCTCAGGACATCACCATTGACAAACGGCATTGTACTCAAGGCTTCATCAAGTGCCTTTGTCCTAATGCTGCTAGGACCTGTATCATCGCATGATTTGTCATCTGAGTGACGTTCCGATCCGCTACCACTTGAAGATGGTGCTGATGACAATCCTCCCCCAACTTGTCCCGCAAAGTTCTCACCCCAACAAAATGCCTCCTTATTCTTGTCGAGCACGCACATAGTTGATGCATCCTTTGCTTCGGCGAGGCTTGCCGGTTCTTTGCCGATGAGAGCGCTGGCGTTCAATGTGCGATACTCGACACACGTAACTCCACCCCACCATTGCTTCTCTGAACGTATACAGTCCTGTCGTGGTGCACTGTCATATGATACAGATACGGGATAGTTTTTATCTGTTTCACTATCATCCCCAAGTTGCCCATGCTGGTTTCGACCCCAGCATGCAACCTTTCGCGTTGCAGTATTTGTACCGTCTTGCGTAATTGCACAGGTAAAGCGATTCCCTGCCGATATATCAACAATTGTCTTGTTATAAAGAGCACTGGTTGATGCCGTATCTACCGCTTTGGGCACATTTGCATCTGTTGTATTCCGGGTTCCAAGCTGTCCATAGCCATTCTCTCCCCAGCAATACGCACGGCCATTTGCCCCATTATTATCCGTTGCAATCGCACATACATGGTCCGTTCCGATACTGATTTTTGCTATCTTTTTATCAGCTGCAATCGCAGACGTAGTAGCACCCGCACAAGTTGGAGCAGAGGTGAATATATTATTATCGCAAGGATTCTGTGATGATGAGACTTGTGCTGACTGCGATCCCTTCGCTACAGCCATAGCAATACGCGACCTATTACCATCATAGTTCCATCCTGTTCCCAGCATGCCATTTGCATTGCCCCCATTATTACCCCAGCAATACGCCCAACTATCCGGCGCCTCTGAGATCGTACAGGTCGTTGAACCATTCGTACTGATCCGATCCACCGGCCTAGGTACCGGGCCAGTCACTGGCGTGGTTGACTTGGCAACTGCCCGAATCGTTTCTGTCATACTACCAACATCGCTCCCCGAACCTGACGAATTACTAAATGTTACCTTGCCTACCGATGTCACCATAACGGCCGTCGCGGAGGCACCGTATCGCTGGACGGCCGTCACCTCAAAAGAACTTCTATAATTATCATTACTGACGACAACTGCTGCCTTGCTTCCATCGGTCGATAGATTGCAGTCCTTTTGTGGAGTCAAAGGATTGACATTCGATACAAGTATGCCCTTGGTATCGATCCAGCTAGAACCTCCCGATAGTACACATGTTTCTACCGCAGTAACACCTGCCTGTGCAGCCTCACGGGCAAGTGTATTGTAATAATGTGTACTAAGAGTTGAGCTGTTCTGGGCAACGGTTTTAAGAGCAACGATACTCACAATACTAATAGCAAACCCAAGCATAATCACCGTCGGCAACAAGTACCCCTTGCTTCTGCGCAGGAGTCTATGACGTGAACGTCCCTGAATAGTGCTTATCCTCACCATTACATACAAATTATACTATAAGCATAATGGATGTATAGTAGTATAAAATATTCTAACCATTATCTCAGCCTTATCCACGATACACGTAGATATACTTTACGGTTTTGGTGCCTTACTTCCCTTTTGGCGAGCTTTCGAGAGTCCAATCGCCACAGCCTGTTTTTGGCTTGTCACCTTTTTGTTCGTATTACTACCCATAGTCAATTTCCCCTCTTTATATTCACGAACAGCTTTTTCAACTTCTTTTTGTGATTGCTTATCGTATTTCGTCATAGTATCTCCTTTTCGCATCATGATGGTTTATGCTTTTTGTACTATACAAAACCCGGCTTGGAATCGACTGAAAGACAAACCTGATGCTATCATAAAAAAATGACTTCGCTGAAAACGCCCCATACATCCAGTATTGATGAGCACTGGTATCATCGCCTAAAGCCACTACTTGCAGGAATCGGTGAAACGTTTGTTACACTTGAACCCCCAGCTAATGAGTTGCAGCATGCTCGCCATCAATTCATCCGTTCAGGTTATCAGGATAACCCTCGGCTCTTTCCTGTCGGCAGTCATATAACTAGACTTGCCAGCTACCGGAACCGTCTTGCGACACTACAAAACGACATAGTCAAAACAGAGGAAATCGTAGAGGTCCGTACCCTATATACTGAGAGAATTCGTGAAGTAATAGCAAATATTGACATGATCATTGCAGCCGCCAGGAACGACAGGAAAGCATTCCTGCAAACAAACACGTTTATCTATGGACAGCCGGACAAGAAAGTATTCGCCGCATCATGCGCTTGGATTCGACAGGAAGTAATGACAGCGCACAATCGCGTTGACACACGTCTACTAGATAAACTACTCGAAATTGTCCCTGATGTTTCAGGCGACAGTACACTACTGCAACCACGCGACGAAGTATTCCATGCCGTTCAATCTGCCCATTTTGCACCTCGTGGCTATATTGAACAGCTATTTGCCCACACAAATATACCCGAGCAAACAATCATTACTCCTTCGATCGGTGATCCAATTACAAGACAAGTTATCAAAAATATTGGTTCCGATTTTGCACTGACCGACTCACCCTCGGGGCTATGGGCAGTACTGCAGAGTAAACGTCAAGTCATTCGCCCGAAAGATTTATCGCTTACCCCTCAAGCATTCATGGGAATTGTTTGCCATGAAATTGGCAGTCATCTTCTCGAATCAACTAATGGTGCAGCCGGAAAACTGAAGTTATTAGAGCTTGGCCTCGATCGCTATGAATGCGGCAATGAAGGTCGTGCATTTTTACGCGAGCAAATCATGTACGAACATTTTACTGACTACATTAACCAGCCCACCTGGTCCCCAACAAAAGCAAGCTGGGAATATCGTGTAGCAATTCATCTGATCATTTCACTCGCAAGTGGTCTCTATAAACGAAACTACCATTTTTCTGATTTATACCACCTACTGACGCTTCTGTTTGAATTTTGGACTGCAAAGCGCAATCTACCTATCGACAAAACAGTCATTCATGACGGTGTATGGAGTATGGCCGTCCGAGCACTCAAGGGAACCGATGGTACCAGTGGCGCATATCTCAAGGATATCGTTTACCTGGAAGGGAATATACGATGCTGGCAAGCAGCAGGTAAAAATCCGGATATAATCCTCTACGGTGATATTGGTAAATTTGATATCGCCAATACAATGCACGTACAGCAATTATCCCGACTTGGCATCATAGAAATCTGATATCTTTACTCGTATCGCAGTGCATCAATTGGGTTTTGTTTGGCGGCACGTCGAGCTGGTAGTGTGCCTGCAATAAATGCAACTGTCATGATGATCAACAATATCGTCAAAAGTGACATCACAGGAAAGGCCAGTAAATCAAACCCCGGCAGATCCTTCAGGATACTATTAGAAGCTATCTTATTAGCCACCTGACCGATACCAATACCAGCTAGTATACCGAGTAAACTCCCCCAGAATCCAAGCAGAATTGCTTCAGTACTAAACAATAGGAAAATCTTCGCACCACTCATACCCATTGCCTTCATCAAGCCAATCTCTTTGGTTCTTTCTTGCACTGCCATCA
>DCYK01000008.1 GCA_002331045.1 Candidatus Saccharibacteria bacterium UBA2112
TGAATCTGCAAGATCTGCTGGCCGAGGTTACCCAGTTTTTCCTCGACCTTGATCATGGCCAGTTTCATCAAATCAGCCTCGGTCCCCTGAATTGGCATGTTGGCCGCCTGACGCTTAGCGGCCTCGCGAACCATAAAATTACTGCTATTGATATCGGGCGTGGGTCGTCGACGACCATAATACGTTTCGACATACCCATCAGTTTTTGCCTTTTCCAGTGTTGCATCAATATACGTACGAATCGGTGCTCGCAAATGAAAATACTGGTCAATAAACTTCTTTGCCTCGGTAAAATTCATACCAGTCGCCGCCGACAGTCCATGCGGACTCATGCCGTACAATACACCGAAGTTAATCACCTTGGCGTCACGACGCTGGTTCTTTGTCACCTCGTCCATCGGGATACCATATACCTCTGACGCCGTTTTGGTATGGATGTCAACGTCACTGTTAAAGTCGCTGATGAGTTCTTTGTCATCTGCGAGCACCGCGGCTAAACGCAACTCGAATTGACTATAATCCGCTCCGACAAGAACGTTACCCTTTTCGGGCACGAACGCCTCACGAATACGCCGCCCCAGATCACTGCGCACCGGAATATTCTGTAGATTCGGCTCGGTACTGCTCAAGCGCCCGGTCGCTGCTACATCTTGATTAAAGGTTGTATGTAATCGATCATGATCATCCGTCATATCTGGCAATGTATCGACATAGGTATTTTTGAGTTTTGCTAACTCGCGCGTGCGTTCGATCAGCTCAATAATCGGGTGCTGACCGCGAAGTTTGTCGAGAGATTTTTGATCTGTGCTGTAGGCCGTTTTGCCCTTCTTGATACCGGCAGTCGGCAGCTGTAATTTCGTAAAGAGCACTTCGGAAAGCTGCGACGGACTACCAATATTAAATTCATAGCCAACCATATCATACATCGATTGCTCTAGCTTGGCATGCTCATCAGTGAGCTCACGACTCATCGCTGCGAGTAGCTTTTTGTCGATTTTGATCCCACGATGCTCAACCAAAAACAACGTATGGATAAGTGCAAAGTCAAATCGCTGTGCAATATCAGCCACCCGTGGCAACTTTGCAAAGCTTTCAACCTGCCAGTCATATACTTGCCATAACGCAGCGACTTGTTCAATCTCGGTAGTGATTTCACCACCAATGAGCGATCCTAGGTGGCGATCACGCCGCAATGGATCAATCAAAAATGCCGCCTGGCGTACATCGTGTATCTGTTGAAATAATACGTCAGTGATTCCCCGCGCCGCCAATTCATGATACAACTGCTTGATATCATAGGCGATAATCGTCGACATTTCGAGCGCCCGCCAGGTACTTTTATCGATTTTCTTCACGGGCATATGATAGGCTGTATCGCGATCAGTCGATAGCCATAGTTCATCCTCGACCAAATCAACGACCGTTGTCTGTCCTAACAGTAATTGCTGCGGCCATGGCTTCTCTATCATATCGGCCGTTGCCAGCTGATTAACAGCAAGGGCCTGGGCTTTGCCTTCATCCTGCATATGTTTTGGTAGACGCCTCGTCAGTGAATGAAACTCAAACTTTTCCAAGATTGCTGCAACGTTTGCCAAATTCGTATTAGTAATATCGGCCTCATCCCAATCTAACTCCACCGGTGCGTCAGTCCAGATTCGACCAACCTCTTTGCTTATATAGGCCTTTTCCTTGCCGGCACGCAGTTTGGCAGCAGTCGAAGGCTTGATATCATCCAAATGTTCATAGATCGCATCTAGCGTCTTCCACTCTTGCAATAGCTGAATAGCTGTCTTTTCGCCAATACCCGGCACCCCTGGTAAATTATCCGATGAATCACCTTTGAGTGACTTCAAATCCAAAAACTGATGCACGTTGATGCCATATTTGTTTTCAAAATACGCCACATCAAATTCCTCAATATTTGATAGTCCTTTTTTCAGCGCATACACCTTGGTGTTATGGCCGATCAACTGCAATGCATCGAGGTCGCTCGTAATCAGGTCCGTTTCGATACCCTTCTTTTCGGCCTCGAGCGCAAATGTCCCCATGATATCGTCCGCTTCGTAATCATCACACTCGTAAAACGGCCAATTGAATGCCTGTAACAACTCCATCAACAGTGGAATCTGGTCATAGAAATCTGGCGGTGGTGGTTTACGTCCGGCTTTGTACTCTGGGTAAATATCGCGGCGTTTGCGAATATTTGTCTTTGGCTTATCCCATGCAACAGCAACATAATCCGGCTCGAGTTTCTTGATTAGCTCGATCGCCATACTGGCAAAGCCAAACACGCCACCCGTTGGCGTCCCGTCGCGTAGGCTAAGCCCAGGCATGGCGTAATACCCTCGATAGAACACTGACTTGCCGTCGATGATCGCAAGTTTCTTCATATTCCTAGTATAGCCTACTCTCCCGACGATTTATTCCTCGTAGTGTGATCGTAATGTATCAGCCCGATCTCCTGTGCGTAGTTTTGCTTTCACGTCTCTCTCGATCTGTCGAACGCGTTCCCTGCTAATACCGAAGATTTTTCCAATGGCATCGAGTTTCTTTGGCTGACCATCATCCAGTCCAAACCGCATACGAATAACTGCCTGCTCCCGTGGCTCAAGCGTTGCAAGCACCTTCCCTACATCTCGTTGCATATCCCTATATGCAACCTGATCCTCGACCGGAAGAGCATCACTGTCTTCTACGAACTCCCCGAGTGAGGCCGTACCGTCCTCATCCCCTACTTCATCGTCGAGACTCACCGGATGACGAGAAGCCTTAATCATTCCTTCTATTGTCTCTAGTGGCAAATCCATTTCGACGGCTAATTCCTCGTTGGTAGGTTGACGACCAAGTTCTGCTAGTAATTCTCTCTGGGTAGTCCCCATCTTATTCACCTGTTCAACGTAATGAATCGGCAAACGGATGGTTCGAGTTTGTTCAGCCATGCCTCTCGTGATCGACTGGCGGATCCACCAAGTGGCATAGGTGCTAAATTTGAATCCCTTCGTATAATCAAATTTCTCTGTAGCACGATTAAGACCAAGGTTACCCTCCTGAATAATATCAAGTAGTGGCATACCGCGACCTGAATACCGTTTTGCAAGTGAAACAACAAGTCGCAAGTTCGCTTCCATCAAATGGCGTTTCGCCGCAGCACCATCTGCTTGCAGTAGTTCAAGATTGCCACGCTCTTCGTCTGTCAGTTCTTTGCGCACCTGAAAGCCCTTTTTGCGCTCCTTGTCCGTTTCTGCACCAGTCCCCTCAAGTAATCGCCCGGCATACACACCAGCCTCAATCCTCTGAGCTAACTCAACCTCTTCAGCCGCGTTGAGTAGCGCTGTCTTGCCAATACCATTGAGGTAAATGCGAAGCAGATCGCTCGCAGGCGACTGCTCCTCATCTGTATACTCTGTCTTATTACTGTGTCGCTCCATGATCACTCGCTTTCTTACTCCACACCATTGTACGACCTCTGTTGACGGTGTGCAATCATAAGGATATTGTCTGAAAAGTTCGCCCCGCCCCACTATCAACCCATAATTGATCAAGAATAGCCGCTTCCCGCTGGACAATATCTCTTACCGACAGATTCAAGTAGCGTGCAACTTCACCGTAGGACCAGCGCCGTCCATCCCGTAGACCAAACAGACAGAGCATAATCATCGCATCATCTTCCTCGAGGTCTGCGAGAACATCGATGATATCCTCTGCCGTATCAGCATCCTTTAGCGCGCCTGATGAACTGTTATCGAAAGTCTGATACTCAACCCAATTCAGATACATATCTCGAACTTGCATCGCGCTATCGTACTGCTCCTCAGACCACCCAAACAACGGAATATTATTAGTATCCTCATCCAATAATGTTTCGGCATCAACAGCGGTCTGCAGATTCCCCTGTGCAATAGTACGTAGTAGCTGCCGACGCCACTGATATACTTCTGTAAAGTCAGCTGCGGTGCATTCAGACTCATTATGTAATAATTCACTCACACCAGTAGTATAGGATAGTCATCGCCATATACAAGCATGAGCATGGCCGGTTGACCTCGAGGGATAGTCGCTATATCATGAGGGGATTATGTCACAAGTCTTTCATCTTGCCATCATCCCCGATGGAAACCGTCGCTGGGCAAAACAACATGGCATTACAGGCTACACCAGCCTTTACGATACCGCGATCGAAACGCTCGTCACCACAACCGAAGCCGCTTTTGAACAGGGCGTCACACATTTGTCGCTATGGGGAAGCTCGCACGCCAACCTCACTAGTCGTTCATCGTCTTTTTTTCGGGGAATCGACAAAGCTTTTCGTGAAAATATCCACCGGTTCGCCGAGAGTCCCGTCATTGAAAGGTATGATATCCATATAAACATCATCGGCGAATGGCGAAACAGTTTAACGCCACAAACAATCGAGGCATTCAACGAGGCAATGGCAAAAACTGCACACCGCACCTCGTGTGAACTGACGCTGCTCATCGACTACAGTGGTAATCGTGAGCGAACAGCCGCTACTCAGTCCATTCTTGATACTCCAAACAGTGGCGGACCAGTCGAGCAACTATTGCGCTCACGAAGCTGGACGGGGCATCTACCAGACGTCGACCTGATTGTACGAACTGGGGCGTGGCAAGATCCCCACAACAGTGCAGGTTTTCTCAGCCTGCTCGTTGATGAAGCCCAACTAAGCTTTCCGAAGGTACTCTGGCCGGATTTTGGTCCCGCCGAGCTAAAGAAAGTACTTGATGACTTTCACGCCCGTCAACGCCGCCATGGCAAGTGATACATCTGGTACAATAAACAGTAATGTCTGAATTAGAAAACATTCACCTTTTTGCCATTGTTGGCTTAACCGGAGCTGGTAAATCAACCGTTACCGACTATTTTACAAAAAAAGGTATTCCAAAGATTGACGCGTCAGACGGAGTATCGGCAACAGAAATCATATCACAAGCAGAAGGTATTGCTGGTGCGGGTCAACACCGCGCCGTCATTGATGGTATCGATACGTGGGCAACCTATCGAACACTCAAGCACGAATTTCCTGGCCATATCACCACAATTGCAATCGAGGCATCGCGCCACCATCGCCACCATCGTCTAACCAAACGCGCCGAGGATCCGATTCCCGAAAGCGAGGTTGACCAACTAGATTACAGCGACATAGAGGACAATAACGAGGGCGGCATCATTGCGATAGCTGATAAGCACATCGAAAATAATGGTAGCCTCGACGAACTTCACGACCAGCTGGACACATTACTCGCTCAGAATAATTAAAGCTCGAACTCTTTGATCAAATAATCACGATACGCGTCAACTGATGGGAAGTTGTTCTCTATTTTGATATCTGCTG
>DCYK01000030.1 GCA_002331045.1 Candidatus Saccharibacteria bacterium UBA2112
GAAGAAAGGATTGGGGCGAGGATTTGATTCGCTGATTCCATCAGAGTTGATTGAAGAATCGTTGGATCCCACGGCTGCCCAGGATCATCAATTGAGCGAACTGCGTCAGCTCAGGCTAGACAAGATTAAGCCGGATCCGCACCAGCCAAGACGAGACTTCAATGAAGACGCACTGGAAGAAATGGCCCACTCGATCAAAGAACATGGCGTCATTCAGCCAATTGTGGTGATCCCAAGGGACGGCTATTATGAGATTGTTGCTGGTGAACGTCGTTTCCGTGGAGCAAAAAAGGCTGGTCTCGAAACAATTCCAGCGCTGGTTCGTTCATTTGATGACCAACGAAAGCTCGAAGTATCGCTTATTGAGAATCTGCAGCGGCGAGATCTCAATGTGCTCGAAACAGCAACGGCGTATCTAAAGTTGCGCGATCAGTTTCGCTTGTCGCTTGAAGAAATTGGTGCACGTGTTGGCGGAAAGTCTGTAAGCGCTGTTAGTAATGTACTTCGATTGTTGCGCCTTCCTGGCAGTGTGAAGGCGGCAATCCGTGACGGTAAATTAACTGAAGGCCAAGCTCGGCCACTTATCAGTGCGGATCCAGATTTGATCGCACAGATTCTTCCTAAGATCATTGCGGAAGAGTGGAGCGCACGTAAGATTGAACAGTTTATTGTTGATGTAAAACGGTCGAAGGAGACGACATCAAAAGAGGTGCCCAAACAGGCGTATCATACACCTGATTCTGATAAATTGACTCAGCACCTCAAAGCACCAGTGCAGATTCGTTCAAACACTAAGGGCGCGGGAACGATTACTATCCGATTCAAGAACGAGAAAGAACTGGGTCGTCTAACGAAGTTACTAGGTAAGTAGATAAGCGAAGACGTATCTAGAAGCTCTAGAAGCCACGGATATCTGTTACGGGAAGAATACGAGCGCTGACTGGGCCAACCACGTCATAGAGTGGAACGAAGCCAAGACCATTTCGCGAATCAAAGGAATAATTACCTTCACGGTGATCGCCTGCAACATATAGTGTTGCGTCAGGTACGACTATCTCTTTTGGAGTTCCCGCAGTTGGACTGCCTGGTTCACCATCGTTGTTGTCGTCAGGATCAAAGCCGTCAGGTTGATTATCGTTATAAACAGTAAAGTGCCCATCTTTGAGTTGCACACGCTCGCCGGGAAGACCGATCACGCGTTTAACGATGTACTCATCAGTACTACCGACAGTGTAAAGTGGGTTTTTAAAGACAATAATTTGACCGCGTTCGGGCACATATTGCTTATTTTGTAGTTGCGCCCAGGTGACAGGGAGGCGATTAACGATTAAGCGATCACCTGTCGAGAGGGTTGTCTCCATGCTCGGTCCTTCGACATTAAAGCTACGAAAAACATAGGTATTGATAAGAATGGTGCCAATGATGACCGCAAGGACGAACAAGAATAGCCCGGCTGCATCTTTAATCCAGGGATGACGTTCGAGAAAGCTCTGCTCCATTCTATTTACTATACCCGAAGCATTATAAATGTACCAGTAAAGTCTGGGCCTAAGCGTAAAAATTTTGTATAGTATATAGACAGTAGCGAACAACGTATATATTTATGGTGAAAAAAACAAAAGCACTTGATGGATTTGTCCCGCGTCGGCCCGAGCGGCGTGTTGGAGGTATGGTTGGTGGTCAAAAAAAATCACAACCAATCATGGCAGATAGCGCCGAGAGAAGGAAGGAATCGAAACCAAGAACGTCCAACTCGGTGCGGCCGGCTGGTATTAATAGGCGTGAGATCGATGAATCACTGAGCGGTATTGACGATAAAGGAAGCGAGCGATTACAGCCACGAGGCCGTCGCCATCGTATAAGACGCTTCTTTCGTAAGAAATGGGTAAAGCGAGCACTTATCGCACTGGTTGTGCTATTGGTGGGACTGGGTATCTTCTTGGGGATTAGGGCTATTATTGCAGGTTCGAACGTCTTTCAGGGAAATGTTTTTGATGTTTTTCAGACGGTACCGCTCAAACAGGATGAGAATGGACGTAGTAATATTCTCATTGTTGGTACGTCTGAGGATGATCCAGGTCACCAAGGTGCGAGTTTAACTGATTCGATGATGATTATGAGTATCGATCAGACGAAGAAGAACGCGTACTTAATTAGTATTCCAAGAGATCTATATGTTCAGTATGGCCGAGCGTGCAACTCGGGTTACGAAGGAAAAATTAATGAATACTATGACTGTGTGCGAGAAGGAACAGGGGTTGCTGCAGATAGGAAGGCGCTCGCAAAAGAAGCGGCTTTTGTCGGTGATATTTTTGGGCTTGAGATGCACTATGGTGTGAACGTGAATTATACGGTGATGCGCGAGTTAGTAAAGGCAGTCGGTGGTATCACCGTTACGATCGAGAGTCGTCATCCTGACGGTGTGCTCGATAGTAACTTTGATTGGAAATGTGGAGCAACCTATGCTGAGCGTATCAAAAACTGTCCACCTCGTGGTCATTATATTGATTATCCAAATGGGCCAGTCAAATTAGATGCTGAACATGCACTGTATTTGGCACAAGCTCGTGGTGATCGAGCCCCCACTTATGGTTTCGAGCAGTCGAATTTTGATCGAGAAAAGAACCAGCAAAAGATTATTAAGGCGCTTCGTGAAAAGGCTGTTAGCGCTGGTGTGCTTAGTGACTTTAGTAAGGTGAATGCAATCATTGATGCAATTGGCAATAATCTTCGTTCGACGTTCGAATTTAAAGAATTTCGAACACTCGTATCAATTGCTCAAGAAACAAAAAATGAAGATATTCAATCGATTAGTCTCATTGATGGCGAAACACCTGTCATGACAACAGATAGTGTTCGCGGGATTAGTGTAGTTCTGCCGACCGAGGGACTGTTTGCGTACGGACAACTCCGCTCGTATATTGATCAGCGTCTATCTTCGAATCCGATCGTTCGCGAAGCGGCACCGATTGTGGTGTTAAATGGTTCGGGCGAGGCTGGCATTGCTGGAAAAGAGAGTGATGCGCTAGAAGCTGCGAAATATACAGTGGCGTATGCTGGTGATGCGCCACAAGGAGACTATGATCGATACACGCTCTATAAACTAGGAGATGGTAATAAAGAAACGGCAAAGAAGCTTCAGGAGCGTTATAGCGTAAAGATTACCGAAGGCGCGCCGCCCGTTACTGTCGAACAGAACGTGAAATTCGTACTGATCATAGGTCCAAAGCCACCACAAGACACAAGCGGTTCCTGACATGGTACAATAGAGAGAGTATGGAGTTTCTGCGAGTTGTAAAGAAGCGAACGGTTCTTAGCGAGTCATTGTATATATTGCTGAATATAGCTCTCGCTGGAGCGGTTTTGGCGGCGGTGTGGGCAACTGGTTCGCCTTGGCTGGGACTGGTTCTCGTTCTTTTGAGTAAATGGCGGGTGTTGGCAGTTCGTCCTCGCTACTGGTTTACGCACATCGAGGCGAATATGGTGGATATTATTGTCAGTGTTAGCGCGGTCCTCTTGATCTATCTGGCGGGTCAAGCCGAAAATCTCCAGGGTCTTGTTATGCAGACGGTTATTGCTGTGCTCTATGCTGTATGGTTGCTTATCATTAAGCCGCGGGCAAGTCGCCATTTTATTGCGATCCAAGCAGGGGTGGCTATATTTGTCGGAACAATTGCACTGAGTAGTTTATCGTATGAGTGGCCGTCAAGTTTTGTTGTTCTCGGTATGTGGCTGATTGGGTATGCTGCTGCGCGTCATGTTTTGGCCTCGTATTCCGATGAGAGTTTGCGCTTTTTGGGACTTGTATGGGGCTTCATTGGTGCAGAGATAGGATGGATAACATACCACTGGACGATTGCTTATAATTTACCATATGCAGCTGATCTAAAGCTGCCCCAAGTCACACTGATATTTCTGGGTTTGAGTTTTGTTGCCGAGAGAATATACTACTCGTATCATCATTACGGCGCAATGCGCAGAAATGTCATTTTACTCCCATTGCTTTTGGTGGCTGGAATCCTGGTTGTCATGCTATTTACACCGTTTAATCAGGCAGCAATTGGCGCCGCATAGCTGAGCTAACATAACGTAATATGGGAGGGAAGATGATATGAGTGAAAATGAACAAAACATGCTATCTGAGCAGACTCGTCACGAGGTCGTAAAGACACACCGATCAACCTCAATAGGAAAGTATGTCACCTTCATCTTTTTATTATTGGTTGCGTGCTTTTGTGCGGGGATTGGCGGCGGGTATGTTGCGAATAGACTGGCGCCACCGGTTTCTATTGTCGATCGAAATACTGGTGGTGATGGCAATGCAATTATTAGCAAAGAGGAAGAGGATATATCAGGGGTTGCGGCAGAAGTTGGCCCGAGTGTCGTTTCAATTACGACGACATCACAGCGACAGTCTGTTTTTGGTGATCGTCTCGAGAAGGGAGCAGGAAGTGGAATTATCCTTACCAAGGACGGATGGGTTCTCACGAATAAGCACGTTGTTGCGGACAGCGGCAATCTATCTATCGTTGTGAGCAATGGAACGGTGTATGAAGATGTAGAAGTCATTGGGACTGATCCGCTTAATGATTTAGCGTTTCTTAAGATTAATGGTGTTGATGACCTAAAGCCTGCCCAGTTAGGGGACTCTAGCTCGGTTCGAATTGGACAAAAGGTTGTCGCGATCGGTAACTCACTTGGTGAATTCCAGAACACTGTTACCAGTGGTATTATTTCTGGTACTGGTCGGCCCATCTATGCCCAAGAAGGTAATTCAGTCGAGGCACTCACAGATCTTTTGCAAACAGATGCAGCGATTAACCCGGGAAATTCCGGTGGTCCGCTGGTGAATCTCAGTGGGCAGGTGATAGGGGTAAATACGGCGATTGCCGAGGATGCACAAAGTATTGGTTTTTCTATTCCGATTAACTCGGCAAAAGGAATGATTAAGCATCTCAAAGAGACAGGAGAGGTGAAACGTGCATTCCTGGGTATTAACTATGTTCCTATTAACCCCGAAATTGCCAAAGAGTATGATCTACCAGTAAAAAAAGGTGCGTATGTCTTTTCGCAGCAAGGATCGAGTGTTGTTAATGGTAGTCCGGCCGACAAGGCTGGTATTAAGCAAGGGGACATCATTACTAAAGTCGGTGACCTCACTGTTGGTGAAAAAGGTGGTGTCGCGAGTCTTGTGTCTGAATATGCGCCTGGTCAGACGATTCAGGTAACATTTTTGCGTGATGGTAAAAAGCAAACAGTCAAAGTGACGCTTGTTGCCTATAAGCAACAGTAGTTTATTTTGGCGCCGACTTAACGAAATGAGTAATAAGACCCGTCGTGGTCTGTCGTGAGAAACCATGTTGTTTCGCGAATGCAAGAATACTTGCCTGTTGGCGTTTGTCTGATTCAAGCAGTAAATGACCGCCTGGCTGGAGCAGTGAGGATGTCTGTTCGATGAGTTGGTATATAAGAGACAATCCATTGTTGTTTGCATACAGAGCTTCAGGTGGTTCTGATGTGGTTTCTGGAGAGACTTCCCAGGAGCGGTCGACATAGGGGAGGTTTGCGAGAACAATATCAATGGGTAGCGGGTAGTTACGTAGGAGGTTATTGTGCCGTATGTTTACCTTTGCACTGTAAGTAGTAGCATTCTCGCGGGCGAGGTTGAGTGCGTGGTTGCTTATATCAACGAGTGTTACCTCAAGTTCTGGCCATTCTAATTTAGCTGTAATTCCCAGGCAGCCAGTGCCTGTTCCGACATCAACCAGATGCTTCTGTATGGGTATAAGCGTGCGGTTTTGCGGTATAATACCACGCAGTGTCTCGATCATTGCCTCAGACTCTGGGCGAGGTATTAAGGCGGCTGGCGTGGTCTTGAAGCGACGTCCGTAAAATTCTTTATGACCAATAATATAAGCGAGTGGCGTACGCTCAATACGCATCTGTAGCCGGGCATTGGCAATAGCTTCGCGCCGTTCGTCGAGTAACTCGTTGCCATGTGCATGGAGATAGGTTCGTGGTTTGCGGATGGTGTGCGAGAGGATCAGCTCGGCGTCGAGGCGCGCTGAGCTGATATCGGCTATTTTTAACTCCTTGGTCGCCAATAATAGCCACTCGTTAATGGTCATGTATCTCATTTTCAATAATCTCTACAATTTCTTCTACGGATTGGCTGCAATCTATAGGTATTGCACCATTGATTCTATACTCTTCTTGCAGTACTTTATAGCGTGAAAGTAGGAGTGACATTTCATCAGGGTGTTTACCATATAGGTTGTCGGTACGCGATTTTATACGTTCTCTCACCTGATCGTCATTATCGTATTTGAGTAGGAGTACTTTATCAAAAAGCGAGAAAGACTTTTGTATATCACTTGTGGTGCCGAAGATAATTAATGGGCCGTCAAACCTTTCTGCTAAACGTTTGGTAAGCTTGGGAATGTTTAAACACCAAATGTGTTTTTTGAGCCATATTTTGCCACCGTTTGGATTATAGTTGACAGTTTTGTTTGTATCTATATTACGCCACTCACCAAAGCTACTATCGATATCATTCGTCTGGTACCCCTTATTATTAAAAATACGCTCAAGTGTCGATTTGCCCGATCCCGCAGCACCAACAACGAGGTATTTACGAGTATTAGGCATTTTTCGCTGCAAGTTCTCGTTCATAGGCTTGAAGATTTTCAATAAGGTCGTTGATTTCACCGTTCATGGCGGCAGGGATGTTTGAGCGGGAATATTTGATACGATGATCGGTGATACGGTCTTGAGGGAAGTTATAGGTACGGATCTTTTCGCTACGGTCGCCAGTGCCGATCAGTCCACGGCGTTCGGCATCGAGTTTGGCGTTTTCTTCGTCGATTTTTTGCTGTAGGAGGCGCGATCGAAGGACGCTCATAGCCTTGTCTTTGTTCTTGATCTGAGATTTTTCATCCTGATTTGTAACAACCATGCCGCTGGGTAGGTGAGTGATACGGACGGCACTGTCGGTGGTATTAACTGATTGACCGCCGTGGCCGCTAGCGCGAAAGATATCGATTCGTAGGTCATTGGGATTGATTTGAATGTCTGTTTCTTCGGCTTCGGGCAATACGGCCACTGTAACGGTACTAGTATGGATGCGACCTTGGGATTCAGTAGCTGGGACGCGTTGTACCCGGTGCACACCGGATTCAAATTTTAATTGGGCGTAGGGGGAGTCGCCAGTAATTTTGAAAATAACTTCCTTGTATCCACCAGTGTCATTGGCACTTTCGCTCATGAGTTCGGTGCGCAAACCGTGGGCTTCGCAGTAGCGCAAATACATACGATACAGTTCTGCAGCGAACAGACTCGCTTCATCGCCACCAGCACCGGCACGAATTTCAACAATGACATTTTTGTCATCGTTCGGGTCACGCGGGGTGAGCATGACGAATAGTTCATCCTCGATATTTGCTAACTTTTCCTCTGTTTCGTTCACTTCTGCTCGTGCCAATTCTGCCAATTCATCATTGCCGTTGGCCAGCTCCTTGGCATCGTCTAATTGTTTTTCTAGTGAGTCACGCTGTCGCACTTTTTCGATAATTGTCTCGAGCTCAGCTAGGCGCTTGTTCTTTGCTGTGAAATCGGGGGAACTGTAGGCGTCTGGTGATGCTAAGAAGCCACTGAGGTCTTTTTTCTCAGCATCAAGCTCATTCAAGTCTAATTCAATTTTTGGCATTTATATGTGCTCCCCAGACAGTCTTAATGATAATAATCAGGAAGGCAACGATAAGGACAATGTTGACGTAACTGCGAATGGTTTCTCCAAGTGCCGCTACGTCCTTGTCTATGAGAAGGAGCAAAGGGGGAGTAATGTTAACGACAAGCATCGTAACGATTAGTCTTGGTAGCCATCGCTTCGTGAACGATATCTTTTCTGTCCCTGCAGTTGCGAGCGGAGTGGTTGACGACGCTTGCTGTAGTGGTGGTTCTTCTTGTCGATTGTTAGGATTCATTACTGTCTCATTGTATCAAAAAAGAGACCGCAAAATAGTCGGTCTCTTTGATAGTTCGTTGCTATTTGTCGGCGGCTTTTTTGGCTGCGGCAGCTTTTGCTTTCTTTGCTTTGTTTGCCAATGCCTCCTTGCGGGCCTGAGCAGCAGCAGCACGGGCTTTAAATCGGTCCACGCGGCCTTCGGTGTCGATAATCTTTTCTTCACCGGTAAAGAAGGGGTGCGATGCGCTTGAGACGTGGATTTTTACCAGTGGATATTCGTTGCCGTCCTCCCATTTGATGGTGTCATCAGACTGGGCGGTTGACTGTGTTAAGAAAGCAAAGCTAGCAGTGTCGTCACTGAAAACGACCGGTCGGTAGCTTGCCGGATGCAGGTTACTCTTCATATCTGGAGTATTATAGCGTGTCTGATAAAGAATGTCAAAGGGTTTTGTCGCTATTTGGTTCGGTTGGAATATGGTCGCGATGGAGGATATGGGCGGCACGTTCACGTAGACCGCGACGCCTAGCGTGCTCCTCTTCGATTTTACTGTGGAGTTTATTCATAGCGCGAACTGCACCAGGACTTTGTGTGAGCATCTTGAACTCCTGGTCAAGAGCGGACAAATCTTCGTCGCTGAGGTCTTCTAGGCCAACATAATTTGCTCGAGCCCCCTTGGTTGCTCGAATAAGTTCATCAAGTTTTAATTGAACTGCTTTGCCGTCACGGTTCTGGGTATTTTGAATCAAGAACACCATTAAGAAGGTGACAATTGTTGTACCAGTGTTGATTACTAGCTGCCAGGTATCGGAAAAATCGAATAACGGTCCGGTGCTTGCCCAAACAGCAACAACGAGTATTGCTCCCAGGAAGACTGTTGCACTTCCTGTCCAAATGGAAATTTTATTAGCCACTACCCGAAAGACGTTTTTCATAATGAAACCAGTATAGCACTAATGATTACAGAAGTTCCATAGAGTTGACATATTTTCTGACCTCTGTTAAAGTAAAACAGTATTATATTTAATGACACAACCGTTGGCGTACTCCTGTATATATCAGGGCCGATGGTGAGGAAAAAGGAGTAACAGAATGACTGTAAAAGTCGATATGAAGGCATTGTTCGAAGCAGGCGTGCACTTCGGACACAAAACCAGCCGATGGCACCCAAAGATGGCGCCTTATATTCATAGCAAGCGACAGGATAGCCATATTATAGATCTGGCAAAAACTGTCACGGCACTAGATGAAACATTGCCGTTTTTGACAAAGGTCGCTGCTAGTGGCAAGCAAGTGCTGTTTGTCGGTACGAAAAAACAGGTGAAGGATTCAGTTAAGGCTGCTGCCGAAAAAGTAAATCAACCCTACGTCACTGAACGTTGGATCGGTGGCATGCTCACAAATGCCAACACCGTTAACCAACAGATTAAAAAGCTAAAAGATCTAGAGCGTCGATTGGAAAATGGTGATCTTGAGAAGCGCTATAGTAAGTTGGAAGTACAACGGGCTCGCGAAGAGGTCGAGGAGCTTAATGAAAAATATGGGGGCATAAAACATTTGAATGGTCGGCCGGGCGCAGTGGTAGTGGTTGATATTTTGACCGATGATGGTGCTGTGAAGGAGGCGAAGGTACTTGGTATCCCGGTTGTTGGTGTGGTTGATACAAATGCTGACCCAAGTCCAATCGACTATGTCGTGCCAGGTAATGACGATGCAATC
>DCYK01000031.1 GCA_002331045.1 Candidatus Saccharibacteria bacterium UBA2112
GGTAAATAGTCGAGTGCCGGCGGCATTTGCAAGGTTAAGCTCACTGGGGCTGGGATATGTTGTGGTAGTAGACTGATTGGATGCGGTAAGTGAGAGCGCATCGGTTGTTTCGTCAATGACAAAACCAAGGACACCACCGAGATATGGTGGTAGAACTTGATTTTCGGGATAGGATAATTTTGCAATATTTGCATTGTCCCACTGTCCGTCTGGTGGGGTTTGGAATTGCCTGAGACTAGTAGGTTCACTGCAATCAAAAGAAAGCAGTGCTTCGCGTGCGCCATCATATGTTGCACATAGGTTTTCATCGTTACTCATAAATGCCTGCTTGGTAGCATTATGGACCGGTTCGACACTGACATCCTTGGTAACGACACCGTACCATGGCGATTTGAGTGTCGTGATCGTTCGGGCATAGTCACCAGCAGTAACAACGAGGCCGGTCGTTGAGCGAGGTACAATCATAAGCCCCGGACTGCCAGCACGGGCCAGGATACCGTCACGGGTTGTGTATACGGATATCGGGACATTGTCGATGGTCGTTGAGGCGTTAAGGAAAACGAGCTTGTTATTTGCAAAGAAGATAATGACGAAGAGGAAGATCAGGATAAAGCCTGTAGCAATGATCAATAGCTTTAATCCTCGCCTGTTTTGCTCCTGCGTCATGCTCTTTACAGTACCTTTCTCATTAGTTTGACCCACCGAATATACCGACACCGCTAAGGTTTCCGGTAATATTGCCACCTAATCCTGATAGCCCGCCAATACCACCAGAGATATTGATGAGACCACCGATACCCCCGCCGCCGCCTGATAATCCTCCGCCCACGCTGTCGAGAAACTCGGCGAATTGGGCAACCTCTGGTGGAGAGCCGGAGCCGCCAAAGTCTGTCAGCCCGGAACTACAATTGGTCTGCCCTCTTTCCGGTTGCATGATACTATCGAGGAAGTTAAGGGTTGGGCAGACAAAACGCGGGTCGTAATCTAAGTGATTACCAAAGCCGGAGCCTCCCTCTGAGTTACCTGGTATGATCAGGGTCTCGGAGCGAATGCCAAGGGATCGCAATTTGTCACGCATGTCGTATGCATTATCAGGTGGGATGAGCGGATCCGTCTCGAAGCCTGCAAGGTAACTTGGCGATGACTCGGGACTAGCGAACAAGGCCGGTGACGCTGCCGAGAGATTATCAATACACTCAATAAACTTTTTGCTAGATAGATTCAGAACGCCACCTGATAGACCTTGGATGCCTCCGCTCTCAAGTTGGCTTGAGATTGATTCAAGATTTTGCCCCGTCTGCAAAGCATACTGTCCAGCCGTAAAGACCTCGGTCAGCAGGCTGATCGGATTTATACTGCTAGGATCTAACGACTGCGTTCCCAGGTCGATGCCGAGACTAGAAAAATCGTTACTACTTAGGCCCTGGCCGTACTCGGCTATATTACCGCTGCCGCCAGATAATAGATCTGTGAAGTTGGCGAACCCAGCCAAGTCGGTCGGGATACATGTCGAGTGATCAATCGAGATAGCAAAGCTTTCAAATGACCGGAACATTGCCGTATAGGCATTTGTCGGCGCTGACCAACCGACAGCAGCCTTGGCGCCTGACTTTCCACTAGCGGCGGCGCGCATCGATAGACTTCCTCCGGCACTGTCACCCCAGATGGCAACTCGGGCCGGATCGATACCATACATGCCGGCATTGTTGATGACGTGGCGAATACCGCGCATAACGTCTTCGAACATATAATAGATGCCGCTTGAACCCAATCGATAGGTTAACTCGATTACTTTATAACCCCGGGTACGGGGATCTTCGCCACCGTTTAATCCTGCTGTGATCTTGTCACTGTTGCCATCATTCACGTGCCAGCCACCACCATTCATGATCAGGATAACTGGTGCATTCGGCGGACCACCCGGGTAAACCTTTAACTCTTGCTGTTTGCCGGCACCATTCACATACGAGCCGTAATTGTTATCAGGCTCCTCTGTGGTGTCTACATCAGCGTCGGGACCAAGTTCGTGAAGGACATCTATATACTTTGTCAGTGAGTTTACCTGATCGAGTTGGTCTAGGATCTCCAGGGGATTCCGTTGTTCGGAGCTATTCTTTCGTGCTTCTGAAAGATAGGTTCGTCCTGCAGTAACTCCGGTGATACAGGCTGTTTTGTTTGTTGAGGAGCCTTGTAGCTCAGGTTTCGTGAGACAGTTCAGGATAGTCTTTGGTTTGCCTTCGGCACCGTCTTGCCCCAGGCCCCCGTAGAGGCACCAGAGGGCTGCAGCGGTGTTGTTCTGATAAGGGGCGCAGGCATCGAGAATGACATTTTTATAGACATCGGCGTCGTTTGCTCCCCCCTGTGGGTCGGTCGCGCTATCGGGGATACTGATTGTGTCGAGGCCCGCACCAGTTGCACACGCATTGTATAGTGCAACATCAACCTCAGCGACCTGAATATTACACTCTTTGTAACTTTTGCCGCCATTACAGGCAGTGAGCAGGTCACCGGTATACTTCTTACAGACGTCATTTGCGTTAAATGTCGGGCTGTCAGTGACTTCGCCATTCTGTTTTGCCTGTTTTGCCTTGCGACAGATATTGGCTGTTGCTTCGTCGAACGTAATGGCATAGTCGGCGCAGTCCGTGCCTGAGCGCAGCCCGTCGCGACAGGCATTACGCTGACTGCTATTGGTATACTGATTACAGTAATCGTCGGCGGTGACTGCTCCGACGCGTTGCACGATACCGATACCGCCAACTGCGACGAGGCATGCCAAGAGAATCAAGCGAAGTGAACGCGAAACACCATGCTCACGATGGAGGAGCGGAGAAAATGCTGACGGACGACCGGCTCTTTTATTCATAAATTGTATGGTTTTAGGATACAATACCCGGGAAGTAAGAACAAGCGCTTTGCTCGACACTAACGATGCTTATGGTAGTATATACATATATGAAGAAACGAGGGCAACGCTTTACACGCTTCATGGTGCCCAGGGCTGGTAATCGCCGGGCCCAGTTTCTTATTCTGCCGATCATGGCGGTGATTGCAGTAGGAGTTATCGTGCTTGCTGTTATTGCTATCATCGTTATGCCAACTATCGGGAATGATCAGCGTGGCATTGGGGCGAATGGCTTTCGTGCATATATTGAACAGGATGGTGACTTAGGGATGGGCTCGATTGTGACAAAACGCGATGTCAGTGATGCACTTGGCAAGAAGGCGACATCCGTCAAGGATGCTGAAGTGAGCGCAGTCTTTAACCTGAATGGCACGCGTGGTCAAACCGTTACTTATGACTTTGTTCGGGCCGATGGTGCAGAGGCGAGCGTCTATATTGATGGACGATTCTTTCAAGATAGCGTTTCACTCAAGGCTGCAAATATCACCGATAACACGCTGAGTGCCGGCAAAGTTGGCGAGCATAATGCCTACTTCTTGCACGCACTGACTTTTGGCAGTGAGCGTGAGTATCGTCTATTGGTTGAGGATGGCCTGCACTTATATACGTTTGTCATGGTGCAGCCGTACCGTAACATCACCATCAGCGAAGTATCTGCAATGGCGGTACTGAAGAAGCTAGCTGCCAGCGCAGAATTCTAATTCCACCATCCCCCACTCTCCTAGTACCAAGAAGTAAATAATATATCATTGTGAAGGTAAAAGCCGTCACTGTATTCTGCTGCGTTTGCATTGTCTAGATCAGTACAATCGGTGCCACCCGATAGTGATCCGTCAACTGAACACATCATAGTGTATGCACGAAAGTTTGTTAGCATTTCGCTTTGCTCGGTGCATTTCTTGCCAGTGTACCAATCTTGATCAGACGAAGCACCTTCGGTGATTGATGGATAGCCGGCAACTGGGATTTTTTGGTAGGGATCGCCACTGTCTAGTGGGCTGAATGGCTCAATACCTCCTACTTTATCCTCGAGCCGTTTTTGTTGCACCTCTTCTGGCAGCTCTTGATATTGAATATGCATTGCGCTTCTCCCCCATGGATCTTGGCGATTGACGCAATACTGCAGGTATTTGTCGTATTCGCTGTTCGGAATTGCCTTTCCTGTTATCTCGTCGATATAGGGCTGGTTGGCGACGCCACTAACGGTTGCGAGCATACGACCGACATTTGCTGCATCACCCTCCTCTGGATCGGCTTGGGCCTGTCGTGTGGTAAGTTCGTTGATTTTCTCTTGGTAGGCATCGGGGTGTGACTGTGTCATGTAGTCAAGCACGCTGTCGGGTTGCGCAGCAAGTTCAAGTCGGCTAAGACTGTAGCGTACATTACATGCCGTGTCAGCCATGATCGTAATTGCAAGGTATTCTGGATCGGGGCAACTAAGGCGCAGTGGATTGAATGGATCTGGCTGCAGATAATAAATAGCTTCTGCCGATGGATTCAGGCGATTGAGGCCGTCTGTGACGAGCGACATAACATTGGCAAGTGCCGAAAATAGTGGCGCCTTATCATCATAGACAGGCGATAGTTTATGGAGGATTGATCCGGTGAATGAGAATTTGTTGTAGGGGTCGAACGGATTATTTCGTGCCTCGTAGCGGGCTATTTCGTCATATTCTTGTTGAAGCTTATCCCTCTTTGCGAGGTATTCAGCCATGAATAGCGCATTACTTGGCATCATCCCGCGGGACATTGCCATGTCGCCGAGTATCTCACCGGTACCGGCAAATAGAGCGTCACTGGCAGCGACCCCCTTTGTCTGTGATGTAAAGAGGAGTGAAACTGCATTTGCCCACGCGCTGACGTTGACACTGAATAAACCGGCGACGATTGAACTCAACTGTGCGTCGACGATCTTTTCCGAAGGAAGGATGACGTTACTCACGGGACCACGCCATGTGCCGGCAAGGAATTGAAATACGTTATCGTCATAGAGGTTTACGGGAGGGCACGTTCGACGCGCGGCCTCGATAGCATCCGCTAGGAGTGCTTGTGTACCGGGGAGCGCCATGGCTGCGATTGCTTCTGGGCATCGGGTGGTATTGCTTGTCTCACCCTTTAGGGCGATTTTTTGAGTTGTTTTCTCACCCGAAAGACAGTATTCTCGGTCACTTCCGGTGAGATTGCCTGGAGGCATCGCCAATGTACCTGGTGCGCCAGTAACCCCGGCAAGCCCTGTCGCGCTCGCCATGATTGCCGACCAGGCGGGCGCCATGGCAGCGATGAGGTCGAAGGTGTCTAGATAGTACAGGAGTCCGTATATGGAGGGTATGGGAAGGTTTCCGTAAACAATAGATTTATACATCGTCGAGTCTGTCGCATTCGGCCCGTTATAACCGCCAAATGTACTCTCGGCAAGTTTGCTGGCGAGGATATTAGTTGGTATTTCCTGGGCGGTGCCTGCCTTTATAGCATCCGCAGCCTTGAGGTACTGCATAGCAAATCGAGCAACTGTTGCAGCCTTCGCCGACTTTGCATTATTGGTGACGGCCTTGCCAAACGAATACCACGAACACACAAGTCCGGTATAGGAAGTGGCCTTGGCTGAAAGCGGTAGCATAAATGCTTCGAGTTGGGCGGCCGTTGTAATAGGGTTGCTCAGCGCGCCTAGGCTAATACCATTGCTAGTGCTGGGACGGCCATATTGGTCAATCGCACCTCCGTCACGAACTGAGCGATCAAATGATTTATTCACTGCTTGCTCGGTATCCCCACCGACAGTTGGAGTCTTTGTCATATTATACTTTTGCTTAATACGTTGCTTGAAGCGGGTATCCATGAAAAAACTAGACTTTGGATTGAAGACACTGTAGACAAGTGATTTATTGGCACTGCTAAGATTGGCGTAGAGGAATAACATGTCACCGGTTGCGATTAATCCTGGGCTTTGAACCGGAGGAATAATGGCTGTAACCTGATAGCGGCTTTCAGGGAGATCATTTCCGGATATCTGGTCATCTAGGTTATCCTCGCGTACTTTCTGTCCGAGGACAATGAAGCCCTTGTCCTCGAACGCTTGTTTCTGGGCACGACTCATCGTTGATAACTTACATTTAATGGATTGCTGATTGCTGCAATTACTGCGACCAATCTTGTAGTTCATCATCTTTTTGTAGTAGGTATCAAGGGCGATCGTCGCATCAGCAAGGTCATTAGTATACATTTCTTTGATATTCACCAGTAAGATATTGGGAGCAAAGACCGAACTATACCAAACCCCTGCGAGAAGGAGCACAATAATGAAGCCAAAGGCAGAACCCTTGCGGAGTTTCCCTGCATGTCTTCCGGCAAAGCGAAACCTCCCCTTTTTATCCGCGGGCTTGCCGGTCTTTTTGATAGCTGCTTTCCACTCTGTATCAGGAGTTGCTTCCTGTGTCTTTAGGTCAGATTTTTTATCGCCTGTCCTTTGTTGATTGAATTTTTTTTGGTAATCCGACTCGGCTGCTGATTGCTCGGCCGGGTTTTGCCGGCTCGCCATTATTCATCACCTTTATCTTTTTGTTTATATGCGTCACGCAGTGAGATATCGGGAAATGCATCATTATGTTTGTCGTGTCGGTCACTATCCTGCTCATCCCGAGCTGACTCGAGATCTTGTTCGGCATCAAAGAGATACTTTTGTGCACGCGCCTTTGCTTTTTCTTGAGT
>DCYK01000003.1 GCA_002331045.1 Candidatus Saccharibacteria bacterium UBA2112
CTTTCGTATTCCCGAATGCCTCCAGCTCAAAAATTTGTCGACTATATTGAGGCCCATACACTTACGGCCCATTCTCCCGACCCTCATGAAACGAAGCTAAACGGGTCATTTAGCCTGAAGGCCCCATTGAGTAAACGGGCATATAATTTCTTGGCAGATCATCAGTCTGGTGTCTTGTCGTCACTCGATGCCTCGGGTCATGCCATGGGCGCCACGGTTTATTATATGTTGCGGGACGCTACTATTTATTTTGTCACAAAATCATCTAGCCGTAAGGCGGCTGGTATTTTGCGAGATTCGCACGTTGCATTGACGGTGACGGATGAGGCGGCTCTGAAGACATTGCAGCTACAAGGTATGGTGTCGGCTGTGACTGATCGGTCGGTTATCGATGAGGTCATTGGAACTATTATTGTGCCGCGAGATTATGAGGAAGGTCGTAAATTGCCGCCAATTATGCGTACTGAAGGCGATCGCTTTATTGTATTTCAAATTGAGCCTACAACTGGCGAGCTGCGTGATTATAACAGAGCCTAATTAAGAAGTGATCTCGACACCGTTCCAAAATGCGACATAGTCGGCAAAGTCTTTACCGACGCGCTCTATTGAGCCTTCCAGCGGCGTATGATAATACCAAGCGCCAAAGTCATTTTTTTTATCGTCAACGACAATGTCATAGTAGTTTGCGAGACCTTTCCAATGACAGGTGGTTGTGTGATCGCTGTCGCGAAAAAACTCACGATTGAGTGATTCTGGTGGAAAATACCAGTTACCTTCAATGCGAATCAAATCTTTATCTTCTGCCTCTGCGATGGTTGTATTGTTCCAAATAGCTTTCATATACTTAATATAGCATAATTATCCTGCAGGCCGTAAGGTTGCTGGTACTTCAGGGGGCGGTGGCACTAACGGAGATTCTTGAGGAGGGAGCTCCATCGCTTGAACTGATTGGATTCCTAATGTAGGTCCAAGTTTTAATTGACGGTATCTTCTCTGCTCTTCGACCGAGTGAACATAGTCCATGATATCGAGGAATGCCTGCTTGTATTCTTCTGGGCGATCCATGGCATTTGCATGTCCGATGTCTGGAATGGTCCACAGAATATAAGGAGAATCATTCTTGATTGCGGCGTTGGTTATCTTGTGCGTGCTATATACGATATCTACTACTTCATCATCTTCTGGACGTACAGCGCGGGTGTATACGAGTATGGGTTTGTTGCGGTCGGGGTATTCCCTGCCGAGGTCACGTAATGACCCATCAATATTATGGGTGGTAACGTAACTGTATTGCAGCAAGTATAGTCTGCCGTTTGCTTGGTGAGGATTGTCGACTCGTGTTCTTCGCGCGTCCTCAATTTCATGAAAGAACCGCGCGCGACGATCATCATCGTTCAAGATTCTTTCTCGTCGATCTCTCATTCCCATTTCGAGACCCAAATGAAGCGTTCGCGAGCACTCTAGGTTGAGGCCAATCTTTTTACCGTATTTTACGGCCTCCATCATTATGTCTCCCTGCTGTCTTTTGTTTGGCATAGTTGATTCTGCACCAATAGGTGTACTATTCATGATAATTGCTCGCACGGTGAGATCGGGGTGATTGGTATAAATGTATGCTCCAATATCAGCTCCACCCTTCCCGCCCATACTAAAAGTCTCGAGGATTATTTCGTCGATACCATTAGTATGGGCATGTTCGACGATCGTTTGTGCGGCGCCTTGAAAGCCAAAGTCTTGGTCGCTGTAGCCAATTGAAAAAGCTCTTCCCTCTTGGCTCAGCGCTGGAGCGAGTTTTTCAGTAACTGGATCAGCATCGTGCAGTCCAAGCCCGGGGAGAACATAAATACCAACATTACTTTTTTCGTTCTCGTGCGAGGTGCCTATTTCATTGATAGTTACTTCGGGATATTCGGCCACGCAGTGTTCCGTTTCGTTTTTGAGGTATAGGTACGATCCTGCGGCAGTCCCTTCAGTCAGCAGGACAGTTCCGATTGTTCCAGCTGCCATCAAACGTAGTACTTTTCGGCCGAATCGTCGAAGGCGAGGGTATGAGTCAGGCTGCTGTTCTGTAATGGTCTGCTCATCTGAGCCTGACGTCTCTCGCTTTGCGTTCTGCTCTTTTTGCATTCCTTCTCCCTACTTACGGCATGCTTGGTAGTAGCTATTATATCACTCGGGGGGCCTGTTCTGGTTGGCGGGGGGTTCAGCGTAGAAGTTACCATGATAGAGTATTTCACTATCAGTTGCTTGCACTTGTCCCGGTTGCGGGATTTTGATACCTGTTGCTGTCGTTAGCGTTTGTTGGAGATGAGAATGGACTCCCATCATGTATACTAATCCCATGCCAGCCCGGGCGATGTCGTGCTGTACAGGATGGTGTAGGCGGTAGCCGCGCGCGATAATAGTATGGAGATGACTGAATGATTCATAGACCCGACCATGTTGTCGCATACTTTGCCAAGCTTGTCTACCAAACAGGAGCGCTCTATTACTTCGTTTCGTATCCGGGTCTATGCATGCAGTAGCGAGTTCTTTTTCCGACAAATCAGGATTTTTTTGCATGAAGTTACTATAATCGACGAATGTTTGTTTCATCTCCCGAAATGTATCGGTGAAATCAGGATAATGTACAGGAAATATTTTTAGATGATCGGCAATTACGCGAGCCAATTTGAATGATGGCGTACCATTCGTCATTATACCTGTCGCACTTGCTGTGTCACCACTCCACTTCATGATAACAGCGTGGGCGGCCTCGTAGGTGGCAATTGCTTCGTCCGAAGCCTTGTTTCTCCAGATGCGTTCTTTGTTTGTCGAAAAGATCTGGAGCTTTGCTCTGATGTCGTTATCGGGGAGTGTGTCGTATTTTGATAACCACTCCTGAACACTATGAAAGGCATCATTGTCTGGTATATCCCCTCCGGGAAAACGATGACTGGTAATAATACGCGGTCGCTTATCATCGTCTGGTGGCATGTATTCAAACCGACTACTCATAGAAGTGACTATATACTACACCCACCTACTCGATTGGTACAATAGGAACTCTTGCAAGAACTAGTCGACGAGTTGGGCGGTACGTCGCTTTTTGGCGAGTTGACGACCAATGAGTTTATGTATTTCGACGAGGACAATTGGTATGGTAAACGCAACCAACCCAGTGATAAGTACATCTGATAGAGCCACGTGTGTCACATGAAGCACGTCTCCAAGTGGTCCGGTGAGAACGAGTACCTGAAGTGTCACGGCTATGCTGAGGCCAACGTAGAATGGACCATTCCAGGTGCGGAGTCGTGTAAATAGTGACTGATGATCGCTGCGGGCATTAAAGGCGTTTGACCACTGCATGACAACCAGTGCGCTAAAGGCAATTGTGCGAGCATACTCTTCTCCGTGGGAGTCAATGTAGTGGGCAAACATTGCCAAGACAGTGGCGGCCATGCTGAGGGCGACAAGCACCATTCGCGTGATAATGAATTTATTGAGCATTGGCGAATTTGGACGCTTTGGTTTTCTTTTCATGGCATTTTTCTCGCCTGGCTCTAGACCCAATGGAATGACCATCGCGGTATCAGTGACAAGGTTTACCCATAAAATCTGCACAGGCAGTAGCGGCAAAGGAAGTCCAACGATAAGCGAGCCAAGCATCGTCAGCGCCTCGCCAGAACTAGTTGAGAGTAAGTAATAAAGCATTCGTCGGATATTACTAATGATCGTACGGCCCTCTCGCATGGCGTCGATGATTGATTTGAAGTTATCATCGAGCAGAATAATATCGCCGGCATCCTTTGCGATATGACTACCACTGCCCATCGCCAAACCAACGTGAGCGTCAGTGAGGGCTGGTACATCATTGACGCCATCGCCCGTCATGGCGGTGATATTATGCCGTTTGAGTAGTTCTAGGATGCGATATTTATGCTCGGGGATGACACGGGCAAAGACGCGAACGTCACGAATTGCCTTATCGAGTTCATCATCATTCATGACATTCATATGACGGGCATCGAACACCTGCTCGCGTGTTTGTACCATTCCTAGTTCGCGTGCGATATGGTAGGCTGTTTCGGCATGATCACCAGTGACCATACGCACAGTAACCCCGGCGTTGAGGGCCATGCTGATTGCACGTTTTGCTTCTGGGCGTAGAACGTCAGAAACAGCAACAAATCCGACAAAATCGAATTTCTGATTTTTTGGGAGGTCTTCAAACTTCTTGATTTTTTTGCCGATTGTCGTGGTTGCGAGTGCAATTACACGGTAGCCTTGGGAGGTAAGGTCATGAAGCATGTGCTGAGCTTTCTCGTGTTCATTCGCTGTTAAATCACTGCGCTGCATGATATGTTCTGGGGCGCCTTTGACATCCAGCGTTAAAGTTGCCCCGTGATCCCATATATTTCCACTCATAGCGACAGCTTGATCAAAAGGGAGAGTTGCTATGACGCGATGCTTGAGCTCTGGCATTTTTTTCTTTTCGACATATTCAATGAATGAAGTATCCAGTGGATCATGGGCCTTGCCACCGTCACCGTTAACAGTCTTTTGTATATATTCATCGATAGGATGATGACTAAACGGAGGTTGCCATACTTTACCAACAGTCAATCTGTTTCGGGTAAGAGTTCCGGTTTTGTCAGTTGCGATAGTGGTAATAGCCCCGATGGTCTCGATAGCACGCATAGATCGCACCAATGCTTTACGCGCTGCCATGCGACGAATACCGAGGACGAGGACAACCGAGATTGCGATAGGCAGTCCCTCTGGGACGGCGCTAACTGATAGAGCGATAACGAAACGAATTGCTTCGGCAAGTGCCATGTCGCGAAGAAGCGCAAGACCAAATGCAATCACTGCCATGGCGGATACAACGCCGATGATTTGGGTAACGAGCTTATCGATTTTCTTTTGTATTGGGCTTGCTCCTGATGGGCGTGAGGCAAGTGCGGCTAGTTGTCCGAACTGTGTTTCATTACCGGTTTTAGTAACGACTGCGTGGGCCGTTCCAGCGACGATGAATGCTCCCTGGAATAGGAGGTTGCTACATTCATACGTTTGTTTTTCGCCGTGCAGCGCTTCAGTCTGTTTGCTAATTGGTTGTGATTCGCCCGTGAGCATTGACTCATCCGCCCGCACGTTATCGCTCACCATTAACCGCGCGTCGGCTGGAATTTTTTCACCTTCAGACAATACGATAACATCACCAGGAACGAGTAACTCAGCGTCGAGTTGTTTGGGAGAGCCGTCTCGTAATACTTCGACACTTTGGGCCTGATGCTTTGAAAGTGATCGCATAATACGTTCGGTTGAAAAGCGTTGGATATAATAAATCGTCGCACTAATAACCATGATCAGGATGATGATAACCGAGTCGAGGACCTCATGTTGAAACAAACTAATAGCTGCAGCAACGAAAAGGACCAACATGAACACATTGGCAAATGGTTCGATAATTTTACGCCACAGTGGCTCGCCCTTGACGCTAATGGCGTTCGGTCCATGAATACGTAGTCGCTCGTCAGCTTCAACGCCAGAGAGACCATTTTCGCTTGAGTCGAGGTCTTTTAATGTTCTGGTAACTGATTTGTCATAATAAAGCATGAGAACTATTGTAACAGATTAGTACTAATGGCGGAATTGTCCAATGAATCAACCCACAGCGGAGTTTGCTGTGGGTTGATGGTAGGCATGGTGGTATGGTTTTTTCTGTCTATGAGATACGGACAAGCCGAAGTGTTTGCGCTCGGAGTCCCGCCCAGCTGATCTTGTCCGAGATCGTCTTGCCAAGGAGACTTTGGCCCAAGGGACTCTGGGCACTGACGCGTCCATTACTTGGGTCTGCCTCAACGCCATCGACAATTTGGTAGATCAAATGATCGCCACCTTTGTCGATAAGTTCAACCTCCGACCCAACAGTGACGCTGTTGAGGATGCCGTTCGACTTCTTTTGTGGGAGCGGCTGAGCAATACGGAGTGTCTCTCGCCGTTCTTCGATTTCTACTTCTATGGCATCAAGACGCGCCAAGCGTTCTATTCGATCAAGCCGTCCGTCATGGTTATGGATCTTATCATCTTCATGTAGCCCTGCGATTACCTTACGTCGTTCTTGCTCGAGTTTACTGATTGCTTTTTTGTATTCTTTTCTTCCTCGTTTGCTGAGGTAAACCGTTCGTGATGGCGTGGTTGTTGTTGCATTCATTTCTTGTTTCCTCCTCTTTCTCTCTTTATTTCGGTGGCATTTGCCTACCTTGCCCCTATCATGGCAGATGAAACTTAAAAACAAATGAAAATGCAAATGTTTATTTATTTTTTTTCAATGGTAGTATGACAGTGAAACTAGTCAGGTTATTCTTGCTTGACACAGTCACTCGCCCGCCGTGTAATTTAATGATCTCACGGGCAAGCGCAAGCCCCAGTCCTGTTCCACTATTTCCTGAACGTGCTTCATCTGCACGAAAGAACCGATCAAATATATAGGGTAGCTTTTCAGAAGGGATCACCTTGCCATGATTAGTAATCTTTAGTTTTATATTCTTTGTATTCTCTACGAGCCTGAGCGTGATGATCGATCCGCTGTAACTGTACTTAATGGCATTATCAACGAATATCATGATCAGTTCTTGGAGTGTTGAGGCGTTTCCTTCTATAACTACCGAGTCCGAGGGGAGAATATACCGAATTCGTTTGATGTCATCACCATATTTTTGCACGCTTTCGGCAATCGTTTTGTTTAGGTCGACAGGTCGAAACGCTAAGTTGGCGTAATCAAGTCGCGACAGTAATAATAATGTTTGGGTTAGCTTCGTCAGTCTATCAACCTCTTCGAGATTGCTCTCAAGCAGTTCGCGCATCTCGGCCTTTGTTAGTTTTGGATCACGGAGGGCCACCTCGAGCTCGCTCTTGATCGATGCCAGGGGTGTTTTAAACTCATGGCTCGCATCGCTGGTAAATCGTGATTGGGCTTCATGGGCGCGTTGAATTGGCCCAAGGAGATTGCGGACATAGCGATAACATGCAAGACCGCTTATTGAAAAGAGAATGATGCTCACTATAAGAAGTAGGATGATATTTTGTCGCAGTGCAATCAATTCCTGATTGCGCTGAAAGTTTGATGACAATCGAGGCTCTGTTGAAAGCAATACCCCGAGTCCCTGCTCTTCGAGAATGTTTTCGAGTTCTGAAAAGCGATTATCTGATGAGACTGTTGTAATGCCAAAAAGAATAATCCCCAAAATAAGCGATATGGCAACAAGGATTGTTACAAAGTATGTCGTGATTTTTGCGGCGACGGAGTCGAACATGCTATATAGACTGTACCTGATAGCGCGGCGATTGTTAACTGCTGCGCTTATAGATACGGTTCACTGTACTAGGGCTGGATTTTGTAGCCAAAGCCGCGAACAGTTTTGATGAGTGGTTTGTCAAATGGCTCATCGACCTTTGAGCGCAAATAACGGACGTACACTTCAACGGTATTTAGTAGCACATCAGCATCATAATCCCATACGTGTGCAACAATCGCTTCCTTGCTGGATGGACGGTTCTGGTTTCGGAGAAGATATTCAAGAAGCGCAAATTCTTTACTAGTCAGATCAATGAGCTTGCCGGCTCTGGTTACTTGAAATGTTGTTGTGTCGAGCTGGAGATCGCCGGCTGTCAGTATAGTCCCAGTTTGCTCCTGTGGTCGGCGAAGCAATGCCCTGACCCTTGCGAGTAATTCTCCTATGGCGAATGGTTTTGTCATGTAGTCGTCAGCTCCGCTATCGAGACCTTTGGTTTTTTCAGCGGTCGTGTCGAGTGCTGTCAGGACTAATACCGGCGTGTGTATTTTCGCTTCGCGCATAGCTTTGATGATATCTAGCCCCTCATAATCACCAGGGATCATTCTGTCGATAATCGCAAGGTCATATGGTTCTGTTGTTGCCATTGCGTAACCCTCATCACCATCATAAGCGACGTCAACGGCATAATTTTCTTGTTCCAACGCTCGCCTAATGGCGCGTGCAATTTTATGTTCGTCTTCAACTACCAATATCCTCATGGCTTGTACTATATCGTCCTTTTCTGACAAAAAGCTTAAATAATTATGAGCTTTTAGTGTAAGGGTACTTACTGCTCCATTGTTGCATTGAGTTGAGTACTGGGAGGAGGTCTTCGCCTTTGGAAGTGAGTGTGTAGGTACACCGGCCGCTATCACCGATCGATTCTTTGGTAATGATGCCAGCATGCTCGAGGGTCTCTAATTTCGCGCAAAGAGTGCGCGGGTTAATACCACCAACCATATCTTGTAGTTGGCAGAATCGAACTGTCTTTTCGTTTAGAAAATATCGCAAGAGTAATGGTGTCCATTTGTTTCCAATTATCTCTGTTGCGCTATCAACGCAGCCGATTGTGGGTGACCCTGCTTTCATGATGTATATTATACCCTATTGAGGCGTATCAGACAAATCACACAACCAGGCGACTGTCGCTGATAGTGCGCTCCGCCAGGTGGTCACTGTGTGCTTGCAGTGACTCATCTAGGTCTATGCCTCCTCGCATGTATTGTGAGTATCGCCATGGAGTTGGGGTTGCAACTCTGCCAAGAATGGCGACAACTTCATGCGACTCAGCTTGTGTAATTGGTTCAACGAGTTGATCAAAGTAGCTTTCTTCGGGCATCTCAGTAACGAATGAGAGCAAGTTTGCTTCGTACTGTTGGTCGATTGTTTTATTGGACTCTTTGAAATACTCGCGTGAGTATAAATCACATCCATCGATGATAGCCGATGCCATTGGCTTTACTGTACCATTGGCGATCGAGCGCATGCGACTCTCGATCCCGTAGTGGCGGCGTTGGTACAGTACGGCGTATTCAAAGAGGTTTAGGCACAATTTTGCACCAATTCGGTGAGCGCGTGCGGCATCTGTGTCGACGACGTCGAGATCTTCATATAACTGCGTTAGTGCAAGATGAGCACGCTGCGGGAGTTCCCACTGGCGCTCTGGCGAGTAGCAGAGACGGCGTTCATCGCTGTCTGGCTCTAGGCCTTTGTATAGTTTTTGTTGCTGAACATGATCGACGTTATCATGCATGCATACCATTGCTACTGTTTTTTTGCTTGCGGTATAACCATTTTCTGTAAGAGCTCGCTCCGCTTCAACTACTCGTGTACGCGGAAACCGATAGCCCGGAGCAAAGAGTGATCGCAGTTGGGTGGCAAGTGCTGGGATATCAACAATACTGCCATATCTTCCCTCGTCAAGGAGCGGTTTTTGGAGAGGTTCAATATCTGTCTTTAGGTGACCGTCATCATCGAGAAATCTTTGGGCTGCGTCATCGGTCCAGAATTGTCGTTCGGGTAACATTAGCCGCGATACCTCGTCAGGAAAATGTGTGTCTAATTGGAGGATTTCCTTCATTCTGTGTCGTCTCTAGCCATTCAGTTTAATTGTATTATACAAATCCTACAGTGTGTACAAATAAGTATACTTGTATATTGACATATTAGTTTATTTATGTCAATATACAAGTATCGTTTATACACGACGATTCGTGATGACGATCCGGTTGAGCGCGTTGAGAGGAGCGGTCATGTTATTGCGCGCAAACGTGTCTGTATGGGGTAAGGTTGCCCTCGAGTTGTACCGATGCTTCATCGCCGACGGACGATGGCGTGAGACGGCCAGGGCGCTCTGTCGCCCGCATCGGACGCTGTGGTTCTTGATCACGGGAGTCCATGCCAATGACTCGCGGCCCTGAGCCCCCACCACGGGTGGTCGGACTGGATATTCCAGCCCGGCCACCCGTTTTACATTTTCTCGAATAACTCAAAACCTCCCCTATCCGCTCTCATACTGAACGTTATTGGGGAGGTTTCGTAGAGCCAGCTAGTGAATCCCCAGTAGCGTCCAGCTGCCGCCATGATTGTCGCTGCGTAAACGGAACGTGCGCGTTCCATCACTCAGGGACAATATCTGAGCAAGGCTGTTGCCACGACGAATCGTCATGCGGAGACCATTATCGACAAAATCGATTGTCCGACCCTCCCATTCGATGCGGCGTGGAATGGCGCACATATTGCGGCCAAACCCCATTCTGAGAATTGTTACTGGTATGTTAAAGGTTTTTGTCATGTCCCTATTCCCCCTTAGGATTTTTGTTGATAGTGAGTGCGGATTTGCTGTGGGGAACTACTTCAGCTGGCAAGCCTACCGCCTGGCTTGTGTAAACACTGTCGTAGCGATGTGTACATCGATAGGGACGCCTTGTCTTTTACTCGCATGACCGGTGTGTATATCGACGTAATTGTTTTGGTACGCCTGCCGGTAAAAAGGTGTAGACGATACTCCCACCAGTACCTGCATGACTATATATAATTATGCGCTTGTAATTATGGCTGCGCAAGACTATTTGTTGATTTTACAACTTGCTATCACCTCTGTTATTATACGGTAATGACAAGAGCTTTGGAATTCACGGTTCACGAACGATTAGACGGCGGATTAGCGCGGACGGGTACTATTGTGACCCCGCATGGCACTATTGAAACACCAGCGTTTATTCCCGTGGGAACGCAAGCAGCCATGAAGGCGTTGACACCCGAACAGTTGTGCGAGACAGGTGCACAAGCAATGCTGGTGAACGCCTATCATCTGTATCTACGGCCTGGGCATAAGGTCATTGATGGTGCTGGTGGTGTGCATACGTTTATGCATTGGCGGAAACCAACATTTAGCGATAGCGGTGGCTTTCAGGTGATGAGCTTGGGCGTTGGCTTTAAGAAAGTGATCGATATGACTGGAGATCGGACCGAAAATGTGGCACGTAAAAAAGATAAACTTGCATGGATAGATGATGATGGCGTTCGATTCAAATCGCATTTGGATGGCAGTATGCATATTTTTACACCCGAACTATCTATGCAAATCCAACACGGTATCGGTGCGGATATTACGTTTGCATTCGATGAGTTGACGACATTACATCATGACTACCAGTACCAGGTTGAGTCACTCGAGCGACGAACGCATCCATGGGCGCAGCGGAGTCTTGCGGAGCATCAACGGTTAAACGCTGAGCGCTCGCATCGCCCACCGCAAGCACTCTTTGGCGTGATCCAGGGCGCAAACTATGAGGACTTACGACGTTATTCGGCAAAAATTTTGGGTGCGATGGACTTTGATGGCTATGGCCTCGGCGGAGCGCTCGAAAAAGATAAAATTGGCGACATTGTGCGCTGGATGAACGAGGAGCTTCCTGAATATAAGCCACGACACATGTTAGGTATTAGTGAGCCGGACGACATCTTTGCGTGTATCGAGAATGGTGCCGATACGTTTGACTGTGTCTCGCCCGCGCGTGTGGCGCGAAACGGAGCGTTATATACGACACAGGGTCGCGTGAATATTACTCGTGCACAATTTGCAAACGACTACACTCCATTTGATGCAGACTGCGATTGCTATACCTGTCAGCACTATACCTCCGCTTATCTTCATCACCTGTTTAAATCGGATGAAATACTCGGTAAAACACTTGCAACAATTCATAACGAACGCTTTATTGTGCGACTCGTGGACACCATTCGTACTTCCATTGCCGAGGGAACGTTTTTTGCCTTTAAGGAAAAGTTTCTTGGCGATTATTATTCTCAAGACGCGTAGTTACCAGGCATCTGGCAAAGCATAGGCGGTTTTGCTATGATAGTGTTATGAATGCACTTATTTTGACGCATGTTGTTTGTATGGCACTATCTTTGATTCTTATGTCTACGGCTGTCGTGATGGCACTTACTGGTACGCGCCGTGCGGTGAGCATTGCCTCCGTCGGCTTCGGCTTGACAGTGCTTGGCTCTCTTTCGGGGTTCATGTTACTTCTTTTCTCTCCGCTCTTGTCGCAGTGCATTATCCTGAGCGGCTATCTATTCGCGGCGGCACTATTGTATCGAGTTGGTTTTGGCTGGGGTGTACAGTCACAGGCGCGACTGCTCAAAAAAGCGTAAGCTAGTCAAGAAATAACGATTCAGGTATACTAAACCTCAATGAAGGTAAAGATTGAAATAGAAACAAAGACGTTCATTCGTTTCTGGCTGGTTGTGGTCGCGTTTGTTGCACTATTTGCCGTTGTCACGAGTGCAGTACAGGCACTGGTGGT
>DCYK01000006.1:0-1510 GCA_002331045.1 Candidatus Saccharibacteria bacterium UBA2112
CATCGTTGTTGTTGTCATTGGTATTCTGGCAGCGATTGTCATTGTTGCCTATAACGGCATAACAGAGAGTGCGCGGGCAACTTCAGTTGCTGATGCATTTCGAAAGATAGAGAAATCTATGACACTGTACGTGACGGCCGAAGGCTATGCAAGTTGGCCGGTTGATAACACCCTTACGGGGAGTGGTAATCCTACGGTGTCGGGTATGATTTCTAGTGTAACGAATTTTTCAAATTACCTACAGTCAGCCCCTGCTGTTGCCGACATCGGTGCCAACACTTGGAGGTACGATAATGATGGTGACGTGTATAACGGCTGTGCAGTATCTTATAGTGGAACAAACATCTATGTGAATGGTTTTACTGATCATACTCTCGCTCTCAAGGTAGACGAAATTATAGATGATGGTGATCTATCCTGCGGGAAAATGAGATTGTCTGGCAATGATCTTATCTATAGCTTGAGTAACGACGGCGCACTTTAAATAATCTAGTAGTTTATCGTCCGTCATAGTTTGTCCAGTCGGTTGCTAAGTCAAAGCCGTGAGGATAGCGTAGTGCGAAGCCGCCGGTATCGTACACCTTCCCTGGCCCCATGCTTGTCTCGACGATTGAGCATCGTGGGTAAATACCATAGTTCGCTGCAACGAGAACGTACCCATCTTTATCAATTTTTGCACCATCTGCAGCTCGTATTGAATAACTATTCCCCCCACCGCAGTGGTTAATGACGATGTTCATTGGTAAGTCATAGTATGTCTCACGATGGGCTACTCCGTCGCTATCAGTGTAAATGTGCGCACCTTTTGATCTTGTAAGTGCATTTGGTTTTGGCTGGAACACGGGTTTTTTCGGCTTCACAACAGCGCGCTTGATCGTCAGGATTTTACTAGCACCATCAGTAACCAAACTGCCAGTATTAAAAGTTGCTTTGTCTTTATTGCCAAGGGACGCAAAACCGGCGACCTTTACGATTTCGCGTGGTGCGGCGGCTGCGGTTATAACCTTTTGTCGCGCGGCGCCGTCAATGACGAGTATTGGGCGCGAGCGGTAAATGATGATTGCCGAGTCTGATGATAGTAGCTTGCTATTGATTGAAGGTTCGACTACATCGTGTGAATCGACTGGTATAGAGGCATCTTCTAGCGCGTTTTTTACTGTATCTGCGTGTGTTAGTATGACTCGTTCTTGACCGCGGTCATAAAAGGTAACCAATCTCCCTAGGTCGTTTGCCTGATTACTACTGACAACATAGAGAATCCATCCTAGTGCTGAGGTGGCTGCCAGCGATGCGAGGGTGATAAACAAAAAAGCGACATGCTTTTTGTGTATGCGTCTTTTTTTGTTTTTTCTTTTCACTCTCCTATCATAACAAATCCAGGAAAAGCTTATGCTACACTATACCTATGTGGGCAACCCGTAAGCACTCCGGCTTCACTATCGTCGAACTCCTCATCGTTATTGTGGTGATTGCTATCCTTGCTGCTATTACCATTGTGGCGTATACGGGT
>DCYK01000006.1:1775-14367 GCA_002331045.1 Candidatus Saccharibacteria bacterium UBA2112
CGTTGTTGTTGTCATTGGTATACTCGCTGCTATTGTCATTGTTGCCTACAATGGCATTACAAATTCAGCGAATGATTCAGCGGTAAAGAGCGATTTGGCAAATGCAGCAAAGGCGCTCGAGATATATCGTGTTAACGAAGGCGCGTATCCGGCGAGTGTCAGCCAGGTTGGTGCTATGACGACACCGATAAAAGTCAGCACACAAGCATACCAAAAGGCCCCATTATACAATTTTGCCTACTGTTGGGGTTCTAGTGGATCTTCATATGCAATCGCTGCTCGTAGTAGTTCGGGCAATGATTTTTACGTTTCTAGTGACTCGGGTGGTGTTCAGTCTTTCGCTGGGTGGGCTGGAGTAATAAATACGATCTGTGTGACGAATCTTTCACAATCAGCCGGGGGTTGGGGCTATAGGGGTGATACTGCAACGTGGCAGTCCTGGATATCTACATAGTACAATCTATTACCTCGGGCAATTTATAAGTGATCATGCGTATAAGAACGTATAGCTCAGTTGACCTTATTATGTTGAAATGGTATAGTATGCATACGTGATTAGTGACGATAACTAATTGCATCTTCACAGACAGATGACGAAAGGTCGGTATTATCATGATTGCCGAGACCATCAATCTCGAGGGCGAGAACGGAAGGATTTCTGTTAAGTTTGAACTTGACGGTAGTACGCCAGTGGTGCCGGGCGAAATTTCCCGGGCTTTTCAAACTGCATGTTACGGACTCTTTGGTGAGGCTGCCGGACAGATGACAAAGTTTTCCGAGTCTGACGACGAGGAGGTCACACATACCCAGCGGACATCCGTTCAGCTTGCGAATCTTGATTTGCTTGTTGATGTTGAGGTCAGTTTTCGCAGCGACCCATCGTTTGTTGCCCAAGCGGTTGCCATGGCCGCCGTCCAGGTTCAGATAGCATTGCAACAAGCAATACGGCCGCTCAATAAGCAACGACTTCGTGCGCGTATGGGCGGCCTCGAGGCGATGATGGCCGGTATGGCGAATGAAGGCGGAGAGAATTCCAGTCTGCCATCGAGAGATGATCCCCAGACAGGAAACTACATGTAGGTAGTTCTGCTGTTTTGCGGACAGATAACTGGGTGTGCTTTCTTTCCCCCGTTATCTGTCTGTGAAACAGTATGAAATCACGAAATGTTAAAAGTAAAAAACTCCGGGCCGTCTGGCCCGGAGTTTTTTACTGGGCACAGGCAGGCGCGGAGTCACTCTAGTACCCATGTCCCATAGACGAAGCGTTTGCCGGCTACTACTCTCCATAGTGCATACAACAATCCGGGGAGCCACAGCAGGTGGACGAGTTCGGCTGCGTCGCCGGAGTCTACTGTTTGTGCTACCGCAGGTGTTTCATCGGGACCTGTCGTGACGCTTGGATATCTTTCAATGATGCGTGGAGACTCGGGCTGAGTCGTTTGAGGGGCGGCTATTCGTGGCGCAGTGTTTACTGCGTGGACGCAAGCTAGCAAGATGAGAAAGGACAGTGCACCTGAAAACAGTATTAGCAGAAGTCCCTTTGGATGAAGCGGTTCCATCTCTGTTCCTCTCGAGGTACTAAAGTTCGTGCAGCGGATGCTACTGTATGATAGTAAAACAGTATTTTGAAAAAATGCAAGTCGTGTGCTTATTTAAGCTAAAAATGGTAAGTGGTACTGACCGCATGGCGAAACATTGGTATAATAAAGGGAAATGAAGAAGCAGGCAATCGTATCAGTTAAGGATTTTTCGTTGGTCATCAACCAGAAACCAATCGTGAAGAGTCTCAGCTTTGATGTACATCCTGGCGAAGTCTTTGCATTACTAGGTGCCAATGGCTCTGGCAAGACGAGTACGATTCGTTCACTCCTAGGTATCTACCAAGCATCTGGTGGAACGTTGCATATTAACGGTGAACGTTATACGCCACATCAGGCGCGCGTCGTTGGATACTTGCCCGAAGAACGAGGGCTCTATACACGCTCGAAGGTGCTTGATACGATGGTGTACTTCGGTGAGCTGAAGGGGCTTGATCGTGACGCCGCTCGTGACTTTTCACTCGCCTATCTGGACCGCGTGGGGCTTGCAGATAAAGCAAACAGTAAGATCAAGAAGCTCTCTGGCGGGCAGCAACAGAAGGTGCAGCTTGGGGTGGCGATTATTGGTGAGCCAAAACTGTTAATACTAGACGAACCAACAAAAGGCCTAGACCCGGTGAATCGAAAGTTGCTCTTGGACATTGTTGATGAGCTGCAAGAAAAAGGCGCTGCCGTGATTTATATTACCCACCTTATGGAGGAGGTTGAACGGTTAGCGGATCGGCTATTGATATTAAAGGACGGCAAGGCACGTGCATACGGTAGTGTTGCTGCTGTAAAGAAGCAATTCAAGTCACAATCGATAGAAGATGTATTCGTCTCGATTTACAATGAAAGTAGCAAGGAGCCACAGCATGTCTAGGTTGGGGATTGTTATTCGACACGAATACTGGACAATTGTGAAGCAACCGAGTTTTTGGATTTCAATGTTAGCGACTCCGCTTCTTGTTGTTGTGGCGTTTGGTCTGAGCTATTTAGGAAATCAGGCTAGTGGCGACAGAATCGATGAGCTTGCCAAAGAACTGAAAAATGTGGCGATTGTTGATCAAAGTGGACTGATTAACCAAGAGGTGGTGCAAGGCTCGGGGTTGGCGCTTCATTCGCCTGCTTCGGTAGATGAACTACGGCAATCTGTGCGCGACGGCGACAAGGAAGCGCTTGTCGTGTACCCCGAGACGTTAGTCAAAGATCGTGAGTACTCGGTATATCTCAGCAGTGACGATTTTACAAAGATGGGCAGTGTAACAAGTTTGGCTGATAGTATTATCGAAACAAGTTTGTTCTTGCCGCTTGGCTCTGCCGAGATTATTGCTTTGGCGCAGAATGGCGCCGAAACAAATGTAACCACCTATCGTGACGGCAGAGACACGGCAGGTTTGAATGAATATATTGTACCGGGCCTTTTTGTCGTTGTCTTTTACATCGTATTCTTATTCTCGGTTGGTTATATGCTTACAAGTGTCAGTGAGGAAAAGGAAAATCGTTCGATGGAAATGGTACTCACGTATGTCGAACCACGAAGCCTGATTGTCGGTAAGTTGCTCGCTGTTGTACTTGTCACGCTTACGCAAGTCGTTTTCTTTTTACTGCTCGCGATTGTTGCGTATCTCGTGGCTCAGATATTGGGAAATGCGTTGACGTTACCTGCTGGTGTCGATCTTCAGCGATTAGTCTTTGATCCAGCGACGCTATTCTTTGCAGTTGGATTCTTTGCAGTTGGATTTTTGATGTTTGCCGGTTTCATGACTGCTACCGGTGCTATCGCTCCATCTACCAAAGAAGCCAATAATTTTTCAGCTGTGTTTTATATTGGTGCATTTATTCCCTTTTACTTCCTTATGATGATTTTGACTGATCCCGAAAACCCAATTACAAAGTTCGTTACATTCTTTCCGATCACCTCGCCGGCGGTTGCTCTCATACGGAATGCTATAGGGAATATGGAGTTTATTGAGGCTGCACTTGCTTTGATTGTCATGACTATCTTTATGGTACTTAGCGTATGGTTTGCTGTAAAAGCGTTTAGTATGAGTGCGCTTGAGTACAGCGGTCGCATAAAACTAAAAAACTTTTTAAAGAAGTAGTAGTCAAAAAGCACAGTTGTAATAAGATATAATCAAAATTGTGCTAGAAATTATTGCTACATTTTTCATGGCAACGCTTGGGGCGGCGTATGCAACTAATCCTTTCTCTCGCTTTTCGATTGTCAGATTGCCCTATCGCGTTCGCTTGAGTCTGCGAGCATACGAAACAGTAAATCGTAATCATAAGATAATCGTTCATACCTCGCTACTGTGGCGATTATTTGCCTGGTATCAGTGTGGTCTGTACATACTCACCACCCGATACGTGCATCAGCCAGCATCAAGTGCGGCAACGTATAATTCTATTATTGCTGATATTCATGAGCTACGGTATGATCCCGAAAAGCTATTACTGATTTCGGGAGATCACTTTAACGGGCTATTTGTGAGGAATCTGGGGGTGTTTTATTATCCCCTACTTGATGCAAATATCTATACAACCGAAAGGGATTGGCGACAACGTCAAGAGGTATATTTGCAGAGCGTGGCTTATGCACTTGGCTCGTACGCGAAACATCCAGTACTCACAACGACAATCGTCTCGATGGGCAGATACTCGACTACAAATATTAATTTTTATAGCTTTCCCTCTGATAGTCTGTACGGTATTTTGTATAGCCTAGCGGTACTCGTTGGCTATGAAGATAGCGGATCTGGACGATATAAGAAACCAGACCGTAAAGTGGATACGGTCGCAGCTGCGAACACCCTATTAGACGAATATAGGCCTTTACTGGTGAAACTATATCAACAATATAAACGTGCTGTGATTAATGAAGAAACGGGTCTGGTACGGACTGACATTCATTTATCCGGGGCGAAGGATATTACAAAGCGACAATCCTCGTTTTATGACAATGTGATTTATTGGAAAACGACCGCCATTGCGGCTGATTTAGGTATCATAGAGATCAATCCGCACGAATTGGTGGAGCTAAAGAAAACGATACTCGCTACTTTTTGGCTTGCAGATGAAGGATATTTTCTGGAAGATTTGTCGAGTGAATGCCGCAAGGAAAAGTTTTACTCCTCTGATTGGTTAATCGTACTTTCGACAGGTTTTCTGAATCTAAAGATCCCGAAGGAGCGACGCTACTATGAGCAAGCAATGAAGTATATTCAAAAAAATAACATTGCGCGCCCATTTGCGATTAAGTACCAAAACGACACACGAGCTCACCGTCAATTCTTACCTGTTCGCTTGGCTGTCGCATCCTACGGTGGTGATTCTATATGGAGTTTTTGGGGAATGGAGTATATCAAAGTATGTCTGTTGCTTGCACAGTATACACAGGATACTACCTATCGGCGAGAAGCGGACTATCATATCAAAAAGTACAAAGAAAATATTGTTCGCTTTAAGGGATTTCCCGAAGTCTATGATGCCCGTGGTGATATGCTGCAAACACTGTTTTATAAAAGTATTCGGATGACTGGCTGGGTAATTGGATTTGAGCAGGTACTAAAGATGCGAGCACAGATTGGTGCTAAGCGATGAGTAATCGTAATGAGGCAACTCATATTATTTATATTCCCGGTTTTGGCGATACTTATGATGGTTTTCGTCGAACGGCACTACGTTGGTGGCGATACCGCAATATTACGGTAAGTATGGTGTCGTTAGATTGGCAGTTTGGAACGTTTCGGCAAAAGATGGCAGCGATTGATGCGGCGATTGATGCCGTAAAAGACAAAAAGATTGTACTGGTTGGTGAAAGCGCTGGCGGAGGAATGGCGGTGTATACATATGCGCATCGGCCAAAAGATATTGCTCGTGTTGTGACAATTTGCGGAAAAAATACGAAGCCCGAAACAGTCGGTCGTCATTATTTGGAATATTCTCCTGCCTTTCGTGATTTAATGAGTGGTTTGAACGGTGCGCTCCAGAGATTAACTGATCGCCAACGACGCAACATTGTCTCGCTCTACCCTTTCTTTGATTCGGTAGTTCCTGTTCACGATACCATGGTGCCCGGTTGTCAACGTGTGAGATTATGGACAGTCGGACATCTCTTTACAATCTTTTTAGCACTTACGTTCTTTTCGCCTTTCGTTGTACGAGCTGTGCGAAAGAGATAGAAATCACACCTTGTATTATTGTCGCTTGAGAGGATAATGAGGCTAGAGATATAGCGATATGCACGAAGCTATTTCAACTCCTGAGCGCAACGAGTATAGGCCGTCCGCAGACAGTCGTTTGCGCCGTGAGCAAACAGCAGTCTATGCTCCGCTTGATTCTGACTCGCTGATACGACGTTACTTTGATAATCGAACAGCATTTACGGGTTTGTCACGAGGTATTTTGCAGTTGATGTATCCAAGTTTGGGTGCGGGTGTTGCTGAACATTCGGACTTTTTTGAGGACCCATGGGACAGGATTATGCGGTCATTGCCCTGGATTCATGGTGTCGTGTTTGATGCCGACGGTGATGCGACGGGTAGACAAGTGAGAGGATTCCATAACACGATCCATGGTACTGATGAAAAAGGACGGAAGTATCATGCACTTGAGCCAGAAACGTTTTGGTGGGCTCACGCGACGTTCTTTGATATGGCGCGTGACAATGCTGATACGTTTAGTCACCACACGCTTTCGGCTGCCGAAAGAGCAAGAATGTATAGCGAGAGCCTGACGTGGTACAAACGCTATGGCATGCCAATGCGCGATGTACCGACGGACTATTGGTCGTTTTATGATAAGTGGAATGATATCTGTGACAACGTACTCGAAATGACACCTGCTGCCGAAAAAGCTGTTGAAAAGGCGCTGACACATGACAGCGAAAAGCTACCAATGGTGCCTGAGGAGATTTGGCCGCTCGTGAAGTTGCCAGCTGCAAATGTATTGGGACGGCTTGCGATTGGTGGTTTGCCAGAGCGCGTAAGGGAAAGGTTTGCTATTCCTTTTTCATCTTCAGACAAGGTACAGTACGAATTATTTGCACTTGCCATACGGCAAAATTGGTGGCTGGTACCAGATCGGGTACGGTATCATCCACGGGCATATGAAGGCATAAAACATGATCGGCGTCACGAACCATGGCCGAACCTACTGAGACCCCGTTCAATGATTAATTTTGCGACCGAGACAACATACGCCGTATATGACAAAGTATCACAATATTAACGGTCAAGTGCAGCTTGAACTTTTGCCCAAATGAGATCTGTGACCTCTGGAATTGTGAGGAGCTTCCCTTCCTTTACGCAGTGGATTGGTGTGAATTGATCGGGAAATTGCGTGCAAAGTTTTTCGTAGGCAGCGACAGCACGTCGGAGATGATTGAGATCGGCTTCGTGGATATCACGCTTTTTATCGGTGTAGCTACGTTGTTTCTTTTGATCAACTAATGTCTGAGCAATATCTGCCGGCACGACAAGGACGATATTGAGATCAGGCTTTGGAATACCAAGGATATCAAACTCGATCCCATAGAGCCAATTGTAGTACGTTGTTTGTTCGGTCTCGTCTTCAATTTTTTGACCTTGATGAGCAAGATTTGAGCCGATAAACCGATTAGCAAGAACGGTCTTGCCTACTTTTAGGTCTCTTTTCATCTGTTGGGCAGCATGAAAACGATCGAGCGCAAAAAATAGTGAGGGTGCATAAGCACCAAGTTCTGACGCATCGCCATAATTACCGTTGAGGTATTCGCGAACGAAATAAGAGGATTCTTGCTCATACTGCGGAAAATCATATGTCGTAATGTCGTGTCCAGCTTCTTGCAGCTTATCGGCGATGATATTGAACTGCGTTCCTTTTCCCGACCCGTCACTCCCCTCGATGACAATGAATTTCCCCTGCTCCACTACTTCATTCCTTCGGGTAGGCCTTTGATCTTTGTTGGTGTTCTGCGTGAATCTTTGTAGGCCCGGGGAAGCATTTGCTCGGGTGACCAGTTAGCAATAATATCTTCAAGTTTGCTACTATTCGCACCCTGATATTTTCCGCTGAGTTTTTTGTATTCCTTTTCGACAGGTCCGGTTTCGTAAAATACGAGTTGCGCAATACGCTCACCGACGGGTAAGACAACGCTTTCGTGTTCGTTCATGTTGTAGATTTCCATTGTCCATCGATTGATATATCCGGGATCGCCCCAGCCAGCGTCAAGACAGACGGCGACACCATTTCGTCCCCATGTACTTCGTGCTTGCATCGTACTCGTTCCTGGTGCTTTGATACCGATAAATTCGTGGGTATGACCAAGGATTCGTTCACCTGGCTTCAGAACAATAATCGGGTGGTTGTCAGGGATGTTTTTGAATGGTAGGTAGCCGTGTTTTTTGCACCATTCCTTGTGTGGCATTGCCTCTAATGGGCCCTTGAAATAACTGTCCACTTCTTTTTTATCGAATGGGTTATAAACTTTGGATTCCTCGGGGTACTCCTGTTTGTAGAAGTAATGACCAAGCGTGACGTCTACAGAACTACCTGCAATATGTTCTTCTTGGTATGGGTGAAAGACGATATGACCGGTGGCGATCGCTTTCTTTATGTCAGTATTACTATACACACTCATGGCAAACTCGGCAGTTGCTGTTCCCTCACTTAAAAACTACATTTATTGTAGCACGTTTTTAGGTCGTGCTAAGATAAATAGTATGAGAAAAGCAATTGTTGCCTATGATCGAAACCGTGCGATTGGTGCGAATAACGATGTGCCATGGATGGGGCGTATGAAGATGGATATACAACGGGTTCGTGCATTGACACGGGACAATGCAATTATCATGGGTCGAAAGACGTTTGAATCGATCGGCCATGCTTTACCAAACCGCCAGAATATCGTCGTGACACATCGATCACTCGAGGTTAAGGACGTCACCGTTGTTGGTAGTATGGATGATGCATTTCGTGCTGTTGAGTCGGGCCGTATGCCTTTTGTTTTTGGCGGTCAGCAGATTTATGAACAAGCAATGGGATCAATTGATGAAATTATTGCCACTGAAATTGATACGTACGTTGAAGATGCAGATGCGTTCTTTCCAGAGCTGGATCCAAGCTGGCATGAAACATCACGTGAGCATCATGATGCCGATGATGACAACGTCTATCCCTTTGACTTTGTCACATATAATCGCTATTAAACAGCGATTGGCGCCTTGATTGGTGGGTACGGGTCGTAGCCTTCAAGTCGGATATCGTCAAATGTGAAGTCATCGATATCCTTTACGGCAGGATTAAGCCATAGTTTTGGCAAGGTCTTGGGTGTGCGTGCTAGCTGGTCGTCGACTTGTTCCATGTGGTTCAGGTATAGATGCGTATCAGCAAGTGTATGGATAAATTCGCCCTGCTTCTTGCCGGTGACCTGTGCAATCATTGCTAATAGTAGCGAATACGATGCAATATTGAATGGAACACCGAGGAACGTATCTGCGCTACGTTGGTAAAGATGCAGGTCTAACCGATCATCAGCCGAGACATTGAATTGAAAGAGGGAATGACATGGTGGTAGGCCACCTATTTCAACGATGGTATCAATCTCCGCCGGGTTCCAAGCGCTAATAATAATTCGTCGACTGTTTGGATTGTTTTTGATTGTATCAATTGCGTTTGTGACTTGATCAATTGTTCCGCCATTTCCGTCGGGCCACTTTCGCCATTGGACACCATAGACTGGACCTAGATCCCCCCATTCCATGGCAAAATTGTGATCTGTTGCTATTCGTTTAATAAACTCTTTAATGCCTTGTTTCCATTCATCGCTGCTGCTTGGTGGAACGTCCTTATTGTTCTTTTCTAAGTATGCTTTGTAAGGCCATTCATCCCAAATATGAACATTATTTTGTGCCAGGTATTCGATATTACCGGTACCTTGCAAAAACCAGAGTAGCTCATGCACGACACTATTAAAGTACAATTTTTTTGTTGTCATAGCCGGGAAGCCCTCGGCTAGGTTGTATCGTACCTGTCGGCCAAAGACACTCTTGGTGCCAGTACCAGTCCGATCACCTTTTATCTCTCCGTTTTCCTTGATGTCGCGCAGCAAATCCAGATATTGTTTCATACCCTATACTCCCTATTCATAGTCTTCATTATGTCACGGAGAATATAATTACGCGAGCGTAGTTGTTACAACATGCATTAAAAAATAACCTCCGAAGTATCAGAGGTTATTTTGCTTTTAGTTGCTGTCTTAGTTGATACCGGTATCAACCTTGATGCCGGGGCCCATAGTGGTGGTAACGTTGGTTGTTTTAACGTAGTTACCCTTTAGGCTGGTAGGCTTCTGGCTCTTGAGGCTGTCGAGAAAGGCAGTCGCATTTGCAAGTAGTTTTTCGGGGCCAAAGCTGACTTTACCGATGGCTACATGAACAATGGCTTGCTTGTCGACGCGATATTCTACGCGTCCAGCTTTTGCTTCTGTGACTGCTTTGGCGACGTCTGTTGCAACGGTACCGCTCTTTGGATTTGGCATGAGGCCGCGTGGACCGAGTAGTCGTGCATACTTACCGAGTTTTGGCATATACTGTGGTGTTGCGACGAGTACGTCAAAGTTCAATTCTTCTTTTTCTAGTTGTTTTAGGAAATCCTCATCACCGACGATATCAGCACCAGCTTTTTTAGCCGCTGCATGCTCACTCTCTGGTGCGAACACGGCAATGCGTACTGTTTTGCCGGTACCGTGCGGGAGGGCTACGGTTGCGCGAATATTTTGATCTGCCTGTCGTGGATCAACTCCTAGTCGAACATGGATTTCAACGCTGGCATCAAATTTGACCGGACTCGTCTTAGTGGCGAGTTCAAGTGCATCCTTCAACCCGTAGGTCTTGTTGTTATCGATTAGTTCGGCAACCTTGCGGTAATTCTTGCCGCGGCGTTCACTGCGCGGACGAACCTTGGGGGCTTCACCCTTTTTGATGTTAGCAGCAGCGTCGTCTGATTGTGGAGTGGTGTCACCGGCTTCTTTGCGGGCCTCTTTCTCGGCTTTTTCTTCAGCTTCTCGTAGTGATTTCTCGCTACGCTTACCTGCTTTTGCAGTACTCTTCTCCTCTTTTGCTACCTCGGCTTCTGCGTCTGATGCGTCGGCAGAGTTAATCGCTGCTTCGATTTCGGCAATGGTATTTTTCTCGGTAACGTTCAGACCAAGTCCTTTTGCCTGTTCTAGTAGTTCAGCTTTTTTGGCCATAATTGATGAATCCTTTCTGTGGTGCAAGCGGCTTTGTCGGCCTTCCAACATTGATTATGATGACATAATTATAGCAAAACAGGGGCGATGTGTCTAGTGAAGATTGACGATAAGACTAAAAAGATTGTATGATATAAACTAGTTTCGCTAGCGTGAGTGATGGGGGTGCCATGTATTCGGACTGGCGTAATCGATCTTTTCGACCAAGTAGAAATGACAGTGAAGGATGTGGAGTCATGAGTGTATCCAAGTTTATGCAAGCGATACTCGATGCCAATGCGGCAATGGATGTCCTCGAGGAACACCTGAAATGCGGAAACGTAACCGAAGATGAGCGTTTCATGCTTGGGCTATACTTGCGAAGGACGGACGAGATTGACGCAATGGTAGCAGCCGATCGTCTGACGATGTCAGTAAAACTGACTGAAGGTCTCGGCGAAATGTCAGAGGAAAAACTGCGTGAGCTGGATATCGCTATCGACAGACTTCGGCCGTCGATTCTATCGCTATTTGATCCTCGGCGATTTGCCTCCGGTGATTCGCAGTGATTTCGGCTTGGACGGTGGTACTGGTGCGTGGAAGAGACGCACCAGTACCATAATCTGATATCCCGTACTCGCCTCCGGGCGTTTTTTATTGTCTTTTCTTGCTTGCTCAACTGTCGCATTACCTTTATGCTAATAAGCATGGAAGAAATAAAACATGCCCTTAGACAACACAAGTTCAGCGGTGATATTGATGATACGCCCGAAACCTTAGATTTTTATTCTCACGATGCGAGTATGTTTGAACTGCGTCCACAATTGGTGATCGCACCAAAGACAGCCAAAGATGTTGCTGCTGCGGTAAAAGTTGTGAACGAGCGAAAAAAACAGCAGCCAGAGCTTTCGCTTACCGCCCGGAGTGCTGGTACGGATATGTCAGGTGCAGCGATTAATGATTCGATAATCATCGATTTCAAAAAACACATGAATAATTTTGTTGGTATGAAAAACGACAAAGCAACGGCACAGCCAGGTCTCCTGTTCCGGGATTTTGACAAGCAGACCGGTGATCATCTATTGCCCACCTACCCTGCTAGTCGTGATTTATGCGCCATGGGCGGTATCGTCAATAACAATGCAGGCGGAGAAAAATCATTAGAATTTGGAAAGACGGAAAAATATGTACCGCAATTGAAGTTTGTCTTTGCCGATGGTATTGAACGCGTTGTCAAGCCTCTTACGCGCAAGCAGCTGAATGAAAAAATGGATCAGGATGATTTTGAAGGCAAAGTATATCGAGATATGTTTGAGTTGGTCGACAAACATTACGATCAGATTAAGCGGGCAAAACCAAAAGTGACAAAAAATTCGACTGGTTATAACTTGTGGAATGTCTGGGATCGCGAAACGGGTATATTTGATTTGACACAAGTGATTATTGGCGGCCAGGGAACGTTGGGGCTCACGACCGAAGCGACATTTCGTGTTGTGCCTCGCCGTAAGCATACTGGCTTACTAGTGATGTTTATGCGCGATGTTGATGAACTAGGCGAACTAATACCGCGAGTACTGCAGCATAAACCGGCAACATTTGAGGGCTTCGATGATCAGACGCTATGGTTAAGTATTCGGTTCATGCCGAGTTTCTTGAAACTTCTTGGTCCTGTGCGATTTCTCAGATTAGTTATCGGATTAATACCAGATGGCCTACAGTTACTACGCGGTTTCCCGAAACTCGTCATGATGGCGGAATTCGACGGAGATAGTGAACAGGAAGTGCGTACCAAGATCCATGCCGT
>DCYK01000006.1:14764-15066 GCA_002331045.1 Candidatus Saccharibacteria bacterium UBA2112
CCGACTGAAGGTGCGAGCGAGAAGTTTTGGATTATGCGAAGGTATAGTTTTCAGTTGCTTCGTAGTAAGGTTCACGATAAGCATACAGCACCGTTTATTGATGATTTTGTTGTTAATCCAGAACACTTACCAGAATTCTTTCCAAAAATGCGTAAGATTATCAAAAAGTATAAACTGTTCGCCACAATCACGGGACACATGGGTGACGGGAATTTCCATATCATTCCGCTGATGAAACTAGAAAATCCAAAGGATCGCGCAAAACTATTGCCAGCAATGAAAGAAGTGAATACACTTGTGCT
>DCYK01000006.1:15447-57871 GCA_002331045.1 Candidatus Saccharibacteria bacterium UBA2112
CCATGGCTCGAGATGATGTACGGAAAAGAAATGCTAGGACTATTCCGCGAAACAAAGCACATCTTTGATCCTCAGGGTATCTTTAACCCACACAAAAAAGCAAATGCCGATTGGGATTATAGCTTTACGCATATACGTGATCACTTTTAGAGTTACATAGAGGGATTGACCATGTACTCAGGGTCAATAACGCGACCCCTGATTGCATCAACTGGGATCGCAAGGTTATTTGCACTTGCAAGACTAGGTGATGCTGTGGCATCGGGTCGGAGAAATTGAGGTAGCGCTACCGTCGCATAGAGACGACCAGTTCTTTGTGAGTTCTCGAAGTCGAAGTGGTCGAGAATTCCAGTAAATAGCGCAGGATTATTCTCGCCAGGAGTATATTTGTCTATGAGTTCCTCGCCAGTGAGCAAGGTTAATTCGCAAGCAGTAATAGCTAGATGCCGATATGGAAATGTATTCGCCAGTAGACCATTTAACTTTTCCTTGCCATCATCTCCCATAATTTCACGAAACTCTTCATCTTCTGTCGAGCTGATAGTATTCTGGTAGGCTTGCGCAAGAGTAAAAGGGTCCTTACTCTCCCTTGTGTCAAAATCCGGCTGTTGTTCCAGCATGAACTGATAAAGCCAGGCGATACTTTTTTTACTCCATGGTTCAATTTCTACTCGATGTGGTATTTCGTGTGGCATAGTAACTCCTCTTTTGTGCAGGATAGTATATACCCATTTACGGTTTTTTGCCAGTCTACTCGTTTGCGGCAGAGACGGAGTAGCGAGATTCGATGTCTTTACTGTCGCCTTCTGTGGCGATACCGCGGATCTTTAGAAAACTAACTGCACGGATGCCGGATGAGCGAAGTGATCGCTCGGCAAGAACACGTAGATAAACTGCCAATTCCTCTGAATTACTTTCAAGTACGCGGTCAAGCTTTACTTCTGATTGTTCGCGGTAGCGTTTGTAGAGACTGGTTACCTTCTTATAGGCTTTGGGTAGAAAGACTGGTTGGGGGTATGCGGTTTGCATCTCATGGAGCGTCTTGAGCGCCTTGCGTGCAATAATCATCTGTGCTCGATAGTACTGGAGCCGTTCGACTGGCGTATGTCCCATCTTGGTGTGTTCAAATGGGAACTGTACTAATGCCACTAAGCGATCGAAGATGTCCTTGCGGTCACGATAAAGCGAAGGATCAATATCCTCATGCTGTGCGTGTTCAATTTTTTCGCGTTGCAGTGATAGCTTGCCGCGAATTGCACGATACACTCGCTCGGAAATCTCTTCGTTGACGTAGAGATCTTTGAGATAGTGACCTTCTATATCGATAGCCGTAAGGTGAAGGGATTGTTCAAACACACGGATACCGTGTTGGGCCTGTAGTTCGTCACGGTTTGCTTTTGCCTCACGTTTTCGTGCAGCAAGCTTTTTCTTGAGGATTTCGTATTCGGCTTCACGAACAAAACCGCGAGTCTTTTGTGAATCAAATCGTGACTGCTCGGTAAGGAGATAATACATTCCCAGGTCCGCTTCGTGCGCTTGATCAATCACACGAGGTGCATCAAGCTTGTAGCGGCGGATGATCGGACCGATGGTCGGCGCCTTTACGAAGAGTGTTGCGAGGATGCAGCCGATAGTGAGGGCGAGCAGGAAGTCGCGAATAGAATATGAATATGCCCAATCTGGCAACGTGAGGGTTTCGGGGATGAGCATGACGATAATAATGGCTAGCGCTCCGCGCAGGCTTCCCCAGGCGAGAAGCTTTTGCCAGGTACTTGGAATTGGCGCTTCTAGTTTTGTGAGGTTAATTGGTGTCGTTACGGCATAAACAGCAATCACGCGAGCGATTGCAACGACAAGGATAGTGATAATAATAGGAACCCATAGGTCAGCAAGATTAATCTGTGTACTCGCAAAGAGCATACCGGCGAGAATGAAAACGAGAGAGTTAGCAACGAATGCCAGTAGCTCAATAGATTTGTCTAGATAGTCGTCGGTACGCGGCAGTAGTACGTGGCGAGCATAATTACCAAGGAAGAGCGATGACACGGTAGTAGCAATAATTGGCGACACGTGGAAGTGTGTCCCAAATAGGCCATTTTGATTGATTGCCTCGCTCGTGATAAACACAAGGTGCGCTGAAATAATCATGAGGGTAACTGATACGAACTCATTCGATCGCGTGTAACGGAGCGCCAATGAAAACAGGCTTGCCATGAAAAGCCCGACAATAATACCGGCAACGACCATCACGATGAATGTGAGAGTGCCATCGAGAACCGTCTCGACACCATGGAAGCCATGTTGTGCAACAGCTAGGATAACGAGGAACAGTGCTACGGCGGTACCGTCATTGAACAGGCTTTCGCCTTCAAAAATGAGCGAGAGACGCTTTGGCGCACCATAATCCTTGAACAGAGCGAGCACGGCTACGGGGTCGGTAGCGGAAATAATAGCACCAAATAGGAGTGTCACAAGAAACGGTACGTGTAAACCGACAAGCGGAAGTATCAGGTATAGCGCGCAGGCTATGATGATTGTCGAAACGATCAAGCCAACGATAGCAAGTGATGCAATTGACCAGGCACTCTCAAGCATTCGACGGATCTTCATGTTAAAGGCGGATTCAAAAATAAGAATCGGGAGAAAGATGTAAAAGAGTAATTCTGGGGTGAGTACTAGATCATCCATAAAGCCGAACGTCGGTTCAAGCATTGGAAGCCGTGATATCGGCACGATGAGCAGACCAACGAGCACTAAAAGGACAGTATATGGGACATTGATTCGCTTTGCGATAAAAAACACCGCTGATGCGATGGACAAGAGTGAAAATAGAGCGAGTACTGATGTAAGTGTCAACACGGCTGTGACTTTTCTCCATTATTATAGGCCGCAAGCGGCCGTCAACTTGTACCACTATACACCGGTCAAGGGAAGGAAACAATAGGGATGACGTATTTAGTACTACTCTACTTTTTGCATATGGACAAGTGCGTCATCGAAAAAGTTAGAATAGCCCACTCGCAAATAGAGCTGTACGGCGTCTCCTTCGCGCAGAGCGTCCGCATCTAGAGGTGAGCATTTGGCGTCGACGATTGATAATTCATCTTTATATGAAATGGGATCGAGCGTGAATTGATTGTTCGGATAGGCAACGGTGACAGTCTTTTGAGCAGGGTCATGAGTCTTTAGCGTGTAGACGCTTACGTATCGCAAAACTTTGGGGTCTTGAAATGTCGGAAGGTCGGCGCAATTAGTACTGGTAATAGTACGAGGAGTTGGCGTTGGCGTCGTGCTGGATGTCGTTGTATAGCTGTATTCTTCAGATAGTGCGCGATCTCGCGAATACGACAAGCTTGCGATGAGCCCTATGATCACTGGAAGGCCAAGGAATAAAACGACGAGAGCGATGATAACATCCCACCCTGTATTGGTTGATGCTTGTGATTTTGTTTCTGGATGTTTAAAGATATAGATGCGATGAAATACGATCGTCAGTATCGACGCCGTAGCCAAGAGGATGATTGTGGCAGCCATTCCCCTGTAATGGAATTCAGGTAGTTTATCGGGATAGTGTGTGAAGATTGTTGGAATGAGGAGAATGTAAAACAATACTGTTAGTCCGATTGCGGCGTACGTCGCAAAACGCACTAGTTTGTCGGGTACATATTCTTGTATTTTGAGGTGTAATTGGATCCATACTACGGCCCCAAAAGTGTAAAGATATAGGAGGTATAAGTCCCCGAGAATCCTGCCCTCGAGAATATCCCATATGCCAAAAAGCGAGGTGATAAAACTTGCTACGGTGATAGATAGCAATGTGTTCAGGATGAGCCCATTCCCCTGTCCTTTACTACTAATAGAAACCAAAAGTAGTGCGACGATAGCGTGCGCCACCATCGAGCCAGTTGTACCGAGGGCTTTCGTAAGGGTTGAGTTAAACTCGCCGATTAAGACGGCAACCACAGAAATAAGGGCGGATATAATAAGTCCCCCAACCAGTGTGTAGAGAACGTATTTATTAAAATCTTTGAGAAAGGTCCGTTGTGGCGGAGCTGGGGTCGGTAAGGGTGTGTTGAGTGGTTGTTGGGACGTATCTTGCTGATTGTTGGTGTCAGAGGTGACTTCATTTGTTGGCTTCATGGTCGCTGGACCTTTTTCTTCGGTGCGATCTGTACCTGAACGAGTGTCACTGGTTATATTCTCAAATGGGCTCGTATGATAGTTTTCTGAATTCGTTGAGGATTCAGGAGGCGTTTCGTTGTGGTTGTTACGCTCGTTTTCGTTCATGGTTTTCCTTGATTATGCGGCTATTGTACCATGAGCGGTATGTAAAATATAAGACTCCGCACATGACGGAGTCTTATAAAATCTAGGTATTAACTACTCGACGACTTCTACGCCCATACTACGGGCAGTACCGGCAATGACTTTGATCCGACCTTCCTCGTCGATAGCGTTGAGATGATCCTTTTTGGCTTCGGCGATTTCTGCGAGCTGTGCACGAGTGATCTTACCAACCTTTTCGGCATGAGGCTTACCGCTCCCCTTTTTGATGCCGATCGCAGTACGAATAGCATCGTCAACTGGCTGGCCGAGACTCTTCCAGTCGAATGTTCGGTCTTCGAATACCCTAATGTGGACGATGACGTCCTTGCCCATATCACCCTTGGTAGCGTCGTTAAATGGATTGATGAAATCCATCATATTCAGACCCCACTGACCAAGCGTTGAACCAACAGGAGGACCTGCTGTGGCGCGGCCAGCTGGTATACGGAGTTTGAGGTTACCAATAACTTTTTTTGCCATAATAATATATTTTTCCTTGATTACTAAATACTATTGTGAAGCGAATATTTAGTGCGTAACTGGTTTATTTTAACAGATACTGACGATAACAGCAAGAGGAGCTGTGTTTGCTCATGCACTATTCTTGTTAGTGGACAGTTCTAGCGTGTCTTGTTTATCCGCATCGCTCCAGGTGTATCCTTTGGAAAGATTGATTGTTGACCGATCGATAGGTTCTGTTGTAATGACAGCTTTATTTACAGATGATCCGCCATATGGATGCGAGCTATGATTACCTCGCGTTACATGATCTATTGATAGATGGCCGTTAGCAAGGGCTCTTTTGCCTATAGTATGAAGGATTGTCTCTATATCCTGATGAATGTGTGCTGTTTCGATCGGAGAAAGTCCCCTATGATCAACCACATGAGCAGAGACGTCATCACTACTTGGAATAAAAGCTTCTACGATAAGTTTGTTGGGTTGTGACATTATAAACCCTCTATTACGGTAGCTATACTTTCTTTACCTGCAAGGCATCCAGTTCGACGGGTGTGTCGCGGCCGAACATGCTGACCATAACTTTAATTTTGCCTTTTTGGGTGTCGATCTCGCTGATTGCTCCGTCAAAGCCTTTGAATGGACCGTCGGTGATACTGACAACTTCACCCTCTGCATAGTCGATATGATGCTTTGGATCTTCGACGCCCATGCGCTTTTTGATCTTGGCAATCTCGGCATCGGATACAGGTGTTGGCTCGGTACCGCTGCCGACAAAACCTGTGACACCGGGCGTATTACGGACGATGTACCATGTTTCGTCCGTGAGTTTCATCTCGACCAAGACGTAGCCCTGGAAGATTTTCGCTTCAATTACTTTTCGTTTGCCGTTTTTGATCTGGATTTGCTTTTCCTTTGGTACCATAACGTCAAAAATCTTGTCCGCCATGTCGACGGCATTGATGCGCTGCCGGATACTGTCAGCTACTTTTTCTTCGTAACCACTATAGGTGTGAATAGCGTACCATTGTCGGGTGCTGTCGTAACGATTTTTTGCCATATTGCTCCTTTATTGTCCTAGTATCAATTCAAATAAGTATTTAAAGCCTGCATCGAGTAGCAGGATTATCACGATGAAGAATGCGCTATAAATGAGGACCGCAAGCGTCATACTCCAGGTTGCGCGGCGATTTGGCCAACGAACTTGACGTAGCTCATACCAAGCGCCTTTGAAATATTCGCCCATTGCACGAAATGGCCGTGTCCAACCTTTTGGATTACCTGGCTTTTTGATTTTCTTTGCCTTGACGGGCTTACCTTTTGTGGCAGCCTTAACATTGGCGGTTGATTTTATAGCAACAGGCTCTTTGGGCGAACTCTTGACCTTTTTAGTAGGTGTCGAGCTTGCCTTGATCCGAACGACATTCGTATCATCGGCTGCTGTTTGCTTGGTTGACTTTTTCTTTGCCACTCCTTGCGATCTCCTCACAAATTTAAAAGTCTGCTGCTGCAGACTGTCAAGACAATTATAAGAATTCGATGGATGAATGTCAAGCATTTGGTGTGATAGTATGGTGGTAATGCTTCCTATCGTTCTATTTGTGGTTATTGCGCTTGTTGATTTGACCGTACTCATCAAGCTTTACCGGGTATTAACGATGCTGCGTGTTTTGCCAGAAAAAGATACAGACGGTGACTCTCCTTCGGTTAGCGTGTGTATTGCTGCTCGCGATGAGACGCATGCCATGACCCAATGTCTCGAGCGGGTTATCGCTAGTGACTATCAAAAGCTAGAGATTCTTGTCTTGGATGATCAGTCGCATGATGACACTTCAATTTTGATTAAATCATTTGCTCACGCTGGGGTGCGGTTTATTGAAGGTCAGGCATTACCCGAGGGGTGGCTCGGCAAGAATCACGCCCAGGCAGTATTGGCACGTCAAGCTAGTGGAGAACTTATCCTCTTTTTGGATGTTGATACGCTCATCGAGCCACACACGATCCAGCGACTTGTCCATTACTATACTCACCATGCAGCTACCATGGTGTCGGTGCTACCTATCCGTAATGATCACTGGGTAGTCAGCAATTTATTTGCAACCATGCGACACTTTTGGACGTTGATGCGTTTTCGAATAGCGCAACCAAGGGCTGTGGCGAATGCATGGTTAATTAATCGTAAAGAGGTGTTGAAGCAGCTAGAGACTGACGACAGCCTTCCACTCTCTGTTCAGATGGAGACAACTATTGCGAGGACGATAGCTCGTCACAAAAAGTACCGTTTGATCACGAGCAATGAGTGGCTAGGGATACGATACGAAAAGCGGTGGTTGTCGCAGGTCGAGACGAGTATACGCTTACTCTATCCTCAAGCTGATCATAATAGTGTCAAAGTAGCTGGACTGGTCGGATTACTGCTTATTGTCCTGACGCCCTATGTGGTTGTGTGGTTTTATCCATGGTTTATGGGGATTATCGTGGCGCACTATTTGATCGCTTATTATTATTTATCGCAGGTATGGGTACGGTATCGGCTAATAGGAGCTTTGCTATTACCAGTGACGATCGTTCAAGAAGTGGTCTTACTCATCATGAGTACCTGGAAGTACAACTTCGGAACGATTACCTGGAAAGGGAGGCCAGTTCGTAAGAAGTAACATTAAATTGTTGGCGAATAGCTTTTTAGTTGCTTTCGATGAAGCTTGTACTCCGGATCGGCCGTCTCGACAAGTGCCCAAAAGCGTGGTGAATGGTTCATTTGTTTGGTATGGCAGAGCTCATGAATAATAACGTAGTCAATCAATTCGAACGGTAACTTCATGAGTGCGATATTCAGGCTGATAGTACCGTGACTATTACAGCTTCCCCATCGGCCACTGGCATGTGAAAAACGAACTTTTTCATAAGAGCAATGATTCCTCTCGGCAAGATAGGAAAGACGTTTTGGAAGGTGACTCTTTGCCTCAAGCCGCAGGGCTGCTTGGACGACATTTCGAACCTCTTTTTCAATGGTGGCATCAGTTAACGCCGCGCCACTGGCTAGATGGACAAGAATTGTTTGCCCGACACGCTTGACGGATGTCTTTGGTGCATCTTCGATAACGGTCAGCCGATGGCTTTTACCGATGGTCATACCGTTACGTAGCTTATATGCTGGTTCTTGTTGGGCGAGCATTTTGCGAAGGTTGGGACGCGAGCTTTTGATGAAGCGCCGAAGGATGAACAGTGGTGTATAGCGAGGCATCGATGCACGTAATGTGCCGTTAGGTGCGACACTGATACGAACGTTCGAGGTGCGCATACTGCGGCGAACAGTAATGTCGCCAAATTCATCGTCGTATATTTTCGGCATGATTATCCCATTATTCTATTGCGAAAGAAAGCTTTTCTACGAGGGTCTTCAACGGTAACCTCTGGCGTAAGGGGTTGCCGCTCAGCAACTAGTTTCTTGAGAACGGACTTTGCCTGAGTTTGATACGTGTGTTTTCCGCTGATGACCACATAATTAGTGGCTTTTTCTGGTGCTTGAAAATTTTTTGCAGCTTGATCGAACTGGTAGCGAGTGGTTGGGCTTTCTTTTGACTTGATAGCACGCTGTGCAGCGGTGGCAGTATCTGTTTGTACCCAAACGTATAAAAGTTTATAACTATGCTTTCGGGCAATTTGGGCTAAATCGCTCCGCGTTTTTTTATTATGCCCTGTTCCTTCTATGAGGAGCGTTTGTTTTGTCAGTAATATCTTTTCTGTGGTATCTGTAATAATTTCTCCAGCAGCAGTTTGGTTTGTTGCACGATGACGGTAAAAGGCATAATCAATATGAGGTGCCTTGAATATTTTGCTGAATTTATGCGCAAAAAAACTCTTTCCAGACCCGGGTAATCCGATGATGATAATCATGTGTGGATTATTTAAATGCAAGGATTTCATGTACCAATTAGTATACCAAATTCCAGTTTTTCGCACCAAAAGCTCGCATAAAACACAAGCACCTTATATAATGGGATTTATTCACCTATGATTGATGATACCCGTACACTTTCAAAAGGCTTGGCCTATACCTTGGCGGCTTTGTCGATGTTTTTTGCCATAGGTGAATTCATTCTTTTGACGCTGAGCAATGAGAGACCGCCACACTATAACGAGTTTGCTACGTACTTCATTTATCTTTCTGGCCTTCTCGTAGTCCCTGTCCTTATGGTACTTGGTGCGCGTATGTCGAAGTTTAAACTACTCGCTATACTATGGTTCCATCTCTTTATGTCAACACTGCTCCTATGGTTCTCAGAGATCGTGAGTCCTTTCACGCCTACATGGTCGCTCTTGATACTTTTTGCATCGATCTACTATGGCTGGAAGGGCTTTATAGCAAGTAGTGTAAATCTCATAATAAATACGGGAATTTATATTGTTCTTTTCCCCGAGAGTTTGGTCCCCGAAGCTCCTATCTATATTGGTATCGCTATCATGATCAATGTCATTACGATCTTGAACGCTTACCTGTTCTTTCGAATTATTAAGAACGGCAAAGACAAGAACGTTGAGCTATGGATCAGCCGAGCAGCCGAAAAGCAGCGAGCAAATCAATTGAGTGCCGTATTGAATAGTATTCATGACCCTGTCTTGACAATTGACAGTGATGGGATGATCGTGTCCCAGAACGCCGCCTCTCAGTCATTCTTTGAAACAAATGAATCCTATGTTGGGCGTCGAGTTGATGCATTTGTGTCGCTATATAGCAAAGACGGAGGACAGATATTGCTATCTGAATACGCAGATAACATAACGAACACATTAATTCGCGATGATGTCGTGTACGGTCAGGGAGATGAGCGACTATACATTAGTCTGCAGGTTTCACGAATTGAACGGGCTGTGGGTGAAAAAAGTGGCGGTATTGTTGTAGTGCTCCATGACATTACAAAACAACGGACACTTGATAGTGAGAAAGATGCATTTATTAGTGTTACAAGTCATGAGTTGCGGACACCGATTACTGCAATTGAAAGCGGTATTGGTAACATCAAGTTATTGCGATCCCAGGGTGTTGCCGATGAAAGATTAGACAAGTTCGTTGATGACACAAGCAAGCAGGTGACGAGTCTGTCGCAAATTGTTAAGGATATCTCCATTGTCTCAAGGGTGGAACAGGGTGTCGACGAAGGTGTTGAGGAGGTGGACCTGCGCCACTTACTTCAAGAACTTCATGATAAGTATGCTGATCAGGCGAAACAGAAATCACTCAGCTTTACGATGCAGATTCAGGACAACCCGCCAGCCTTTATCTCTAGTCGTCTTTACCTATCTGCAGTTATCGAGAATATTGTTAAAAATGCTATTGAGTACACAAAAGTTGGCAGTGTAACGGTAAAAGCATCAATTGAAAACGGACATTTATTGTGTAGCGTCAGTGATACGGGTATTGGCATTAGCGAATCAGACCAAGACAAAATATTTGAAAAGTTCTATCGAAGTGAGGACTATCGAGCGCGTGATAAAAGTGGTACAGGCCTTGGTTTGTATATCGTCAAGCTACTGGCGACTAAAATGAACGGTACTGTACGCGTTGACAGTCACCTGAACAAGGGGTCAACATTTTATGTATCAGTACCTGTTACCCTCGTGAAGGAAGTGCCTAGTGAAGAGGCTGATCCAGCATCCGATCAAAAAGATTCGCTGAAACCATAACCGGTTCTGTATACTAGAGATATGATTGACGATACGCGTCGAATTGCCAAACCAATTGCCTACGGCATTATAAGTGTTGGTCTGCTAATCTCGCTCGTCATTACAATTCAATTATGGGCAAATGTGATTACGTTTGACTATTATCCTCAGGTGATTCTCTTTTCGTATGTATCGAATATGATCATTCTTCCCACTATCGTACTACTGGGGACGGTCAAGAAGATATTTACATTGCCAGCTATTGTCTGGGTACATCTGTCTATGGGCGTTACACTTCTCTATTTTAGTCAGACGTACAGCCCTTTTACGGTTACATGGGCGATTTTGATTCTCTTGGCATCAATGTACTACCAGTGGCAGGGATTTTGGCTTAGTAGTGCTGGTCTGGCAGTGCTTGCGGCACTGTATATTGCGCTCTTTCCAGAAAATCTTGGGAGTGAAGGAGGTTTCGTTGGCTACTCCATTCTGTCGCTTCTTGTTGTTTCGGTGACGATTTTTACCTCATATATGTTTGTAAAAGTTATTATGAATGCCCAAAAAAAGAATACTGAGCTACAAAACGCTCAGCGTTCCGAGCAGTTTCAGGTCAACCGTTTGAATACTCTCCTGAACAGTATTAGAGATGCCGTTGTGACCCTGAATCGCTATGGTCGCGTGACTTCTCAGAATGCCGCCGCTCAGGCATTTTTTGACACGAACCAATCACTTATTGGCCGTGACATCGATCGGCTTCTCAGCCTAGTAGATTCTTCTAATGAACCTGTCCATATTCGTAATCTTATCGACGAAACTAAAAGCAATTTGTTACGTGATGATATCTCGAGTATGCGAGGTGATGAACTGCGACACCTAAGTCTTCAGCTGTCACGGATTCGCGGAACGTTTGATGATGGCGAAGAATACGGGGTTGTAATGATTATTCGAGACATTACAAAGCAGAAGTCGCTCGAAGAGGAAAAGGATGAGTTTATCAGCGTGACGAGTCACGAGTTACGAACACCCGTTGCAATTGCCGAGGGTAGCTTGAGTAACCTTCTGCTCTTGGACGATCGAGATGCCGAACGTAGCAAGTTGCGAGCAGCAGCAGAGGACGCGCATAGGCAAGTCATTTTTCTCTCTCGTATGATTAATGACCTGTCGACATTATCTCGTGCTGAGCGTGGTATTGGAGACGTTGTCGAAGAAATTGATATAGAAGCTATGATGCACGATCTCTTCGGTCGTTATACACCCGAAGCAGAGTCAAAGAAGCTTCGGCTCGATCTGGACATGCGCTCATCACTGCCGAGAATTGCAACAAGCCGTCTTTATCTCGAGGAGATACTCCAGAACTTTATTACAAACGCAATTAAATATACCAAAGATGGATCGGTAACGATGGGTGTTCGCTTGAAGGGCGACGATGCAGTCGAGTTCTTTGTGCGCGATACTGGTATAGGTATGAGCAAGGTCGACCAGCAGCATATCTTTGAAAAATTCTATCGCAGTGAAGACTACCGTACGCGTGAAACAACTGGTACGGGGCTTGGCCTGTACGTGGTTGCAAAGTTGGCGCAAAAGCTAAATACGACCGTCAATGTTGAGAGCCGCTTGGACCATGGCTCAACATTTAGTTTTGTATTGCCGCTACAAACGCTGAAATTCGGTGTTGCTTCATCAGAGCATGCGAGTAGCCAGTCTTAATGTGCTCTATAATGTGTAACACAGAAAAAGAGCCAGCATAATGCTGGCTTCTTTTCTTGGCAGAGGTATGAGGAATACTAAGGTATACCAACGTCGCGTTCGAAAGAACTAAGAGGTAGCAAACTTTGCGCCAGCAAGCTGTCGCGATTGAGGTGTGACATATCAAACTCGAGCCAAGATTAAGGCCCGACGCTTTCAGGTCGGGCCTTAATCTTGGCAGGGGCATGAGGAATCGAACCTCAATCTAGGGTTTTGGAGACCCTCATACTAGCCGTTGTACTATGCCCCTTCGGCACTGGGTTATTTTAACATACAACCTCTTTACTTCTCTAGTGCCTACGTGGCCTTGGAGGAGCTTTATGATGCTTTACTGTGCCTATCTAGGCGAACAGCGCGACGGAAGCGCTTATCGGCAACCGGATCGGCCCAGCGGGCGATTGGTTCCAGCGCGAGGAGCTTATCACTTTTCTTTGCATCTTCGTCGAGCTTATTAATGGCGTTGACAAAATATTGCTCCATTAACCACTCTCGCCCAGGGGGCACTTCTCCGATAACGGTAAGGCGCCACACGCCCTCACCCCATTGTTCTGGTTCATGCAACTTCAGTGAACGTGCGAGCATTGTTGGACCTGTTGGCATAGCACTGGCAACTTCCATGATTGCCTGCCTTCCCTTTTCGAGATCACGCACGAATACATCAACAGCCATCACCCTAACGCCACGTGGTGTCACGTGAACCGCTTGAATCTGCTGGTTGTGAATCCAGATAACTTCGCCGCTGAGACTGCGAAGTTTTGTTGATCGAAGGGTCATTCGTTCGACAACGCCACTCATGTCAATAAATGGTTCGACTTTGATAAAATCACCAACATTAAACCACTTTTCGATAATCATTGTCGCACCGGCAGTAATATCGCGGAGCAGCAGGCCTAGCGTCGCACCGGCAAAGACGATAAAGAACGCACTGGCACCAATAGCGGCTGCGCCTGATCCACCCAGATTTGCGCTGCCCTCTGGCGTAAGAATGCGCCAAGTTACGTAGGCGACAATTGCAACGACGATGGCACGTACTGCGGCGACGGCAACGCTCAGGTATGTTTCTACTTGCCGGTACATCAGAATACGCTTCTCTCGTGTCTCGCTATCACTTCGCACTGCCACTTTCTGCGCTACGCGAATGATTGCTTTTGCAAGGAAGTGACTCACCCAGTAGGCAAAAAGAATCGAGAAGAGCAAGATAAGAACAGCGCGGTAATCATTGGGATGCGCAAGAAATTGAGCAATTTCATGAACCATGCTGTCTAGTGCATTCGTTTGTTCCATTACTTTATTGTCTCAAGAAATTTCTCACTCGACAATGCCCTACATCAAATCATTTTCAAGTCGCGTAATGGGATCATACCATCCTTGCTCAAGTACGAACGTTTGAATTTGCTTATCAAATCCGGTGATAATCATGAGACCGACTACGATAAAGATAGTGCCGATCGTTTTTGGAAGCCAACCCTTAGGATTATTCAGTGCACGAAGCTTGCTGAGTACCACTTGGCCCAGGTAGGCGATTGCGAGAAGGGTTACGGCCATACCAAGCGCATAGGTAACGAGATAGATAAAACCAAGCGTAAAGTCTGCAGGCAGAACGGCAGCAATAATAAAGGCGAAGGTTGGGCTGCAGCTTGCGAATACTGGCCCAAGTGCAGCTCCGGTAAGGATTGCGCCACCACTTCCCTGTTGTTTATTGGCTGAGGCAAGTTCACGATTGGCAAGCGCAGGTAAACGAAGAAAACCTGTGAATTTTTCCCACAACGGGACACCCAGGTAGTGCAAGCCTAGTAAGATGACAATTCCACCGGATAAGATTTGCCAGAATATTTGATCAATTGCCAAAAAGGCTGTCGTAGCTCGGAGGAGTAATGTGAATATCACGACTGATACGACAAGGCTACCTGTGACAATGAGTGGTCGTCGCCAATCCCGGCGTCCTTTTGGGTCGATAGCGACTGACCCGCCAAGGATAACAGGCAGAAATATGAGCACACAAGGTGCTGTTACTGTCAGTATGCCGGCTAGAAAGGAAAGAATTAGCAGGGTCATGTTAGTTCAAAAGATTACGTTTTACCGATTCGAGCGTAGGATTGTCGTAGGCTACGTATTTTTTTTGTAGAGCGCCTTCGTCATCAATCAATACGAGCGTCGTCTGGATTGTTACGCCATATTCTTGTCGGAGTTTTTGATTTGAATCGTAGTCAACTTTAAAAATGGTGACATTATCGGGAATCTCTGATGCTTCAATATCGTTTTCGAGTGCCCGGCACTGTGAGCACCATGGAGCATGGAAAAAGAGTACCTTTGTGCCAGAGGTTGAGGCTACCTTTTCTTCCGTATAATCTGTATATAAACCTTTAACGGTTTTTGATGGAGGGGTATTATCAGGGGCCGGTGTTGCCGATGCAGTCGGCATTGACAAAGAGGTGTCTTCACTTGTCTGATTAACGGTTGTCGTTGTGTCTGTATCAGGTGATACAATCACATAAGCGATCGCAAGACCAACAAGAACGAGTATGAGTCCACTAATAGTCAGTATACGTTTATTCATATACTAATTATAGCACTTCATTATCGAAAGGCTAATGTGCTTTTACTTACGACCAGCTACAGGGATAATTAAGACTTGCGAGCTTTAACTTCGTTACGTCCGAGATTTTTCTTTGTTTCGCGATAGAGTGCATGCTTGCGTGCAATCGGATCATATTTGCGAAGTTCTTTCTTCTCGGTGTCTTTGTTGCTTTTTGTCGTGTAATACGTACGATGACCGCTGAGTTCACTCACCAGTCCAATTAGTTTTCGCTTTGATTTTGAATTCTTTCTCGCCATGAATAGTTTCACCTAATTTTTACAAACTTTATCTACTCTAGCACAAAATATTACTTTTGACTAGTGTTTATCGAACAAAATTGGAGCCACGATCGGGGGTTGAACCCGAGACCTCATCCTTACCATGGATGCGCTCTACCAACTGAGCTATCGCGGCAACAGTCCTATTATATATGAAAATAACCCCTCCGGGCTACTCGATATGGTACAGGGGGCAGGATTCGAACCTGCGAAGGCGAATGCCAACAGATTTACAGTCTGTCGTGTTTGACCGCTTCACTACCCCTGCGCACCTTTGTTATTTCCATACGCAAAACAGTGATACCTCACTGTCTTGCCATGGAGCCGCTTCTCGGACTCGAACCGAGGACCTACTGTTTACAAAACAGTTGCTCTAACCAACTGAGCTAAAGCGGCACAATATATAGTGTAAGGTACGATATCGTTTTAGTACAGTTGGTTAGAGCAATGCTAAATAATATTTACTCGGCATGCGCCTCGGACAGCAACTGAACTAAAGCAGCATAGTATGTAGCGTAAAGTACTCACCAAGTGTACAACAGAGGCCAAAAATGTTCAAGTCATCTTTGTGTTGTCGGATTGGAACGTCGCTGGATCGAGGTATTAAATGACTTTTCGGGGCTGCGTAACTTGTTTCGCTTGGCCTTCGGGAATAATCATCTTTGCCGCTCGTGCACGTAGCTTTTCTGCCAACTCGGCTTGTCCAACTCTTTCATAGGCTTCGGCAAGAAACTTGAGCGTTTGGGGAATTGGATCAATTTCCACGGCTCGTTCAAGCGATTCTATCATCTTTTTTTCGTTGCCCAGTTTTTCTTGCACCTTGGCGTAGGCAATATGCCGGGCAGAAATATCCGTCTCGATACGGAGTGCTTGCTCGAACGCTAGCGCTGCCTTCGTATAATCACCTGTTTCGTAATAAATGAGACCGACATTATGCAGGCTTGATGCATTTGGTTCCAGCGATTGAGCGATTTCGAAACATTCGATAGCGTCTTTGTAAGCCTGTTGTTTTGCATACAAAATACCGAGGCGATTATAGGCAGTAGCGTTTCGAGCATCGACACGCAGAATGGTGAGTAAGGCTTTTTCGGCGCGCAGGTACTTTTTCTCTCGCAATGACTCTTGGGCGATTGACCAAAGCTTATCAAGCTTTTCGGCTAATTTTGTCGGGAAATCGTTACGGATATCGTCAATAGAACGACGATAAAAGATAGCGAGCCCACCTAATAGTGTAACGATAGCTAAACCTAACATCTTTTTTATTATACCAGTTTTGCTTAGAGGAGGCTAGCTGTCAGTTGGAGACGGATATTGCCTCCGTCGCTAATTCTTCTGTGAGCTTCGATATATTTGTCGATGCTATGCGCGAGATGTATATCAGGATTTGCTGGTAGAATCGTATGAAGTTGGTACATAATATCTTCGAGTAGCAGTAAGCTGTCAGCGCGGTTATCCTTATATGTGTGAACCGTCGTCATCTTCTTGTATATATCGCTGCCGAGCATTGTCTTTGCATCTGACATAATGTTGACTCGTGCATCGTAAAGTTCTGAATTGTTAGCAAGACGTGTGATCAGGGCAGGTTTTCCCCTTCCTACGAACGCGAGGCGTCGTGCTTTCATCGCATCCTGAATGCCTAGTCGTTCAATAAAGTCACTAGTCTGTTTGTCGGTTATGTCGAGGAGAGTGAGTCGCTGGCAACGAGAAACAATTGTGGGGAGCAGACGATCGACATGGTGAGTAGTGATAATAAAATGGAGATCTGCATGGGGTTCTTCAAGTAGTTTCAGCAATGCATTCTGCGCTCCCACTGTCATTGATCGAGAGCCCGTATCGATGATGTATACATGTTTGCCTGTTTGTTGCGTGCGTGTTTGTGTATATAGCTGGCGGATATCTTCGATCACCACCATTCCCTCATTCATATCAATGACAAACTCATTCTTGACTTTCTTTTTTGGCTGAATAAGGAGCTCTGGAGATTCCACTGTATGGGCGAGCACTTTTGCGACATGGGTGACACCGACACCCTCAGAGCCGTCGATGATAAGTGCATGGGGCAGATGGTTGAGAAAGTGCTGAAGCTGTGCCTGGCTACGATGATGAAGAATAAGGTCACGCACCATGATTATTGTTTCTCCATGGCAGCAAACTCGGGTGGTACGGCGGCAGTAAAGAGTTTGCGTATGCCACCGGGGATAGTAATTTCGAGTGCTGCTGCGTGCAGATAAAGTCTATCGGCTTCTGTGCCGTATATCCTGTCGCCATGGATAGGCGTCGTGAGGTGTGCCATATGCACACGAAGCTGATGGGTGCGGCCAGTTAATGGCTGTAGCTCAACAAGACTATAATGCTCACCTGTTGCCAGTAAGCGATAAAGCGTTTTCGCAGGCTTGCCGTTAGGATCTACGCGAAATTGACTGGGTTTTTTAGGGTTCCGACCGATTGGCATATCAATCATCGCTTCAGGTTCCTTTGGTTCACCATCGATGACTGCAACATATTGTTTCTTTACTTTTCGGTCACTAAACTGTCGTTGCAATACCCTTGCTGTTTCGTCATTGAGTGCACCTATCATAATGCCACTTGTATCACGATCGAGTCGATGAACAATGCCAGGGCGATTAGTATCCACGTGATATGTTGTATAGCGCTTGAAAAAATCAGCAACGGTAAACTCGTCACTCAACGCACCTTTACTATGCGACAGGATCCCAACCGGCTTGTTGATGATAATGACGTTTTCATCCTGGTAAACAACAGGGAGTGTTTGTTCGTCATGGTTTGACGACTCGGGAACCTGTGGAGTGACTTGATCGTCTTCCTCAAGGATTCGCTTTACACTTTTCTCTACCTCGCCATTCACTAATATGTGGCCGGCTTTGATACGTTTTTGCCACGTGGATCGTGATACTTCTGGCCAGTATTCAGCAAGATATGTGTCAAGACGCATTACGCCTCCTTTGGTCGAAGTCCGACGGCTTGCTGTGCGCGTAGTAGTGTGGCATTTGCATGCTCGTTTGCTCTCTCCTCAGATCGCTTGAATGCAGCGTAAATTGCTTGATTGTCACTCTCGCTGAGTCTTGTCTGAAAATCTGTCAAAAATCTACTTATTTCGTCGGCCACGATTCGTTTAAAGTCGCCGTAGTGTTGTCCACCCTTGAATTCTGCCTCGATTTGGTCGATTGGCTGGCTGCGAAGAAGCGCGAGCACTTGTAGTAGATTACTGATGCCAGGTTGTTCGATTGGATTATAGTTGATACTCGCCTTGTCATCGGTTGTTGCGGACATTATCTTTTTTGCCGCCACCTGAGGGTCATCGGTCAAAAATATGACGCCTTTATCGCTATCATCAGATTTGCTCATCTTTTTGCTTGGATCTGCAAGGTCTTTGATGCGAAGCCCTTGGCCTTTTCCGAAAAATTCATGCTGCTTGCTCACGGCGTGTGGTACGGTGAATAAATCTCCGAATTTACTGTTCATGCGGCCAGCTATGTCGCGCGCAAACTCTAAATGCTGTGTCTGATCGTCGCCAACCGGAACGTACTGAGCATCGTATAGTAGGATGTCGCAGGCCATCAGTACTGGATAGTTGAAGAGACCGACTGTTACCCGGGTATCAAGTCCAGTCTTTTCTCGAATATAGTCTCCTAGATGAAGGTTTTGAGATTTATCTTTAAACTGGGTCATGCGGCTCATTTCGCCAAATCCCGTAAAACAATCCAGTATCCACGTCAGTTCGCTGTGAGCTGGTACATAGCTTTGGCGATAGAGCAGAATATCATCATGGTCTAGTGGTAAGCCTGCAGCGGCATATAACCGGGCATTGTTCAGGATTTGATCCTGTAGCTGGTCATGGTCGATTGGTGTTGTAAAACTATGCAGATCAGGGATGAACATATTGATCTGAAATTCGCCAGCACGCTGTCGAGCCATTTCAATCATTGGTAGCATTGCACCAAAATAATTGCCGATATGCAGATCGTTGTTTGCGCGAAGCCCTGTGAGGATTACTGGTTTTGACATAACTATGTCCATTATACCCTATTGGACGGGTGGTTCGACTTCTGTGCTTTTTAAAGCTGCTGATCCAGTGAGATGACCCACGCGTAGTTGAGCGACACGCAGCGCTTCTTTGTCATCGGCACTCATAGGCTTGGGCTCGGGTGACGGTATTTGACGTATATAGTCATTCGCAAAAGCTGCCACGAAAATACCACCTGCTGTTTGTCGAATATCTGAAAAGGTTTCATTAGGTTGGGGGATGTGATTCGGGTTTGTCATTACTACTCTCTTTCTTGTTATTATTTAAAAACCGCCTTACTGGCGGCCTCCTCGATGTCTTTTATTCTGTACTATGTGCTACAAGGCACGGAGCAAACCGCCAGTGTGACTGTCGGTAAACCAAAAGGCGTAAGTCGGTACACAGTGGTTGCTCATGTGGCTCATAATACTTTATATCGCAAAGGATAGCAATAGTAAATGATTGTATCCCCTAGCCATCTCTTGCCCGCTTTCGTGCATCCAAGCTATCATATATGGCTGATACGACAAATTTTACATATCGTCCACGGACTTCATGTCCTGCCAAGATATGGCGCACAGATACCTTGTTGTTTACTTTTGATAAGTGGGAAAGGTTTTGTGAGACAACAATTGGATCAAGACTTCCCCGTAAAATCGTTGTTGGTACCTTGAGCCGGTATGCGTCTTCTAGCGAGGTTTGATTAATAACCATTGCATGGAGGGCTGCCATGTAACTATCGATGTTTTCAGAGGTGACATTGAATACTTTGTTGATCAGCTTGTACTTGGAGGCGATAGCTGCAAGACGTGCAAACTTTTCTGGATAACGCCATGCCGTCTTGTACATACTCTTGAGGATGTTGTCACTCTGTAGCGGTCGTGTAGGGTCATTACGGTAAAGGGGCGGGCTGCAGAGAATGAGATTATCGACTAGTAATGGATACCTTTTTGCCATTTCAATTGCGACAAGTGCTCCGAGCGAATGTCCAACAATGATAAGTGGCGTTGCAATGCGAAGCTTCACGAGCGTCGCAAGGACCGAACGCGCTTGACTTTTAGCGCTATAAACGGCCCATTTCGGTCGCGGTGATTGGCCAAAGCCGATAAGATCCACTGAAACGATACGAATATCCTTTGGCAGTGCCCTGATGACGTCATCCCATGCGCTACCACTATTACCTAACCCATGCAAAAAGAGCAAGGTCGCCTTTGCTTTTGGTGGCTTTTGGTGGTACGTAACGTGTAGCGTGTATGGTATTCGTAACCAGCGGTGTGTCAATATATCAAGCATATGTCTATGATAACAAAAACACCTCTTGGTGAGGTGTTCTTGTGGTGCGCTTCTTGTGTTTTAGCGCTTTGAGTATTGTTCGCGCTTGCGGGCAGAACGCAAACCATATTTTTTACGCTCCTTCTCGCGTGGATCACGCTTGAGGAATTCTGCCTTCTTGAGCGTACTTCGCAGATCGGCACTGTCGACAGTAATTGCCTTGCTAATTGCAAGCTTCATGGCGTCTACTTGTCCAGACGTACCGCCGCCCGATACGAGGATGGTGATATCGTAATCTTTCTGCTTTCCGACAAGTGCCAATGGATCGGTAAGCTCTGCCATCAATGTTTTGTTGCCATCGAGATATTCAGCTGCTGGCTTATTATTGATTGTGATAGTACCTTTGCCGGTAAAAAGACGAGCTCGTGCTGTGGCGCTTTTGCGACGGCCGAGACCATAGAAATATTTCTTGGTTGCTGTTGCCATACTATTTTACCTCTACTTTCTCTGGTGTCTGTGCAGCGTGGTTATGTTCAGGTCCTGCATATACCTTCAGGCGTTTCATGCGATCATCTGATAGCTTATTCTTTGGCAACATACCTTTGACGGCATGTTCGATAATCCGTTCAGGGAATTTTTCTCGTACGTCAGCGAGTGATGCATCTTTGATACCGCCAGGAAAACCTGAATGGCGATAGTAGATTTTCGCTACTTCTTTATTACCGGTAACGACCGCGTCTTTAGCATTTACTACTACGACGTAGTCTCCTCCGTCTACATGAGGAGTGTATGTGGGTTTGTATTTACCGATAAGGTGTTTTGCAATGACTGTTGCTACGCGGCCAAGTGGGGCACTTGATGCATCGATCACTATCCAGCGTCGACTGACATCGGCCGGTTTTTGTGAAAACGTTTTACTTGCTTTTACTGTACTCATGCTTTTGCCTCCGAAGGTTTCTTGGCGCTCTTTGGCTTCGGAGCTGTCGTTTGAGCCGGCTTTGCAACTTCCTTTATCTCATCAACAAATGAAATTGTTGCCATTTGGGCTCGATCTCCAACACGTAGATCGGTTCGGGTGATACGAACGTGACCACTGACCCGACCACCAAGCTGTGGCGCAATGACATCAACCAGTCGTATTGCTGCTGTCTGACTACCGAGCGCAGCGATAACATGTCGACGATTTGCAAGATCACCCTTCTTTGCCTTTGTGATGAGCTTTTCGATATAGGGCTTTAGCTCCTTTGCCTTTGGTAGTGTGGTTTCAATTTCACCATGCTCCACCAAGCTCACGGCAAGACCTTTCATCAAGGCTTGTCGCTGGTCTCGTTCGCGGCCGAATTTGCGGCCTTGGTATCCGTGGCGATGCATCTTTACAGCTCCAGTTCCGCCAGTTTATCTTTTACTTCATCAAGTGCTTTGCTGCCAAAACCTTTCAGTTCGCGCAAATCTTGCTCGCTGAGCGTCACTAAATCATGGACTGTTCGAATATCATTATTAACAAGCGCGTTTGCCGTTCGTGCTGTCAGATTGAGCTCTTCGATTGGTGTATTCAACTCACTAGACTCTTCTTCTGTTTCACTACCAAGAGCAGGGGCTGCCTCGACGGTTGTACTACCGGCAAGGGCTGTGTATTGATTAACAAGGATAGCATTCGCTTCCTCGAATGCATCACGTGGACTCATTGTGCCGTCAGTATCGATTGTCAGAAGTAGTTTGTCGAGGTTTGTCTCTTGACCAACACGCGTTCCTTCTACCTTGTAGCGGACACGAACAACTGGGCTAAAAACAGCATCGAGTGCGATCATATCGCTATGGAGGCGCTGAGTGCTGCTGTCCTCTATCGTACGGTAACCACGACCTGATTCAGCGACAAGATCCATAAGGACTGAAGCTTTCGGATCATCGATCGTAGCGATTACTTGTTCTGGGTTCACTACTTCAACATCTGCAGTTGTTTTGATATCGCCAGCAGTGACGGTGCCTGCACCCTTCTTTTCGAGGCGTAGTTCAACAGGTTCATCTGTATAAACCTTGAGACGAACGTTCTTGAGGTTGAGCATGATATCAACGACATCTTCTTTCACGCCATTGACAGTAGTAAATTCGTGCGTTGCACCTTCGATACGAAAGGCTACGATTGCTCCACCTCGAATGCTTGAGAGTAGAACGCGACGTAGACTATTACCCAGTGTATTACCGTAGCCGGCGTGCAAAGGCTCGATAACGAACTCTACGCTTGTTGCACTGTTTTCGTTGATGGCAGCAAGTAGCGGGTTATGAATGACTTTTGACATGGACGTCAGCTCCTTATTAGCGCGAGTAATACTCGACGATTAGTTGTTCGTTTATATCGGGCTCGGCCTCCTCACGTTTCGGAAGACCGGTGATATCAATGGTTAATTTTTTGCTATCTGCTTTCAGCCAACTGAGCGGTGCCTGGGATACGTTATTAACGACATCATCAATATGCATGAAGTAAGCAGATTTCGTGCTTTTTGCGCGGACAGTAATTTTATCGCCTACTTTGACTCGGATCGATGGAATATCGACACGGCGACCATTCAGCATGAAGTGACCATGGCTAACGAGCTGACGAGCAGCGCGACGGCTTGTAGCGAGGCCGGCACGATAAACCGCATTATCAAGTCGCTGTTCGAGGAGTTGCAAGAGGTTCTCGCCTGCAAGACCTGGTCGACGAGTTGCTTCGTTCATCAATTTGGCGAACTGCCTCTCTAGGAGGCCGTAGGTGCGGCGTACTTTTTGCTTTTCACGCAACTGCGTTAGATAGAGGCTTGGTTTGCCTTGGCGGCCATGGGCATGTTGTCCAGGAATACCGGATTTTTTGACCATGATCTTGTGCGCCTTCGGATGAAGTGCGTAACCTTCGCGGCGTGATTGTTTGACGATTGGGGATGTATCTCGTGCCATAACTAAGCTCTCCTCTGTCCCTTTGGACGTACACCGCCATGCGGGACACCTGTTACATCAGTAATGCTCTCGACAAGCATGCCGTGGTTACTGACAACGCGAATAGCCGAGTCGCGTCCGAGGCCGACGCCTTTGACGTATACATCGACATTCTTTAGGCCGTACTGGGAGCCAGCAATTTCTGCTGCCTTTTCTGCTGCAACCTGTGCCGCGTAAGCTGTGCCTTTTTTGCTACCGCGGAATCCGCAGGCACCAGCACTACTCGCTGCAATGACATTACCCTTCTTGTCTGAAAAGCTGATGATCGTATTGTTAAATGTTGCCTGGATATGCATTTGTCCAGCAGGAACGGAACGTTTCTGCTTTTTTCGCGATACAGACTTCTGCGGAGCTGATTGCTCTGCGGTCTGTGTTGTCGTTGTTGTTGCTTCTTCTGTCATATCACTCATATCCTACGTCTTGGTTGCTGCCTTTGGTTGAGCGCCACCGACGGCGACTGCTTTACCTTTACGGGTACGTGCATTTGTTCGTGTCCGCTGTCCATGCACTGGCAATCCTGTTTTGTGACGAAGGCCACGGTATGCACCGATATCCTTCAGTCGCTTGATATTGTTTGTCACCAGACGCTGTTTGTCGCCTTCGACGGTATAATCGCTGTCGATAATATCGCGAAGTTGCTGTTCTTCAGCCTCGGTGAGATCTTTCACCCGAGTGGTCGGCTCTATCTTTGCCGCCGCAAGGATGTCTCGAGCATGCTTTTTGCCGATGCCGTAGATATACGTCAACGCAATATGCACTTGCTTTTCTGCCGGAATAACGACTCCTGCAATTCGAGCCATGCTTAACCCTGCCTTTGCTTATTCTTAGGTTTCTTTTTGTTGATGACACGAAGTCGTCCTTTGCGTCGGACTAGCTGATCATCTGGGCTGATTTTTTTGACACTCGCACGAACTTTCATGTTGGCAACAAAAACTCCTAATTACGTTTATTATTTCTGACTCGCTGCTCCAACGGAACGCTCGTCTCTCAAGCGGAAGCAGATTCTGCCCTTCGTAAGATCATAAGGGGTTAACTCGACTTCCACTTTGTCGCCCGGTACCAATCGGATGTAGTGCTTGCGCATTTTTCCCGATATATGGCACAGGACCGTATGGCCGTTCTCAAGCTCGACACGAAACTGGGTGTTCGGCAATGCCTCCACAACCTTACCGACCAGTTTGATGACTTCCTTTTGACCTGCCATAGTTAACAACAGTTCATTATATATGAAAAATTCGCACAAGTAAAGAGATTTGTCAGAGAAAATTTCGCGTGTTTACCGCGACCCTCGAAATGTACTTTTATTGTAGCAAACCCTCGGCAACCGTCAAGCGTAAAAAAGTGAGCCCCGCCCTCAGGAGCGGGACTCACTGGTGGACGGGGCTGGGCCCGATCAGGTGGCGAAGTGCTTCGACCGCCACTGCTCCCCAGGCTCTTCGCCGTCGTCGTAGAACACGTCGAAGCCGATGTCACAGAGTATCGAGCTGTCTCCAATACTCTCGTAGAGTGGAGTGAGTATCAGCGTGTACCCTGTTCGGTGACCAATATAGCCATCGAATGTCTCGATGAATTGCCGGGAGTTAGGCAACTCCTCGATCATCTCACACCAGCGCAATGGGCTTTCGTTGACATCTGACAGTTTCTTGCCCTTGAGCCACAACCGCAACTCTTGGTCGGACTGAGCCGTGAAGTGCGTATGACGCAGATCGCCGAACAGTGATGCGCGTAGCTGCTCCTTGTAGCGGGTAAGAGCTTTGACGTAGGTCATCCGACGTTCCGCGAGAACGTTGTGTATTGATGCGACGGTGGTCATGACGACTCCTTTGACGATCGGAACTCCTGAGCCTACCTCAGGTATAAAAATACAATAACATATTCCATATAAAAGCACAATTGGAGCTGTTCATGGTTATTTACTGACTAATAGTTGCCCGTACAAGAATGCGCTGGTCAAAAACTTTATCTTTCGGCACCCAATTACCACTGCAGGTAATGAGCCCTAGCCCTTCTTCGGTTGGATTGTATGGTGTAAACAGACGCTTCATGCCTGTTTTGTTGGCTTGTTGGAGTGATTCAGTCTTGTTCTCGACGACAGTATAGGTGAATACTTCACCATCACCACGCTCAACAATAATTTCATCACCCTCTTGTAGCTGATTGAGGTTGGCGAAAATGCCGTCTCGTGTAATACCGCCATTATGCCCGTTAATAACAACCACGCCATAACCTTGTCCTGGCGTCGCACTTTTGTCGTACCATGCCGTATCGCTAATGTTCATGGGCGTATCAATCTCTCGCGTGTTGGTCAATCCGACCGAGATGACACGGACTTTTTTGACGCCAAGTGCTGGGATGCTGATATAGCGAGGATGGTTTGCAGGAACGGTATGCTCGTCTATTTGTTTTTTTGTAACCGGTGTTTCGTCTACTGATGGGTTTGCGAGTGCAGCTGCCGGTAGCGAGACAACGGGCGGTTGGTTGCCGGTTGTATACCATTGGTATGTAAACCAACTTGCTATGAAGACAAGCAATATGGCTAGTAGTGTCAAGAGCCAGCGAAGCACGCGAAGATTTCGTTTACGTTGTAAGCTAAGACCAAAGTTCATCGATCCCAGTATAGCATAAGCAGACTGGACTATTTATAGTCGTCGTACGTTACCATCAGGGCACGTGAGTTGATCTGGCGTAGGCTTTCGAGTGCAACGGATACAACGATCAGGATACCCGTACCACCGATGGCAAGGTTCTGAATGCCCGTGATACCGGCTTGAGCAAAGGCGTACTCTGCAACGAACGGCAGAACAGCGATGAGACCGAGAACGACTGAACCGAAGAGGATTAATCGATTGACGGTACGTGATAGATACTTTTCGGTCTGGATACCTGGACGCACCCCCTCGATAAACCCGCCTTGCTTTTGCAGGTTTTCGGCAATTTCATTACTGTTAAAGATGATGCCCGTATAGAAGTACGTGAACAATATAACCAGAATAAAGTAACTTGCCGGATAAATCATTGCTCCTAACGTATCCCCCGTAAAGGCACCGGGCTGTGGTGCCTGAAACCATAGAATGAGATTATTCGCGAGCTCAAGGTATTCGGGATTATTCGTGGCCTTCAGTACCTGACCGATAAAGGCTGGCAAGCTGAGGAATGCAACGGCAAAGATGACAGGAATAACACCAGCTGCGATGAGTTTGATCGGCAAGATACTTTTGACACCGCCATAACTACTATTGCCCTGGACACGCTTGGCATAATTAATCGTGACAACACGCTGGGCTTCGTTGATCTTGACGAGTAAATACAGCACCGTGAGAGACGCTAGCGCCACGATTAGTGCCACCCAGAATGCCGTCGGATTGAGTGGTAGCTCGAACCAACCAAAGACGCTTAGTGCGCCGGCGGATGTATCGAGTAGCGAGACGCCGAGGGATGTCAGTGTCGAGGGCAGTTGGCTGATAATACCGGCAAAGATCAACATTGAGATACCGTTACCGATACCTTGCTCGGTAATCAATTCACCTAGCCACATGAGGAGTACTGCGCCAGCTGTCATTGCCGTCACCGCGATTGCCCACTCGACAGGAGTAGCGCTATCAAGCGCTGTCGTATTACCCGCTAGGACTGTTTGGCGCAGGATGTAAATAAACGCGATTGACTGTACTACGGCTAGGGGTACGGAAATCATACGTGTCCATTGATTGATCTTACGTCGTCCCGATTCGCCATCTTTATGTAGTTCTTCGAGCTTTGGGATAGCTTTTGTTAGCAGCTGTGTGATGATACTGGCAGTAATGAATGGACTGAGTCCAACCAGAACGATTGAGAAGCTCGACAAAGCACCACCAGAGAGGAGGTTCAGAAAGCCGCCAAAATCGGTTGAATTCACGACGCTTTCGATGACTTCTTTTAGCTTCGTTGGCTCGGCGAGGGGAACAGGAATATGTGCCAGGAAACGATAGACAACGACAATACCTAATACAATCGCTAGGCGTTTTTGCATGTTGCGATTTTTGAACGATTTGAATATTGTCTTCCAGTTCATAAATAACCCCGTCTGTCAGTCTGTTTAGTTCTTTCCTATTGTAGCATATGTTGCGGTGATATAAATGGTGGCAAGCATTGAATTTATATATTATTTATGCTATAATATACTTATCGTGGCCCACCGACAATAAGGAGTTGCCATGAAGCCCCCGGAAATGTACCGTGGATACGAGCCGATGCAAGTCAAGGACCGCTGGTTGCTGATGCAACGCAGTGATCCACCCCTCGACATCTACGTCGTCGAGGGGAAAGTGGTCCAAGAAGTTGCCGTCTCTCCCGCCACGCGGGAAGTCGTGCAGCCTCTCTGGATGAGCGTCACTGTCGGAGGAAGATATAGGAGCTTGGTTCGAACTACCGGCCTTCTTCTCCCGGCGCATGAGTCCGACGGCGCCAAGCGTTGTTCGTCTGAGTGGCGAAATGAGTTGTGGGAGTGCGAAGCCGACATCATGCTCTTCTTCAACCGGAAGACGAATGAACCGATCATCCTCAAGGTCCAGCTCACCCACGGTGGTGCGCCGATCAGCGAAGAGTTCGAAGTCGAGCAGGTCGTGGACACACCCGCCTCCGCCTAACGGGGCCAACGCCCCGACACAAAAACCGCCCCGACGGTATGTGTCGGGGCGGTTTTTATTTTCTAGGCAATAATTACATTGCCGCTTTTTTGTCTTTTTTCGTCGATGGTTTGATAGGTGTTGGTACTTTTTCGAACGTACCGCCAGCTTTGGTGATTGCTTCGATAACCGACTTGCTGGCACCCTGTACCTTCAGCGTTACTTTTGCTGTTAGCTCGCCGCGGGCGATGACTTTGACGGTATGATACGGTGTTGAAATATACCCTGCCTCAAACAGTGTTGTGTTATCGGCAGTCTTGCCCTTAAACGCGTTCAGGTGATCAAGATAGACGATTTGCGCTGGCGTGCGGAGTGATTTAAAGCCACGCGCCTTTGGAATCGCCTGTACGAGTGCACGTTGACCACCCATGAACATTGCGTTTAGCTTTTTGCCAGTACGAGCACCCTGACCCTTTGTACCACGGCCGGCTGTTTTACCACCGCCGGCAGCAATACCGCGACCAACACGTTTACGAGACTTATTAGCTGTAATGTTCAACTCGTTGTATTTCATTACTTTGTCTCCTCCTTCTTCGTGGTCTTTTTAGGAGTCTTGTTGGCATTGAGCCATTGTTCTCGTGGTACTAAGCTTTTGAGTGCATCAATTGTTGCATAGGCAATGTTCACTTTGTTTGTTGAGCCGAGGCTCTTTGAAAGCATATTGTGAATGCCTGTTACACCGATGATCTGACGGACAACACCTCCAGCAATAATACCGGTACCCGGTGCGGCTGGCTTGATAAGTACCTGCGCACCAGAAACTTTGACTTCGGCATCATGGGGGATTGTTTGATTGACGATCGGAACAGTGATAAGGCTCTTTTTGGCAACATCAGTCGCTTTGCTAACGGCTGTTTGAACATCCTGACCTTTTGATACACCAACACCAACTTTTCCTTTGTTGTTGCCGACGACGACTAGCGCCTTGAAGCGGAAGCGGCGGCCGCCCTTAACGACACGTGCAACACGGTCGATATTAACGACGATCTCGTCGAACTCTTTTGGCTCCTGCGGCACGTCACGGCGATTGTTATTGCGTCGTGGTGCACGTGGTTGGCGCTGAGGAGCTGCCTGTGTAGCTTGTTCTGCCATGATTAAATCTCCAATCCTTCGTTACGTGCAGCATCGGCAAGTGCAGCCAAGCGTGCGGCATACTGTCGGCCATTACGATCCAAGGTTGCTTTTTTGATGCTTGCTTTTTTTGCCTTTTTGGCGATATCTGTGCCGACAAAAGCAGCTTGTTCTTTGAGCGAACCTGTTTGCTTGCTACCGACAGTTGTGCTCGCAGCAAGTGTTTTACCTGCCGTATCATCAATCAGCTGGGCGCTGACATGTTTGTTGCTAATCGTCACGCTGAGGCGTGGACGTTTGTCTGTACCGCTAATTTTTGCGCGAACGCGGCCTTTTCGCAGGCTTTTGTTCAACAGTTTTTTTGCAAGGTTACTCATGATCACTTCCCTGCCTTTCCGGCTTTACGCAAGATCTGCTCATCTGCGTACTTGATGCCCTTACCCTTGTACGGTTCTGGTTTCTTGAGCGCACGAATTTCGGCCGCAACCTGACCAACTTGTTGTTTGTCGATCCCGCTGACGGTGATCTCCATTTTGTTCGTCGTTACCTGAATACCTTCTGGTGCGGTGTATTTAACTGGATGACTGAATCCAAGGCTCATTTCGAGTGCGTTACCGCTCATGCCGACGCGAAAACCGACGCCACTAACCTCGAGCTTTTTCTCGAAGCCTTTTGTGACACCTTCGACTGCGTTGCTGAGTAGCGAGCGCTGGAGACCGTGCTGGGCCTTGGCGACGCGTTCGTCATCCTTTCGGGTGACTGTTGCGACTCCATCGTCGACTGTGACTGTTACGTCACTCAGATGCGGTACTGTCAGCTTGCCTTTTGAGCCTTCGACAGTGATAACATCTGAATCGACCGTGATTGTCACGCCTGATGGAATCTGTATTGGTAGTTTTCCGATTCGACTCATGATTTATCCTTTCTTCATTTTCTAGTAAACCTTCAGTAGTAGTTCTCCGCCGAGGCGTTGCTTTGCAGCTTCCTGACCAGTGATGACACCCTTTGATGTACTGACCAAGACCATACCACGACCTGACTTTACCTTTGGAATCTCGGCTGCTTTGACGTACACACGACGACCTGGCTTGGATAGACGCGCGATTTCGTTGATGGTGCAGTTTTCGCCTGGTTTATTGATCGTGATAACCAGCGTATCCCGAGGCTTACCGGCTTCTATCTTTACGTCGGCCAGATAATTGTTCGCTTTTAGTGCTTCGGCAACAACTTTTTTCAGTTTGCTTGCCGGTATGCGGACTTCTGTTTTACCGACGAGAGCGGCATTACGGATGCGGGTCAGAAGGTCCGCGATTGGGTCTGTAGATTGTAGTGACATATATCGTTTCTCCTTCCTTACCAGCTACTCTTTGTTATGCCGGGTATGTTACCTTTTGATGCTTCTGTGCGGAACCGGATACGGCTCATACCGAACTTACGCATATAGCCGCGTGGTCGACCATCGAGTAAATCTCGGTTCTTCCAGCGGGTTGGACTACTATTGCGGGGAAGCTTTTGTAGGCCATCTTGATCACCAAGTTCTTTTAGTTCGGCGCGCTTTGCAGCGAGCTTTGCGATCATCTTTTGTCGCTTTTTATCACGTGCGACCATTGATTTCTTAGCCATTAACGTCGACCTCCTTCTTTCTGAAATGGTAGTCCGAATTTCTCTAGTAGCGGACGGCTGTGCGCGGGATCCTTACTGTCAATGACAAAAGTAATCTGCAGACCGTGAGCAACTTGCGTTTCCTCGAATGTTAGTTCGGGAAAGATTGACTGTTCGACGATACCAAGGTTATAGTTGCCACTCTTATCAAATTTCAATCCGACACCGTGAAAGTCACGGACGCGAGGTAGGGCAACATTAATGAGGCGATCGAGGAATTCGTACATTCGTGCTCCCCGCAATGTCACCATGATACCGATTGGTGCACCCATGCCAGCACGAATCTTGAACGTTGCGATAGATTTTTTTGCCTGTCGTTCAACAGGTGCCTGGCCAGTAATCTTGGTGAGTGTATTCTTCACCGCTTCGAGGTGACGCTTGTCTTCTTTGCTTTTACCGGTTCCTACGCTGACCACAATTTTCTCTAGCTTTGGTACTTCATGGACATTTGCTAGGTTCAATTCGGCCTGAAGTTCCTTGACATACTGATCCTTGTACAAGGCTTTCAAGCGAGGAGCCGGAGCAGTGACTGATGTCTTTGCCATTACTTGATCTCCTTATTTTTTGCCTGGCGCGCGATACGTGATTTTGTGCCATCGGCTGATTTATATCCTACACGACTGGTTTTGCCGGTTTTTTCGTCAACAACCAAAGCCACCTTATGGAGAGGCGTTGGGACATGAATGTCCTTGCTGCCGCCGGTTGGATGTAAGCGTGAGGGCTTCATTTTGCGATGCTTGACACCCAAGCCTTCGACGAGGACAGCATTTTTGCTTGGCAGCACCGCCATGACTTTGCCAGTCGTGCCCTTGTTTGGACCGCTAATCAGTTTAACGATGTCGTTTTTTACGATACGGCGTGCCATATTAGAGTACCTCCGGCGCAAGGCTGATGATTTTGCTATATCCCATGTCACGCAGTTCGCGCGGTACTGGACCAAAGACACGAGTTGCGCGTGGATTCTTGTCGTCACCAATGATGACGGCGGCATTGTCGTCAAAGCAGATAGTGCTGCCATCACGACGCTTGATCTGGTCACGCGTGCGAACAACGACTGCCTTGATAACAGATTTCTTTTTTACTTGGCCCGTGGGATTTGCCTCTTTGACGCTGGCGACAATGATATCACCCACACGAGCGTATCGTCGACGCGTGCCACCAAGAACACGGATACAGAGGATTTCCTTGGCGCCGCTATTGTCAGTTACTTTTAACCGAGATTGCTGTTGAATCATACGTCAGCCTCCTCTTCTTTCGTAGCAGACTTTTCTTCACGTGCCTTCTTCGCCTCATCTTCTGGTGCAACATCCTCTTTTAGTTCAATGCTGCCTAGTGATTTTTCTTCAATCTTATCCAAGGTAAAGCTTTTCGTTTTACTAACAGGACGAATCTCCTTGATGCGTACTTTGTCACCAATATGCGCTTCATTGTTTTCATCGTGCGCTTGGTATTTGCGACTGACAGTATACTGTTTTCCATAAAGGGGATGTGTTTCACGGGTGGTAACCGTGACAGTGATGGACTTGTCGCGAACGTCTGACGTCACGATACCTATCAAATATTTAGCCATTACTTATCTCCTTTCAGTTCGTCGGCGCGAATTGCCGTCTTCAGGCGAGCGATCTCTTTGCGTCCTTGCGTAATTGCACGAGGATTGACGAGTTCACCGGCACGGTGGCTGCGACGTGTCTCGAGCATCTCCGTCTGCTTCGCCGTCAACTCTTTTTGTAGATCTTCGCGTGATTTCACTTCTACTGCTTTTTTTGCTGTCTTTGTGCTCTTTGCGGTTGTTTTCTTCTCGGCCATATTACGCCTCCTCCCGCTTGATGAACTTCGTTTTTACTGGCAGCTTATGGCTTGCGAGGCGCATTGCTTCACGCGCAACTTCTTCGCTGACACCTTTCATTTCGAACAAAACAGTGCCGGCTTTAATCTTGGCTGCAAAGAATTCAGGATTACCTTTACCGCTTCCCATTTTGACATCTTGGGGCTTGCGTGTTCGTGGTGTATGAGGAAAAATACGGATCCAAATCTTACCGCCACGCTTGATATAACGAGTCATTGCCTGGCGAGCTGATTCGATTTGTCGAGAGGTGACGTCGTTGTTTGTCATTGCTTGTAGACCATAATCACCAAAAGCGATGTAGTGACCACGCGTCGCAACGCCGTCGTTCTTGCCTTTACGGACCTTTCGATACTTTGTTTTCTTTGGTAGCAACATATCTACTCGCTCCTCTCACCCTTGTAAATCCATACTTTGACACCAATAATACCAACACCTGGTGCATTAGCGCGGGCTGTATGGAAATCGACATCAGCACGCAGTGTATGCAGTGGTACCGAGCCTTCAATTACCTTTTCACGACGAGCCATTTCAGCATTATTCAAGCGTCCAGCTACCTCGATACGGATACCCTTAGCACCGGCATTCATGGTGTTCTGGGCGGTCATTTTGACAGCGCGACGGAAATTGATACGTCGTTCCAGCTGACGAGCGATGTTTTCGGCAACGAGTTTTGCGTCAAGTTCGGGCCGTTTTACCTCTTCGATGTTGATACGAACTGGCAAGCTGGCAACCTTTTCGATTTGCCCTTTTAGTTCAGTAACACCTGCACCGCCACGGCCAATCACAACACCGGCTTTGGCAGTATGGATCGTTACCGTAATGAGGTTTGCTGATCGTTCGATTTCGATACGACTGATTGTTGGTCGCGATTCAAATCGCTTCTCTATCAGTGTGCGGATGGCGGCGTCTTCATTGAGCCACTTCGCAAAATCACGCTTGCCGGCAAACCAACGCGAATTCCAGTTCTTGTGGACCTGCAGGCGGAAACTGAGTGGGTTTACTTTTTGTCCCATGGTTATTTCTCCTCTTCCTTCTTTTCAGCAGCTGGTTTTGCGGCTGGTTTTTTCTTTGGCTTTTCGCTACCTGCCACTTCGACCAAAATGTGGCTGGATTTCTTTTCGAATGGCAGTGCACGTCCGCGACTGGCGGGCTTGTAGCGACGCATACGTGGGCCGGTTGTGACATTTATTGTCGTAATAACCAGTGTTTTTGCATCCAAGCCATGATTATTGACGGCATTTGCCTGCGCACTTTCGATGACTTTCTTGACTGGAGTCGCAGCACGTCGGGGTACATGTTCCAGAATAACGAGCGCATCAGCAACGGCACGGTTACGCACAAGGGCTGCAACCAGGCCAACCTTGCGTGGTGTCTGATCAACACCTCGTGCGAATGCACGGACTTTTGTAGGAGCAGTGGCTTTTACTTTTGTTATATCAGCCATGACTACTTCTCCTTGCCTCCATGCTTACGGAACTTGCGTGTTGGCGCAAATTCACCCAGCTTGTGACCGACCATGTTTTCTGTGATAACGACAGGTACATGAACGCGGCCGTTATAAACAGCGATAGTGCGTCCAACCATTTCTGGTGTAACCGTGCTGGCACGAGCCCAGGTTTTGATAACGGTGCGATCCTCGAGGCCGAGAGCGGCGATCTTCTTCGCCAACTTGGCATCGACAAATGGACCTTTTTTCAGTGATCGACTCATGTCTTACCTCTTCCTCTTCGCCTCGTGGCGAGTTCTTACGATTAATCCGGCGGTATCTTTACGACGTCGCGTACGGAATCCGAGTGTCAGCTGGCCCCATGGCGTCTTTGGTGTACGACCGACACCGTGTGAACCGCCATCACCACCACCATGCGGATGGTCTGCAGCGTTCATGACAACTCCGCGAACAGTTGGGCGAATGCCCTTACGACGTTTACGACCAGCGCTTCCTACCTTGATGTTTTGATGTTGAACGTTACCAACGACACCAATAGCAGCGGTTGCCTCTAGGCGAACTTTACGGACTTCGCCCGATGGGAGGCGAACTTGCGCATAATTACCTTCTTTTGCCATCAACTGCGCTCTAGCGCCAGCGGCACGAACCATCTGTGCACCTTTGCCTGGCGTCATTTCAATCGCGTAGATCTGACTACCGACAGGAATCTGGCTAAGCGGCAAACGATTACTGCTTTCAATAGGAGCTTTTTCACCACTTTCGATGACCTTGCCTTGTTTCATGCTGGTGTCGGCGATGATGTAGTGATACAAGCCGTGCTGATCCTTGACGCGGGCAATACGCGCACTACGGTTCGGATCGTACTCAATGTGTTCAATTGTCGCCTTGGTGCCGGCAGGTAGGTTGTGGTTGACCAAGCGATAGTGACGCTTGACACCGCCGCCACGATGACGAACAGTGATACGACCAGTATTATTACGACCAGCCTTTTGCTTCTTGCTCTTGGTGAGACTCTTGAGCGGCTTGCGTGTGGTAATATCACTCAAATCTTGCGTCGTCATGCCGCGGCGAGCTGGAGTAGTTGGGTTGTATTGCTTAATTGCCATATTACTTCTCCTCCTTTTGCTGCTCTTGTTCGGCAAAGACCTGGATACTGTTGCCTTCGGCTAATGTCACATAGGCCTTTTTAGTATCTTTGCGGTTCGTCGTACCGGGATAGCGGCGCGCGCCACGGTTGTAACGAATTGCCTTACCGCTCTGTACGACGGTCTTTACTTTGACGACAGTGACATCGTATTGTTTTTCAACACTTTCAGCAATGTCATTTTTTGTTGCATCTAGTGGAACGTTGAATACGTACACGCCGTCCTGTGACTGCGCATAGGCTTTTTCTGTTGCTCGGGGATAGACAAATACGTTCGCCATGTTACTTTACCTCCCCTGCTTTTTGCGTTAGCCAGTCCTTAATTACTGGAACAGATTTGGTTGACAGTACAACGGTATCAGCGTTCAGGATGTGGTAAACACTCAGAAATGTTGCGCTCGTGAGCACGACATTCTGTAGATTTGCCGTTGCTCGAATGAGCTCGGGTGTTTTTTCATCAGCCGTCACGACAAGTAGTACTTTACGGTCAAACTTATTGTCAGACATGAATTTTGCAACTTCTGCAGTTTTTCCGGTCGTTTTAACATCTTTAACGACAACTTTCTTTGCTTCGTTCGCCAATGTCAATGCTTGCCGCAATGCAACACGTCGAGCGGTCGTGCTGAGTCGCTTTGTGTAATTTTCGTTACCGCGTGGCCCAAAGACAACGCCACCGCCGCGCCAAATTGGGTTGCGTGAACTACCGAAGCGTGCGCGGCCGGTGCCTTTTTGGCGCCATGGTTTTTTACCACCGCCACGGACTTCACCGCGCTGCAATGTTGTCGCGCTCGTCATGCGATTATTCGCAAGGTATGCGTCATACGCTAGTTTGACGAGTTCATGGTTATCGACAGCGACGCCGAATACTTCCTTTGGAAGGCTCGCAGCTTTTGGAGCTGCTGGTTTTTTTGCCGTCTCAGCCATTATGCCTTACCTCCGATTTCTACAAAACCTTTATTAGGTCCAGGAACGGCACCGCGCAAGCCGATTAAATTATTTGTTGGATCAACATAGGCTACCACGAGGTTCTTTACCGTCACGCGATCATGACCCATGCGGCCAGCCATACGCTTGCCCTTAAAGACTTTCTGTGGATACATCGAACCGATCGAACCAGGTCGTCGGACATACCCGTTGCCACCGTGAGTCTTTTTGCTTGTATTGAAATTGTGCCGTTTGACGTTACCTGCGAATCCCTTGCCTTTGCTAGTGCCGGTTGCATCAACGATGTCACCCAGCTCAAACTGGCTGACATCAATTTTATCACCGACCTTCAGGCCTTCAGGTAGCTCGTCAACGCGAAATTCCCGAATATGTTTCGGGGTCACTTGGGCTGGTTTTGTGTGACCAGCTACGGCCTTGCTCAGGTTCTTACCCTCACCAAATGCCACTTGGACTGCGTTGTAGCCGTCTGATTCGACGGTCTTGACCTGAGTCACAGTCACAGGGCCAGCTTGAATCAATGTCACTGGAATTGCGACACCATCCTTGCTGATGATTTGGGTCATACCAATCTTGGTACCGAGAAGTGCTTTCATCGCCCTTTTGCTCCCATTTAAAACCTCCGGTGGCGAGTAGTATCTCTGGTGAGACTTGCTCATTCACGCGGAAGTAACTGTTATTTTCGTAATGTTACCGACTAATTGTAGCACGAAGATAGAGGTAGGTCAACAGTTTCTCCTCTGTGTATTTTGTGGCGCCATACGGTCAAAACTCAGTAGCGAGTAAATGCTCACTGAGGTATAATCGTACGTGTGTTAAAGGTAAAACCCAAAAAACGACATATCATTCTAGCAGGAGCGCTCGTTACTTTATGTATCGCTACCGCGGGTGTTGTATATGCAATCATTTACTATGGCGATCAGGCGATTGCTCGGCAAGAATCTACGTCAAAAGCACACCTTGCAAAACTCGACAAAAAGATTGAAGAAATAGAGGCAAAGAAGTTAGCCGAGAAAAAAGCCAAGGAAGAGGCTGAACGCAAGGCGCGTGAAAAGGCAAAAAAAGAGGCTGCCCAAAAAGCGGCAGCCGAAGCGGCACTACAGAAACAGCTTGCCGGCCAGACAGTAACACCTGCTGGCTGCGCAATTAGCGGCGCCCACGGCAACCCGGCTAGTATTGATGTGGTCGTGAATAAAAAGCGATGTTTTAGTCCGATTAATTATGTTCCGGCGGATATTGTTTATTATCAGGGCTACCCAATCAGCAATAAGATTTACAGCAACCTTGTGGCTATGATCAATGCGGCTGCAGCCGCCGGTAAAAGTATCGGGCTCACGAGTGCCTATCGTTCGTACGATAATCAAGTGGCAACGTATAATCACTGGGTTTCTGTTAACGGGAGTACAGCGGCGGCAGACCAAGTTAGTGCTCGACCAGGCTATAGCGAACACCAAACAGGTTTCGCTGTCGATGTCAGTTCGGGTGGCGCAGGGCTTGAAGCATTTGCGAATACCGCTGCCTATACATGGATGACAAACAATGCACATAAATATGGTTTTGTTCAGCGCTACAAGCCAGGCTATGAGGCAGTAACTGGCTACAGTGCCGAGGCATGGCATTGGCGCTTTGTTGGTACTGCTGCTGCCACTGATATGAAGACGAAGGGCATTCATACACTTGAGCAATACTGGGGCTTACCAGGAGGTGGATATTAGATGACTATACCCGCAGGAACAAAGTAGCTGAGGATTGTGACGATAACGAGCACGGCGAACCAAATTTTGCGGTCAAGCTGATTCTTTTCGAACACGCGAATAACAACAAGCGCCAAAAGCGCGCCCAATGGAAAGGCTGCAACAGGAATGCCGTTCCAGGATAGTGGTGTCGCCAATTTAAGCCACAGTGTGCCAAGTAACACGACAATAATCAGCTTGAGAAAGTAAACCCCGTCACCTTCGGTTAGGCGGTAACTCCCATTACTTCGCCGTATTCGATTACGGGCATAAGTACGATGTCGCGGTTTCTTGTTTGTCTTTGTGGGCATTTCCTCTATTTTACCATAAGCATTTGGGCATAAAAATAACCCCTCATACGGGGGTTATTTCTTGATACATTGTTATTACATGCGAATTTCTGCATCGACACCCGCAGGGAGCGATAGATTTTGCAAGCTGTCAATTGTTTTTGGTGTCGCGTTAGTGATGTCAATCAAGCGTTTGTGTACGCGCATTTCGAATGTTTCACCACCAGTCTTGTACACGTGTGGACTCTTTACCACCGTATAACTACTACGGCGCGTCGGTAGCGGTACAGGGCCGGCAATTGTTGCGCCGGTACGGATCGCTGTGTCGATAATTTGTTTTGCTGATTGGTCAATAACCTTGTGGTCATAGGCCTTGAGACGGATGCGGATTCGCAATCCTTCTGGTTTTGCATCTGCCATGAGTAGTAGATACCTTTCTTGTGTTATACCGTAACCTTGGTCAGGTTTTGCGACTTACCTATTCAGTGCGCTCACAGCCAAGTTCTCGATATGATTAATAATACTAGAGCATTATATAAAACATTCACAACATATTCAAGCCAATCTATAGACAAAAAATCAAAATAGTTATACAGTAGACTCGTTCTTGCCATGTCGACGAGAGGACAAAAGTGGCTCCAGGTAATAAGCACGGCGAAAACGAAAGTGCAGCGGAAGAACTCTCTTCGATCATTCTGCAGCATCTCGGCGTGATTATTGAGGAGGTGACAGGAATCGAACCATACGAAGTCACGCCGGAAAAATATTTCGTTGACGATTTGGACATCGACTCGCTGTCAATGATCGAAATCGTCGTACAAGCCGAGGACAGGTACGCGGTCAAAGTTCCCGATGAAGATCTGGCAGCGCTCAGGACCGTGAGGCTGGCCCAAGAGTACGTGCTGGAGTTTATCAGAGATCATCCGCAGGCAGCGATATCGATCGCAGAACAGCATGAGCCGAAAGCCATCAAGTACATCATGGCCTACGCCACATAACCCGCCCTACCCGCGAAGCCGTCCGGCCTCCAGGCTGGGCGGTTTCGCTTTGTATGTATACATGGTATAGTATAGTTACGTTCACCGAGGTCCGAAAGGTTTAGGATGCAACACGTAACTACCACCTCAAAATGCATGTCTGTCACAAAAATCTGTGAAGTTATTGTGTCAGTAATCGGCGAGTACATCGATCGTGATCCAGCGACAGTGGAGCAAAAAGCACTCATCGAGAAAGATCTTGGTGTTGATGCTTTTTTGAAAGCCGAAATATTTTCAGAACTCGAAAATCGTCTAGAGGTCAACCTAGATGAAGCGGCGTTCCATACTTCCACTACACCGATCAAGTTAGCTCATGCCATTTTTGACGCATTGCGTCGAGAAGATCGAGAGGATGCATTACGGATCTTTCGAGAGGGCTACCGTGAAGCGTGTCAGCTTCCGGTCGCAAACATTACACTTGGCAAATCACTCTACTTCGATCTTGGCCTTGACAGCATTTCAATGATGGAAATTGCCGAGGCTATAGAGGAGAGATATTGCCTTTCTATCGATATACAAGAGTTTTGTCGACGAGAGAAGGTTGATAGTGTTGTGAACTATCTGAAACAGCTGATCAAGAATGCGTGAACTACCCGCGTCCATCCACGGCAATGCATTCGGCCACCGTGGCTGGGCGCATTGTCATTTCATAGGGCAATGGAGGATTTATTACTTCATATCAAAATGAGCCGTCGAAACGGCTCATTTTTGTAGGTAACAGTGATTACTATTTTGTAATCTTTGTCACGACACCTGCACCAACGGTGCGGCCACCTTCGCGGATGGCAAAACGAAGACCGTCTTCCATTGCGATTGGAGCAAGAAGCTTTGCCTTAAACGTAACAGTGTCACCAGGCATCACCATCTCTTTGTCAGCTGGCAGCTCAACTTCACCCGTAACATCGGTTGTACGGAAGTAGAATTGCGGCTTGTAACCCTTGCTGAATGGTGTGTGGCGTCCACCTTCTTCCTTTTTCAGAACGTAGACTTCAGCTTCAAACTCTGTATGAGGAGTAATCGAACCTGGCTTTGCAACCACTTGACCACGCTCGATTTGTTCGCGCTCGATACCACGAAGCAAGAGGCCTGCGTTGTCGCCAGCCTGACCTTGGTCAAGGTTCTTTTTGAAGGCTTCAATACCAGTCACGACAGACTTTTGCGTATCTTTCACACCAACAATTTCGACTTCGTCGTTTAGCTTGACAATACCTTGTTCGATACGGCCAGTCGCAACAGTACCACGACCCTTGATCGAGAATACGTCCTCAACAGGCATCAGGAATGGCTTGTCGAGATCACGTTGTGGCTCTTCGATATAGTCGTCGAGAGCTTTAACAAGTTCCATGATGGCATCTTCAGAAGCAGCATCGCCTTCAAGCGCCTTTGTTGCAGAACCCTTGATGATTGGTGCGTTGTCACCGTCATAACCGTTCTTTGTCAGGAGTTCACGAACATCCATTTCAACCAATTCGACGAGTTCTTCGTCAGCGAGGTCCATCTTGTTGAGGAAGACAACAATCTTTGGAACGTTCACCTGGTGGGCAAGCAGGACGTGCTCGCGAGTTTGTGGTAGTGGACCATCATTTGCGGCCACCACGAGGATTGCACCGTCGATCTGTGCAGCACCAGTGATCATGTTCTTGACATAGTCGGCGTGACCAGGCATGTCAACGTGAGCGTAGTGACGCTTCTCTGACTCATACTCCTGGTGAGATGATGCGATGGTAATACCACGTGCTTTTTCTTCTGGTGCGTTGTCGATATCTTCGTAGTTACGAGGTTTGTTGACATCGCTCGGCAGTTTCTTGCTCAAGACGTGAGTGATTGCTGCCGTTAGTGTTGTTTTACCGTGGTCAACGTGACCCATGGTACCAACGTTGACGTGCGGCTTGCTTCGATCGAAATCTGCCATTTGAGATTTTTCTCCTTAATTAATTACGTTTTTCGCGCGCAATCTAAATATAGACTTTGCGACGTATGTAGTTATTGTAGCGTGTTTCTTCCCTTTAGTAAAGAGGCAGTATTTACAGGATCACTTGGTGCTGCTAGAATCCTGTGCAAGGAAGTCCACTCAACAACTCGAAAGAAGGAAAACCATGGATACCATTGATGAGACTCCTCGCACCTCGCCCCATCCCGTCATCTGGATCTATACCAAACCTGCCTGCATCCAAGTGAACGGCACCTACAAGGCGCTCAATAAGTGGGGGTTGCCCTATAACCGCATTGACATGTCAATCAATAAAGATGCTCGAGACTTTACGATGACACTTGGTTACTTGCAGGCACCTGTGGTGTATGTTACCTGGGTAAGTCCTCCCCATCTCTGCGCAGTAGATGCTGAAATCGAGCACTGGTCGGGTTTTCGGCCAGATCGTGTAACGGCGATCGCCAATAAGGCTGGCTTGATTCCATTAACTGCGTAGGCTTACGCATCAGCGACAACACCGCGCACTAGCCACATTCCTTAAGGAACGGGGGCAAAAGCCATCGTCGGAGACCCCCGGCGGTGGCTTGCTTCATTTTTTGGCTTTTTTATTTTTTCCGTTTCTCGATGATTTCCTGTGCAACGTTTGGCGGTACTTCTTCGTACTGGGCCAGTTCCATAGTAGATGCCGCACGGCCTTGAGACATTGAACGAACATCGTTTGTATAACCAAACATGCTTGCGAGTGGTACAAAAGCTTTGACAAGTTTTGCGCCGCCTTGCAAATCTTCCATTGCTTCAATACGGCCTCGGCGGCTATTGAGGTCGCCGATCACATCACCCATGAACTCTTCGGGAGTCGTCACCTCGACGCGCATCACAGGTTCGAGAAGAACTGGCTTTGCCTTTGGAATACCCTCTTTGACAGCCAGCACGCCGGCTAGGTTGAAAGCAAGTTCGGACGAGTCAACATCGTGATAGCTACCATCGTAGAGCGTTGCCTTGACACCGATCATTGGATATCCTGCGATCACGCCTCCAGCCAATGTATCTTTAATACCTTTTTCGACGGCTGGACGATATTCTTGTGGCACCACACCACCTTTAATTTCGTCACCCCATTCGAAGCCTTCACCAGATTCCGTCGGTTCAAATCGTACCCAGACATCACCATACTGCCCGCGTCCACCAGATTGCTTGGCGTGTTTCCCTTGCGCTTGAGCTGTCCCACGGATTGTTTCGCGATAGGCAACTTGCGGCTCGCCGATGTTTGCTTCGACGTTAAATTCACGCTTCATGCGATCAATCAGGATATCAAGGTGAAGCTCACCCATGCCAGACATGATCGTC
>DCYK01000024.1 GCA_002331045.1 Candidatus Saccharibacteria bacterium UBA2112
TTACATCGCTATTATATCATGCTCGCTATGAATAGCCGTAAGTGTTTTAAAAAGTTATTTTTTACTAAATATAAAAACACCCTGATTTGCAGAGTGTTTTTTATATTGCGAAATCTTTTATTCCTTATCGTCGGTTTCGCTCGCCGCCGGTTCTTCTGTCGCAGCTTCAGGAGATTCCTCGGCTACAGCTTCAGCTGGCTCTTCTTTTGGCTGGTTCTTGCGCAATTTTTCCTGGTTTTTGATTGCCTTTTGCTTGTCAGTCTCTGGTACTTTTACCCATTTTGGTAATTTTACACCCTCGGCTTGCAACAGCTTGACGACACGTGGCGTTGGCTGCGCACCGTTATCCAGATACTTCTGCACAGCATCCTTTTGTAACGTTACTTCCTTGGTGTGCGGGTTATAGCTACCGACATACGCGACCACACGGCCACTTGATGGGTGGCGCTGTGCTTCTTGGACAGCGATGCGGTAAACTGGGTAGCCTTTACGGCCGAGTCGTTGCAAACGAATTGCGAGCATATTGAATAGATTTCCTTTACTTCTCTCTTACTACTATTTTGAAGTCTTGACCAATTGTACACACTTTCACCCCAGATGTCAATCTGTTGGAATTATTTCTGCTTTTCATATTTTTCGATAGCAGCACGTGCGGCTTGCTGCTGCGCATTTTGCTTGCTACTACCAGTTCCCTTACCCATTAGCTTATCGCCAACAAAGACCCCCAATGTAAAGACTTTATCATGATCAGGTCCTTCTTCGTCCAGTACTTTATAAGACGGCGTCTGATTGTCAACACGCTGCGATACCTCCTGCAAATGCGACTTTGGATCGCGCCAGCTACCAGATGCCAAGATGTCATCAAGCTTTGATAAAATATGTTTTTTGATAAATCGTTCCGCATCATCATAGCCGCGCTCCAGATAGATCGCGCCGATCACTGCCTCGAACGCATTCGCCAGAATTTGTTGTCGTGCACGTGGACTACCGTTTTTTTCGCCACGACTCATTCTTAGCAGCGGTTCATACCCAAGCGCGGTCCCAGCAGCGCCAATACTTTCGGTTCGGACCAGGCTCGCCCGCCAACTTGTCAAAATACCTTCAGGTTCATCAAAGTTAGCATACAAATAATCCGTCACTGCCAACTCCAGCACTGCATCGCCCAAGAACTCTAACCGTTCATTATGTTCGCTCACACTTTTGCGATGCTCGTTCACATAACTACGATGTGTCAGTGCTGTGATGAGGTAGTCAATGTGCTCAAATTCATAGCCTAGCTTTTCGCGCGCAAAATCCTGATATGGCGCAGTTTGCATTCCGCTCATTATAAGTTGTCCTGTCTAATTTTTTTCATTGCAAGTAGCATTAGTTTTCCAATATCTTCGTATTCTACCACCTCTAGTGCATCATGAAAATCAAACCACTTGATGTCATTCATAATGTCTTCTTTTTGTATGGCATTCGTATCACCAAGCGCTTTAACAAGGTATATTTGCGTCGTCATCAGCACGAGTTTATCCATACGACGATAGCGAAAGTGGATTTTACCAAGCCATCCCTGGATTTCCAATTGATGCAGTCCCGCCTCTTCACCGATCTCACGCTTTGCAGTTTGCTGCGCAGTCTCGCCATCCTCGATATGCCCTTTTGGAATCGTCCACCGATCCTTGATATCTTGAATCAGCAGAATCTCGATCTTACCATTTTTATTACGACGCCAAACGACACCACCAGCCGTTGCTTCACGAACAATTTCTTGGATAGACTGCTTGTTGCGATTAAAGTATTTTTTGAATTTATTGAACTTCGGTGCTGGCATCTGCTGATTCCTCGACAAGCGTTCGATACGCCGTGCCGAGCACGCCGTTAATGAACTTGCTTGAATTGTCAGAACCGAACGCTTTGGCGAGTTCAACCGCCTCATTGATCGCAACCTTTGGTGGCACCTGAGCAGCCAAATAGAGCAACTCGTACAAGCCGACTCGCAATACATTGCGATCGATACGCGCGATTTGCTCGAGTGGCCATTCTGGCGCAAGTGGACGGATTTTGTCATCTAGCTCATCCTGGTGATTCAATACACCTTGAACGAGCTTTTCGACAAAGTCCGTGTCTTCTATTTCCTGGTCATAACGACCGAGATTTCGGTTGAGAATGTCGTCAACCGATGCACTTTTATCCTCAGCACTGATACGAAATTCATATTCGTACAGTGTCTGCAGTGCAACGATCCTGCCCAAGTGACGATTTGATGCCATTCGCGATAAGGTTCTTTCTTGTTAATGCTTTGTACTTAGTGTAACGCTTTTATCGTTACTTTGCGAGTTTTTTACCAGTCTCGCGCTTGGTCGTGCGGACCTTTACTGGTGATTTTGCATTGACGCGACGCGCCAGTTTGAGTAACAAATGGCTACGGCGAAGGCCTGTCTTGCGTGCGCTACTCTGTTTCTTTGGCTCTGACATTGAAAAGTTCTCCTTTTAGGTGTTATCCAAATTAATGACGATTATAGCATTTTTTGTCGTATTGCTCAAGCTATATTGTATTATTTTATATATTATGTTATAATTATATTAATCACTGAGGCGTTCGCACCTTGGTGCGGACCTACGAGAAAGAAGAAACTATGGACGTCCTTGTCGGGACACTGTGGCTGATCGCTATCTTTGCCATCGTTGATGGAGGAGCAATCTTCATGATCTGGTTCCCGCGGCAACGGCTGACAGTACGGGAAGCGAGTCATTGCTTTTTCGCCCTGACTCTGTTCAAATCTGGCATACTCGCCATCCTTCTCGGCATACCCTACCTTGCAGGAGGTGTCACTCGGCCCCTTGACGGCACCGATACACAGATCTTCGCCTGGATCTTCATCGACTTCGCCATCGGAGCGCTCCTCCTTAGCGAAGCGCGCAGTCAGGCAGCAGCTCGTAGGTCAACCCCTTCACGGAAGTGAGGGGGTTGATTTATTTAACGACAATATTAACGAGTTTGTTCGGCACGTAAATCACTTTTGATGGCTCTTTGCCCGTTATAAAGCTTTGGACATTTTCGTTTGCTAGCGCTTGCTGCTCTATCTCTTCCTTCGTCGTATCGACAGCCACCTGTAGCTGTGCGCGCACCTTTCCATTCACTTGCACCACGATCGTCATCGTATCACCGATAGTCTGTGCTTCATCCCACGCAGGCCAGTGGCTGCGATGCACAAAATTATCGTTACCAAGCAACTTCCACAGTTCCTCAGCGATATGTGGTGCAAATGGTGCTACCAACTGCGTCAATGAGGAGAGAGCGAATCGCCAATCATTTCCACCGATACCATTTGTTTTTTCCTTGTACAATTCATTGACGAGTTCCATCAAAGCAGACACAGCCGTATTGAATTGCATCCGTTCGAGGTCCTGCGATACCTTCTTGATTGTGCGATGGGTCGCGCTGATTATTGTTTGGTTTTCGTTAGTATCGGTCGACTCTCCGTATTCTTGCACCAATGTCCATAGACGATTAAGAAACCTGTACGTCCCAGCAACACCCTCGGGATTCCATGGCGTGGTCATATCGTATGGAGCGATAAACGCGATAGCAACACGCAGCGCATCAGCACCGTAACCGCTATCAATCACTTCATTCGGATTGATGACGTTGCCCTTTGATTTGCTCATCTTGCTGCCGTCTGCTGCAAGAATTATCCCTTGTCCACGGCGAGCTTTATATGGCTCAGGCGTCGGGACTAGTCCTTGATCATGAAAGAATTGATGCCAAAAACGACTGTATAGCAAATGCAGCGTTGTATGCTCCATACCACCCAAATACATATCGACAGCACCCCAGTAATTCAGTTTTTTACGATCAGCAAAGGCGTGATCATTATGCGCATCATAGTAGCGGAGATAGTACCACGACGACCCCGCCCAATTCGGCATCGTATCCGTCTCGCGCTTGGCTGGACCATCGCACTCTGGACACGTTGTGTTCACCCAGTCAGTTATTGCCGCCAGCGGACTTTCGCCAGTGTCGGTCGGCTCATAATGCTCGACTTCTGGCAATGTTACCGGCAGCTGGCTCTCTGGCACGGCGACGGCGCCACATTTTGGACAATGAACAATCGGGATTGGTTCACCCCAGTAATGCTGACGACTAAATATCCAATCACGCAACTTGTACGTGATCTTCGGCTTACCGACACCTTGCTGTTCTAGCCAGGCGACAATTTGTTCACGCATATCACTGCTTTCGATACCGTCAAACTCGCCAGAATGCACCATGATTCCCTCGCCCGTCACTGCTGCGTTCGAAAAAATGCCCGGATCGCTTGTCTTGTCATAGCCCAGTTCGATTGCCCTGCCAACCGCTTGTTTGAGGAAGAATATATAGTGATCATAGCTCTTGCTCTCATCCTGCTCCCACTGGCTCAATACATCAGCAGCATCGTGCCACTCCAAGTGGAACTTTTCATGTTCTTCCAGCTGCGTTGACACTGTTTCGGCATCATCCAACACAACCAGTAGCCCCGTTGCTTTTGCCCGACGATTCATATCCTTGAGTGAATTATAGTAATGCCCATAGGCGACCGCTACTTCTTCATACTGTTTTATGTGTGTCAGACCGCTCTCTTCACGAAGTTCACGCAATATACCATCATGCAATGCCTCATTCTCTTGCAGACCGCCAGCAAAAAGCGACGTCCGACCATTATCAAGTTTTGCAAATGCGTATTTTTGTGTTTTTGGATCAAACACAACCGAAGAGCCACCGTCAGCAAACTTTTCATTATCACGCTTAATCCCTGTTTCTGGCGCAATTACCTGTCGAATTGGTAGATTATACTTCTTTGCAAACGCAAAATCCCGTTCATCATGTGCCGGTACAGCCATTACCGCACCGGTGCCATAACCTACCAGTACATAATCAGCTATCCAAATCGGAATCTTTTCACCGTTCACCGGATTGATCGCATAGCTTCCGCTAAACACTCCCGTTTTTTCCTTCGTTTCACTTTGGCGTTCAATGTCTGTTTTGCGCGCAGCAGTCTGAATGTATTGCTCTACCTTTGCCCGCGTTTCGTCTGTTACTAGTAACTTTGTCATGCTATGTTCTGGCGCAATAGCCAAAAACGTTGCCCCGAACAGCGTGTCTGGTCGCGTGGTGAAAACAGTCAGCTTTTCATCACGATCATCAATAATAAACTCGACCTCCGCTCCTTGTGAACGACCTATCCAGTTAATCTGTTGGTCAGCGATACGACTAGGATAATCGACATCTTGCAAGCCGTCGATCAGACGATCGGCATAGTGAGTAATCTTCAGTAGCCATTGGTTCAATAATTTCTTTTCGACTAACGTATCACAGCGTTCGTGACGACCGTTGACAACTTCTTCATTGGCTAGTCCCGTCTTGCAGTGAGGGCACCAGTTGATCGCAACTTCCTCTTGGTAGGCCAGCCCTGCCTTGAAAAACTGCAAGAACAACCACTGTGTCCATTTGTAATAATCAGGATCAGTGGTATTGACCTCACGGCTCCAGTCAATACTCAGGCCAAGCTTGTCGAACTGCCCCCGAAAATTAGCAATATTACGCTGCGTGGCAACCTGCGGCGCAATTTTATTCTTGATCGCAAAGTTTTCGGTCGGCAATCCAAAGGCATCGTAACCCATCGGGTACAGTACATTGTATCCCTGCATACGTTTGTGACGTGCCATGATGTCACCTAGCGTATATTCCCGGGTATGCCCCAAGTGAAGCCCATCACCTGACGGGTACGGGAATTCTGTCAACATGACATATTTTGGCTGATCAACAAAATCAATAGCCTGGTAAACTTGCTCGTTACTCCATGCCTGTTGCCACTTCGGCTCTATCTCTGTCGGATTATAGCGCTTCATCCGTTTTAGTATACACTATTGCCTCAGAGAAGCGGGAGCCTGCTCGATCACGGACAATCCCTGAAGTAGCTTATCGGCATCAAATGCATTTGACGGTACTTCAATCTCCGGCCGTGCAGCATTGTCGACTGTCACCGTTGCGAATTCCGTCTTGCCGTCGCGGACAATGATTTTTTGCAATCTATGTTGCGACTGACTAATTGTTATGTCATACACCACCTCTTCGTAGCCTGCTTTTTTCATAAAGTCAGGCACATAACCACAGTCAGTTGTCTTTCCACCAAGGTTGGTTTGCTGCAAGCCACTAAAGAATCCTCGCAAACGGTTTTCATCCATAGAGAATGTATATGTCGTATTGTCCTTTTTCGTAGATGTATCGCGCGTTACAATAAATCGATTCGAAAGATAAGTGTCTCTGACATTGTCTAATGAGTTGTCTGCTTCGGAGATGTTCATACGAAGGCCTATTGCACATTGTATAGCCGTGACAGCAAGAGACCTCGGCTCAAAAGAGTCAATCTTAACAAGTATCCATTGATCACCCAAAATACTCTTGATCGATTTGATCCAATCGTCCAAATACTCCGGTGCCTTTTCATCTACATCATATTGAACGATCATGTCGATAAATTCTTTTGGAGTTGAGGTGCGCAGATATATATCCTTACCATCAGCAATTGCCTCTAATCGAACATCTTGCACGTTACCCTTGAGTGCAATCTGTACACCATCAGACTCGACAGTATAATTGCTACCATCTGCAGTTGTGACCGTATACATGGCCGGGCTCTTCCGTGCATAGTTAATTGCATCAAGAAGGGCTTTCTCGGACCCTGAATGCCATTTTGTATACATGAGTATTGCAATAGTTCCGACAAGCAGAACAATTCCAATAATGAAAAGTATCGCTAGCCTGGCAAATGGCTTGTTGTTATTGCGTGCACTACGGGACGATGCGTTATCCACTAGACTAAGTTCCTTTCGAAGAATGCTTCTTTTGTTGCCATCCAGGCCGCCGACTGGCGGACAAGTTTATTAACGTCAGTTTGATCAAGCAATAGTATTTTAATCGCTTCTTCGGTATATACTTGATTTTGCGAGCCTTTAACAAGAACAAGTGCACTCGGTTGCATAACGCTGTGCGCAAATGCACCTGCCTGCACGGCATTCGCGAACGATTTTACCTGGCACCCTTTTGCGTGTGCGGCCGGCGCTAAATACTTTGCCGCTTCATCACCGACAGTGATTACCCAATCTACTACATCGGGGTTGAACAGTTGACCAATTCGTTCATGCTCCTGCTTAGATACATCACCCAGTTCATTCATACTGCCCATAATCGCAATACGTTGCGAAGCGTCAATGCTGAAAAATGTTTGAATCGCTGCAATGGCATCTTCTGGACTAGATTTATACGAATCGTCTATGATCTTGCTATTGTGCAGCCCTCGTAGCAACTGCATACGACCCGGCACTGGTCGAATCTTTGCGACAGCATTGGTTATGTCCGCTACAGTCAATCCAAACTTTATACCAACTGTTGCCGCAGCAACAATTGGTCGTACATTGTGTTC
>DCYK01000039.1 GCA_002331045.1 Candidatus Saccharibacteria bacterium UBA2112
CTCATGGTATGACGAGAAGAATGCCCAAAAAGCTACTAAGCTAACCTTTGATAAGGTATCAAAGAAGAAGGCGACCGAATGCACTCCACCCGGTGCACGAACCGAGGTGTCAGTACTGAAATCAACAGACCCTGAAACGAAAAAGACAGTCTACCTTGCACCGAGTGGTTATAAACCAAACAGCGAAGATGATGTGCATAAATGTGGCGATCCCCTGCCAAACGCGGGAATCAGTATTGATGGCGATGACTCACCATACACAATTAATGTAACCGTCACTAAAGGCAAGGGCAAACTGACAAAGATGACGGTGAGTGTTAACGGCAAGACGGTGAATGCAAAGCAAATCAACAAATCTGGCCTATACTCTATTACCTATTCACCCGGAAATGATAATCCATTCACGGTTAAAGTAGTAGTTGAGGATGATCTATACTATAGCAACACCATCACGAAGAAGTACGAGCCAGCTCCAAGTTCTTCTTAGTAGAGCAGCGTAATTACCCTATCGATTTGCAAGGCGCACCAAAGTATCCTCTCGTGACTCTGGTTGATGAGCTTTCTTTTGTCGATTTTTGTATGAGCGCTGCTCTTCCTTGCCGTTCTTCTTTGCTTGAGATTTTTTTCCCGGCAAACCATGGACGTTGCCCCGATTTACTTCCACCTTTTTTGCAAACATCATTTTTCCAGCAGCTGTTTGTAAACTACGAATAAATTCTATTTCTACTTTTTGCCCAATATACTTTGATGCTTGCTCAACAACCACCATAGTCCCGTCTTCTAGATAGCCCACGCCCTGGTGGTTATCTTGACCTTTTTGCACAATTTCAATCGTCATCTTTTCGCCAGGCAGGTATGCCATACGTAAATTCTTTGCTAATTCGTTCACATTACACACCCGAATATCTTCAACGGCAGCTACTTTATTGAGATTGTAATCGATCGTACATACCGCACCGCCATATTGTTTTGCAAGCTTCAGTAAACGTTCGTCCACGCCCTCTTCTGCCTTGCTCCCATCCTGAAAGAGCTCCACGTCAATGCCATCTATTCCCTGTAACTGCTTGGCTATATCAAGTCCGTGGCGGGCTTTGGCTCGCTTATCATTATCAGCATTATCTGCCATAAATTGTAGTTCACCTATAACGCTTCGTGGTATAGCAAGTGTACCAGCAATAAATCCCGACTCAGCGATAGCAATAATGCGACCGTCAATCAAGACTGATGTATCAACAAAGATATAGTTCTTTTTACTTTGTACATTCCGGGGAAGTTTCGCAACAAGATATGTTACCTCCCCAAGCAATACTAAAAGTACTGCGGTAATTATAAGTTGTTCTGTTTCCATTATTTTTCCTTTGCTTTCTTATTTTTGCAAATAGTCAATCAACGCCTGTCGCAAATCTTTTACGCCTGTCACAAACGAGTCCTTTTTGGGTGGCGCTGGAGCGATAGCCTTGGTAAAACCAAGCTTCTTTGCCTCATCGAGACGCTTTTGTGCAGCGCGTGCCGAGCGAACCTCACCGCCAAGTCCAACCTCACCAAATACGACGATACCGTCATCGAGTCGTCGACCTGCCGCCGCACTAGCAATTGCCATGCAAACCGCCAAATCAGCCGCAGGATCACCTAGTTTTAATCCACCAACTACATTAATATAGATATCTTTATCCGATAAATTCAGTTTTGTTCGTCGCTCAAGTACGGCGATGAGCAAGTTAAGTCGGTTAAGATCGAACCCACTGGCTGTACGCTTAGGATACCCGAAATTGGTCGGATTGACAAGTGCCTGAATCTCAACCAGTAGCGGTCTCGTGCCTTCTAGTGTCGCCAACACCACTGACCCATCTGCATTTTGTCGTTCAGCGAGTAACGCCGCTGATGGATTTTCAACAACCTCCAAGCCCTTTTCACCCATTTCAAATATCGCCGCTTCACTCGTTGAGCCATAGCGATTTTTGATTGCACGTACTACCTTGAAACCTCCATAGCGATCACCTTCAAACTGCAGCACAACATCTACCAAATGTTCAAGTACTTTCGGTCCGGCAATTGAACCCTCCTTGGTAACATGCCCCACTAATACAACTGCTGTTCCCGAGGCTTTAGCTGCCTGTATAATGACATTACTACTATTCGTAATCTGACTGACGCTCCCTGGTGCCGATGCAATCTCGCCAAGAGTCAACGTTTGCACCGAGTCGACAACTACAAGCTTGTAGTCTTTCGTTCGAATCGTCGCAGCAATGTCATCAGCGCTTGTGCTAGCTGCAAAATGCAGCGAACTCTCACTACTAGACCCCAGCCGTTCTGCACGTTGCTTAACCTGGCCGGCTGATTCTTCACCGCTAACATATAGCACCTGCTCGCTCTTTGCTACATGTGTCACCACCTGTAGTAGTAGTGTGCTCTTGCCGATACCTGGCTGCCCAGCCAAAAGGATGACTCCGCCGTACAAGATTCCGCCACCGAGTACTGTATCAAGGTCACCGATACCTGTTGCACAACGCACAGATGCATCATTCGATTCAATTGTACTCATCGTCTGCGATGCGAGAACATTACCACTGCTACGCGCGACAGCAGATTTACCCGAACCCGTCGGCACCTGCTCGACCAAACTATTCCACTCACCGCAATTATCGCACTTTCCTGTCCATTTTGAGTGGTGCGCCCCACATTGTTGACAGACAAACGTCGTTCTTAGCTTTGCCATATATACTTATTATACACTCGGCGCTGGAGCGAGTGAGCTGTCAATGCTTTCGTAGAGTTCATTCGATTCCGTAATAATGTTATTGTGCTCTCGTATCAATCCATTATACCGATTAACCATCGCATTAATTTCTGTACGTTCATCTTTTAACTTATCGGCGCGCGCCAAAAGTGCCTGGCGCTCAGTATTAAACGTTGACGGTGAGTCAAACGCACCACTCTCGGCACGTCGATTAAAATCCTGAATATCCCTATCAAGTTGATTCGTTGAGCTCACATAGTTTGCTTTTGCCTGATTAATTTGGCTTGCTAGTGCCTCAATAGTCACCACTAGTTGTGCCGCTCGTTCTTCCAGGCGCCGAAACTCTTGCTTATACCCCTTATAGAGCGAAAGAACCGTCGAGCGATCAAAGTATCGACTATAGTGCTCTTCTAGTTCACTATCGATGGCAGCAACTTCAGTCCCAATAATCGAGTGGAGTTCGTTGTAACGCTCACCAGGTTCCGTCCGTGCATAAAAGTCCATTCGCTCAGCAAAATCTTTATCGTTCTCCAATTTTACGGCTTCTTTCTCCAGTAATCGATGTAGCGCTTCTTTCTCTTCATCTGATAATCGCTGATACACTACATGCAGCATCTCGTGCACAGCCGTGACCTCTTTGATACCCTCTAGTCGATCATCTGTAATGTCGTAAATGTATATTCGATTGTTTACATAACAGCCCAGGATCGCAGTGTTCTGCTCTTTACGATCACAGCGCGTATCAAAAGTCTGTGTGCCATCCAACACAGGTTGTGCTGCGTAAAACGCAAACTTTCCTTCATCCGTCAGGTCCGCACCTGCCGTTATAGAGCTAATCGAGGCTGACGGTGTGTATGTTTGGTAGTTGACCCAATCCAATAAATACTGGAAATGTAACCATACAAACAAACTGGCACTCAGCGCAATAATGCTCAGTAGCAGACCGCCAAGACGACGTCGCTTAGTAGGCTGGCTGTTCTGCGGTGACATTGATCGCAAGTTGCCCCTTTCGTGCTGTAACGGTTAGCACGCTACCTCGTTCATATTCTTCGTTGAGAATGCCCTCAGCAAGACGATGCTCTAATTCATTTTGAATGACGCGACGGAGCGGACGTGCACCAAATTTTTCGTCATAGCCTTGTTTAATCAGGAGACGCTTTGCTGGTGATTTGATAACAAGGTGCAATCCCTTTTGTACCAAGCGTGCCTGCAGCTCTTCGATCAGATTATCGAATATCTTACTGATCTCCTTTGGTGTCAGAGCACGAAACACAACGATACCGTCAAATCGATTGATAAGTTCTGGACGCATATACTTATCAAGTGCTTCACGGGCTGCTGCGGCGTTCTCGTCGTGTAACTCATCAAGCTTTTTCTCATCACGAGCAGATGTGGTATGAAAACCAAGCGATGACTCTTTCATCATACGTTCAGCCCCAAGATTACTTGTGAGAATAATGATCGTATTTGTAAAATCAATTTCGCGACCCTTTGCGTCTGTTAGTTTGCCATCCTCGAGCAACTGTAAGAGCATATGAAAAACATCAGGATGCGCTTTTTCTACTTCGTCGAACAGCACGACACTGTACGGCTGACGGCGTATTTTATCCGTCAGTTTACCATCATCATCGTACCCTACGTAGCCTGCCGGTGCACCAACCAAACGACTAGTCGTATGCTTTTCGCCAAATTCACTCATATCGATCTTGACTAGTGCTTCATCACTACCAAACACCTCCCGAGCAATGACACGCGCTAGCTCTGTCTTGCCAACCCCAGTCGGACCCATAAAGACAAATGAACCAATAGGACGCTTATGACTTGCAACACCACTACGACTGCGACGGATTGCCCGCGAGACCGTCGCAATAGCCTCTTCTTGCCCAATAATATGCTTGCCAAGATGCTTCTCAAGCTTTTTCAGAAGTTTGATTTCTGACTTTTGCAGCCGCTCGACAGGAATACCGGTCATCGTCGCAACAGCTCGTGCAATATCATCGTCACTTAAAATAACTGGGGATTTCTCCTTATCGCGTTGCTTCAGTTCAGACAACTTTTCGCTCAATTGGCTAATGCGAGTTTTATACAAAGCGGCCCGTTCATAGTCTTCAGCCGTTACCGCTTCATCCATCTTTTCATTCAAGTTATTAAGCTGCTTCGTGTAGTCACGCACCTTACTAGGTTTATGGCTATGACGCACTCTCACGAGCGCAGCAGCTTCATCAATAACATCAATGGCTTTGTCTGGCATAAACCGTTCACTCACGTAACGATCTGCCATATAGACTGCACTCTCAATAACTTCATCATCGATCGTAACAGCATGATGTTTTTCGTAATACGACTTTAATCCCTTCAAGATAGCTGTCGTATCCTTGAGTGTTGGCTCCTTGACGATAATCGACTGGAAGCGGCGTTCGAGTGCGCTATCTTTCTCGATGTGTTTTCGGTATTCTTCCAGGGTCGTCGCACCAATCATGTGTAGCTCACCGCGGGCAAGCGCAGGTTTAAGCATATTCGCCGCATCAAGCGCCCCTTCAGCTGCACCAGCACCAGCTATTAAATGAAGCTCGTCAATAAAAACAATAACGTTTTTTTGCCTTTTCAGTTCATCAATTACCTTTTTTAAACGCTCCTCGAACTCACCGCGGTACTTTGTTCCAGCGATCATTGCGGCCATATCCAACTGAATCACGCGCCGATCTAGCAGATGATCAGGCACATCCTCGCGAGCAATGCGCTGAGCCAAGCCTTCAACAACCGCCGTTTTGCCAACACCAGGCTCACCAATCAACACTGGATTATTCTTGGTGCGACGACTAAGGATTGTCACCAACCGCTCTTGCTGCTTGTCGCGACCAATCACAGGGTCAAGTTCGCCCGTCTTTGCTTTGGCGGTCAAATCCGTACCATAGACTTCCAGAATTCCGCCTTTTTTCTTGCGTGCCGTCTTCAGGGACGCCTCGTTCAGTGATTGATGGTAATCGCTAGACTGCCGATCAAAAAACTCTTCTAACTCTGCTGTCACTGTCGCAATATCAACACTCATATCCCGCAGTAACACCGTCGCACGAGCGTTCTTTTGGCTCAGAATACTATAGAGAATGTGTTCAGTTCCGAGATAATCTTGATGAAACTCTTGTGCGATGTCCCAACTCATCTTGAGTGTTAGCTTTGCCGTTTCAGACAAGCCCTTCGAACCTGTGCTCACCACTAAATTTCGCGGTGTCAAATTCAATGCCATTTCAGCACGATCAAGCGTCACTCCGCTATCTGCCAGTACTTTTGCCGCTACCGAGGAGCCCTGCGCCAAAACACCGAGGAGTAGGTGTTCCGTACCAACATATGCGCTACCATAACCGCGAGCAATTGCATCGGCATGCTGCAAGCTAGTACGGGCATTATCCGTTAAGTGAGTGACAAAATCTTGAAATTCATCAGGCATACTACTCATTATTATCCGTCCTCCAATGACTCAGCGCAAGCGTTTTGTTTATTTACCAAGTCATACTCTAGTGTATGAAAAATTAGCACTCACGTCAAGCGAGTGCTAAATCAAAAGCCGTTTTTAACAAAACCTTGCCAGGCTTTGAGAGTAACGACGAATGTGGTGCATCAGGAACTGTCACGATATGAATGTTCGATAGCTTCCTTATACTACTGACGTATTCATGAGGTGGAAATACTCTATCATTTTCGCCGACAACAATGGTGACAGTACCCTTATAGCGTTTTAGTAATGGCGTGACATCAAATCCCAGCCCTGATCCATATTGATTATGTGCGCGCCCTCTAACATTTTCCCACTGATACCGACCCGTTATCTGCAAAAAATTGAATAATTGTCCGCTATCATTGAATAGCGTAGGAAGTTGATGATGAAGATTTGCTTTGATCCGTTTATTTAACTCTCTAGTATTTTCAGTATATGCACGACTATATACTTGCGGATTTAGCCCCAGCGGCTGCATAAGAGTGAGTGCATCAAGCTGTTTATTTACCCCAAGCACTACGGCACCTGGAGCCGCCTGCGACTCCGCGATAATGTGCGGCTTCTCTAGCACGAACCGCCGAGCAATAAATGCATACGCTTCTTCGCTAAATATACGCATAAACTCGGGTATATCATCACCGCTCTTTGAGGCGCGCCAATGCGGAGCGCCTTGAACAACAATCGTATGGGGTGGACACTGCCTTAATACGATCTTCGGTATAATCCCTGTTTGTAACGATCCTAGGTAGAGTATGAAATGAACAGCTTTGCCCAACTCTCCATTTGACCATACTGAATACTTAATTTTTTTGCCGCGCCAGTTATATGAGGCGTCTAGCTTACTCATACGAGCCTACTCGTCACTAGATTCTTCAAGCGCACTAAATAAGCTATCTTCCACGTTCTTTCGTGGCTTTGGCTCAGCCTTTTTCTCGGGTTGCGCCGTTTCAATATCCAGTTCATAGCCAGTCAGACGTGATGCCAACCGAACATTCTGCCCACCACGACCGATAGCGATTGACTGCTGCTCCTCGGCAACGAACACCTTAGCACTCTTATTTTGTTCATCGAGTTCTATTTTGGCAACCTCTGCAGGGCTCAGCGCATTACGGATAAACTGCTCAGTGTCATCATCATACGTCACGATATCAATCTTTTCCTGATCACCGATTTCATTCATAACTGCCTGAACACGCGTACCGTGCCCCCCAACAAATGTCCCTACCGGATCAACGCCAGGCACGCTACTTGCAACTGCAAGCTTAGTACGACGACCAGCCTCGCGAGCAATTGCCTTAATCTCAACAGCGCCTGTCTCCATCTCGGGCACTTCTTGACGAAAGAGATATTCAACAAACGCTTCATTGCCACGACTCAGGATCAGCTGTGGTCCACGATTGTCACGCTCAATATCCTTGATAAAGACTTTAATACGGCTACCGATGCCATAGTACTCACCTTGGATCTGTTCTGACTGCGGAATGATACCAACGGCTTTACCAAGCTCGACGCGCACTACGCGGGGTTCAACACGCTGGACGGTACCCGTTACAACCGTACCTACCTTGTCTTCATATTCAGCCAATACGACCTCTCGCTCGGCTTCGCGTAGCCGCTGCAAGACTACCTGCTTTGCCGTTTGCGCTGCAACACGGCCAAAACTTGTCACCTCATGTAACTCTTCAATAATGTCACCAACTTCGGCATCTTTTTTAACCTTTTTGGCATCATCCAGACTAATCTCGACGCTG
>DCYK01000049.1 GCA_002331045.1 Candidatus Saccharibacteria bacterium UBA2112
GAAACATGACTGACAATCGGTCGTTTTTTGCGTTCCAATGGTGTTACTGCAGGCGACTCATTCTCTTCTGGCATACTTCCTCCATTTATTGCCTGTTTCATGTCTGCCAAATGATCACAGACGCTTGCTCCGCTCGCACGGAGGCGTGCTTTTTTGGCACCAGCCGATTCATCGTGTGTGTTGGCAATTGCTCCGGCATGGCCAAATTGTGGCGGTGCTTCAAACAATTCCGCAACCTCACCCGCGACATAGGCGATAAGCCGCTTCGTTAATCGACCTTCGTCGATTAACTTAGCTATTTCATATTCATCAGTACCACCCAGCTCGCCAAAGTAAACAATTTGTGATGTCTGATCGTCGACCTCGGCCATCAGCATTGCTGTTACTGGATCGGTTATCGGAAATCGGTCACCGCCAAGTGCCAGCGCAAATGACACACCACGGCCTGATCCCGTCACTAAATGGATTAATTCGTTCACCATACCACCCGATGTGGAAATAACCGCAGTATCGCCAGGTGTCGTGATGCCTGCCTCGATCAACCGCTCATACTGCGTCCCACCGATCGCACCGAGTTTCAGAAAACCGGGCAGTAGCACACCGACCGAAGCAGCCCCGATAATCAAGACATCCGCCTTGGCAGCGAGCATCGCCAATTGTCGTGAGTGTGATTCGGGTGTTTGTTCGGCAAAAATCGTTACGACGCGTATATTAGGTAGCGACTCTATCGCCTGCTTTGTTGACGCGAGAACACGCCGGGCAGATTGCATGTTCATTACTGCCGTGCACTGCTGGCGATAACTATCATCAAGCCCATCCAGAGAGGAAACAACCGGAATCATTACCTCGTCCGTCCCCCAGAAATACCGCTCTTGTTTACGACCGCTAGCAATGATCGCGACAATAGACGGTTTTTTACGCCCGATTATATAGTCATAGTCCAGTACGGATTGGATAATACCTGGGTGCGACCCAATCATAACACTAGTTGCCCGATGGTTTCGTAACAGTCCGATTTCTCTCATTATTCCAATTCTCGCAAACTATGTGCCACTGCTTGGCCAATCTGCACACGCTGATCATACACCCCACCCAATAGTCCATACTGCACCAAGGTGTCGCGCATCATTTGGAGACCTTTTTCCTGATTTGGTCCGCCACGACGTACAAAAATCTTTACCTCCTGTTCCATCAGTTCGTCTGCATGTTGATGAATTGCCCGAATGATCCCGGCGAATGTTTTGGCGATATCGGTAAAGTTTGCGACCGCGCCACCAATAAATAACACCTTTTTAGGAGCGTGCGAACGCAGCAATAACCGAAGAACTGCATCGGCATACAGAAATGTTTCGTCTTCGGTGGGATTGCCGCTGTATTCTCCGTAATTCGCGAGCTGTTTACCATACCCCGCACTGTACATCTCATCCGCCACCGTGACACTGGCACCACCACCAGACAGTAACAAAAAGACAGCGCCGTCCGGATTCATCACCTGTAGGTTAAACGACGCCGGGGATTTCTCGCCAAGCCGGGCAACAGCTTGCTCCTCGTCAGTTAATGTACGAGGCGGCTGTCGCATGTCATCAGCCGACCAACTGTCGACCATCAATGCCGCTGCGTCATCTACTTCAACCGCGAGATCGAGGAGACTGAGTTGGTCACCCTGCAATAAATATGGATTGATTTCTAAAAATGCAAAGTATTCGTCAGTAAATACCGAAACGAGGCGCCGTAGCCATTCTTCACTCCATCCCGATTGCCCTGACAGTTCATGCCAGTCGATCGCGTCATCGATTGTGATCGTGTGTATCGATGCCGCATTATCCTCGACGTTAATACCACCCCGCACACTGCTACTCAACCGTATCCCCGACTTAGTCAGCGATAGTGATAAATACCGCTCGTCGTGTTGTTCGTGCGCAACGAACGGTTCGACCAAAAAGTGTTCATACCCTTGTTCATACATCGAACGAATCTTGTCTGCAATTGAATCCTTACTAACATCAATCGCAACCAGTCCTTTTTTGAATCTGCCCTTGACCGCCTGATCAACCTTGACGACAAAAGTCCCTGGATGATCAATCATTTCGATATCATCAGCCATAGTCTCGAACAGGACGGGCCAGCCAGTATAGCCAATACCTAGCCGCTCGGTCACAATCCTCTTTGCACGGTATTCGGATATTTTTCGACGAGGCATATACTCAATTATAAACTTTTATGCGGACTATTTTTGGATCTTTTTTGCGACTTCACCAACGCGATGACTCAAATCCTTCCGCGCTACCAGTAGCCCGTCTTTCGTGTTGACAACAACAACATTGTCTAGGCCAATGACAGCAACGTGTTTGTCCGCGTCTTCATTTCGTATGAAGGTATTTTCAACTTCAATACTATGGACATTATCACCGCGGACGTAGTTGTTCTTTTCATCCGACGGGTTTGCCTCATGTAAATCCTTAAAATTACCTACATCCATCCAGTCAAAACTTGCAGGCACAACAAGCAATGACTTTGACTTTTCGATCAATGCAATATCAATAACTTCATTTTCAAAAGATAGATACGTTGTCTTATATTCCTCTTGTTCGGCAGACAAAGCACTCAAACGTTCAAAGTTATCCTTGAGTTCAGGTGCACACTCTCCCATTTCCTTCAAAAAGGTACTGACCGAGCCCACAAAATAACCACAGTTCCATAAATAGTTTCCGTCAGCCAGATACTGAGTAGCCGTCTCGAAGTCAGGCTTCTCCTTAAAGCTTTCTACCCGAAATACGCCCTCTAGACCTTCCATCTCCCCGTCGCGCTGAATATAGCCAAAGCCAGTAGCAGGATACGTTGGTTCTATGCCAATCAGTGCAATCTCCTGACGCTTCGTTGAGGCCTCTGCCGCTGCCTCAAAACACAGTGCAAAGCCACTTGTATCGCGGATGTGATGATCTGCATGGATAAACGCAATCGGCTCGTCGTGATTGTGTCGTTTTGCAACATGCGCAAGCGCTGCAACAATACAGTTCGCCGTTCCGCGACGACCAGGCTCTACGACAAAGTGGTCTTCATCTACCTCGGGTAGCTGTGCCTTCAATGCTTCAGCGTGACTGATATCCGGTACAATATATATCTCCTCACCAAGCAACTTGGCACGTTCGTAGGTATTCTGCACCATTGATTTTTCATTCGTGAGTGATAAGAGTTGTTTTGGGTTCTTCTGAGTTGAGAGTGGCCATAGGCGCGTGCCAGACCCTCCGGCAATAATAACTGTAATCATAGTGATCCCATTATAACCTGAAATAACTCCAAATTACTATTCACAAGTTGAACGAAGTCTTCCTCTATTGAAGGATCTGGTTGTCAATTGCCCATTGGTCTACTATAACGGAGGGTTCTTGACCTGAACTTCCACCAGGCAACTCTACGGCCGCGCCCTCGTCAATGAGATTGACTAACTCGCTTCCGAAGGCACGTACACGAGTGCCGTCTAGTGGATATGAGACAAATCTCCCACTGTTTTCCAAGCCGTTTTGTGGAATTATAACAAAGGGTTTCTCCCCGCCCACGGCAGTCCAGCTTGATACTTTAGCACCAAAGCCTCCAGCTACTGTGTAGATTGTTTGATTTCCATATTCCTTCACATATGTTCCGTTCACTGGATATTGATGGAATAGTGAAGTGTTTAGAGAGTTAGCTGGAACTAATGTCACAGGCTTAGGTCCACCGATAGAGCTCCAGCTGGGTATCGGTATTGGTGCGCCACCGGCCATGACATAAACCGTATTATTACCGTGCTCCTTTATGTACGTATTATCGATGGGATAGTCACGGAACATGGAGTAATTAATTGATCCATTAGGAATAACGATCGTCCGTTTACTGCCGCCGACCGAGCTCCAACCAGGTACGGGTATTGGTGCGCCACCGGCCATAGCATAGACGGTTGCTTTTCCATGCTCTTTTATATATGTACCATCGACTGGATACGCGTTAAAGGGAGACCTGCTCGTGGCTCCAGATGGTACGACAATAACCGGTTTACTGCCGCCAACTGATGACCAACTCGGCACTGGTATCGGTGAACCACCGACGACTGAATACACAGTCGCATTACCACCATGCTCTTTTATATATGTACCATCGACTGGATAATCATTTAATCCATCAAATTGTTGTTGTGTTACCACCGTCACCGGTTTACTACCGCCAACTGATGACCAACTCGGCACCTTGATTGGTGCGCCACCAACAACACGATAAACGGTTGCATTACCGGACTTCTTTATATACGTTCCGTCAGATATGCCCACTGCACCTACAATATCTTTGAAATGGATATAGCCCGATACGCTTCCGACCGAGATATCCCTAATATTATAGTTACCGGTATATCCATAATTATATTCCTCAATGGTAACCGTATTATTTGAATTAACCGATTTAACCCAAGCAACGTGGTTCGACGTCCACCAAGCAACTGATCCTACTCGAGGTGTCATATTGACAGCATAGCCCTTACTCTGTGCCCAGTTACCCCAGTTAGATGCGTTACCTATTGCCTGATGCATGTTAAAGCTATTCCTGTCATAAAGTGCCCAGGCTACCCAAGAGGTGCAATTCCTGCTATAGTAACCCCAGTTATCAATATATGTATCTTTTGGCGCGGACCGCCATGGCTCGGGGTAGTTGTCCCCGCCTCCTGCATGAACAGTAATGGGAATACCCGTGACCATACCAGAAACGATGAGTAAGCTCGCACATACATACGCCGCTCTTTTCATAGCCTTTTCTAAACCTATACCTAACTGCTTCATCCAATGCCCCCACCTATTTACTTAATTGATAGTAAACGCTACTCTCATTTTCAACACAACCTTAAATTAGTGAGTTGATAGCGACAACAGTTTAAAAAAATGATGTGTTATTTACAATCCAATAAATATGAAAAAGTAAATACAGCTTTGCTTTATAGGTTAAAATAGTAATAATCTATAAACCTAATCGAGTTATATATGAAAAGAGAGAGTACAATCACCGTCCTTGGCGCTGGCTATGTTGGCCTGACCTCTGCCGTCCTATTCGCCCATGCCGGCTATAAAGTGTATTTGGTCGAACCGCTGGAAAAGCGATTAAAAATCATTAAGAGCGGCAAATCGTTTTTTTACGAAAAAGGGATCAATGAGCTGCTCGAGCCTGCAATCAATGATAAACGACTAATACCAACAGACAATTATGCCGTCTGTATTCCCGAAAGTGACATTGTGTTCTCTTGTGTTGGCACCCCCGATAATCCCGATGGCAGCTCGAACCTATCTTATGTTTTTTCGGCAGCCGAACAGACGGCGACCCATGCAAAGCCGGGACTAATTTATGTCCAGAAAAGCACTGTACCAGTCGGGACAGGTGAAAAAATTGAACAGCTCTTTGTCGAGAAGAAGGTCGATGTATCCTACGTATCAAATCCCGAATTTTTGCGCGAAAGTACAGCAATTAACGATACATTGTACTTTGACCGTGTGGTCGCAGGTGGTACAAATACCAAGGCAGTCCAATCAGTCCTTGATGTCTACCATCAACTGGAATCCCGGCGAGACGATATAGCAGATCTGGCGGGAATTGACCGCGTAAAGCAGACTGGGCAATACATCGCAACGACGCGTAATAGTGCCGAGCTAGTCAAAGTAGCGTCAAACGCTTTTTTGGCCCTGAAGATATCATTTGCGAACTCGATTGCAAAACTGGCGGATGCCGCGGACGCTGATATCAACCAAGTCATGGATGCCGTAGGGGCAGATCCTCGTATCGGCCGCGCATTCCTGAATGCTGGCCGTGGTTATGGTGGCGGCTGTTTTCCAAAGGACGTCAGTGGCCTGATCTCCAGTGCCTTATCTTATGGCGTTGACCTAGAAATCATGCAGGAAGCTCAAAACGAAAATGACTCTATGCCAGGTTATATTATCGGCAAACTCGAAAACGCCATTAATGGCAGTCTAGAGGGTAAAAGAATTGCAGTCCTAGGGCTTGCATTCAAAGCAGGAACCAGTGATGTCCGTAAATCTCCTGGCATTAAAATGTGTAACCTCTTGCACAATCACGGGACAATTGTTACCGCTTACGACCCCCAAGCAAATGAGGAGGCGAGAGAAGATCTAGACAAAGGCGTGATGCTTCACGGTACTATCGACAGTGCAATAAAGGATGTGGATGCTATCATCATTGCGACTGACTGGCCCGAATTCCTTCATTATCCGCTCGATGATTACCGCAGCAATCATGCAATCATCTTTGTTGATGCCGTGAACCGTTTTTCACCTACGGAAGTCAAGACAGCAGGCTTTACCTACATTGGCGTTGGCCGTTCGTAGTTTTCTGAGGTAGAATAGACATATGAAAGTTTTTGTCCAAATACCCTGCCTCAACGAAGAGGCGACATTGCCATCAGTACTCGAGAGCATTCCGAAACAAATCAGTGGTGTCGACCAGCTAGAAATACTTGTCGTAAATGACGGTTCGAGCGACAAAACAGTAGAGGTCGCCAAAAAACACGGTGTCAAACATTTTGTCCATCACACCCGCAACATGGGACTCGCCCGCTCTTTCCGTGATGGTGTTGACTATGCACTCAAACACGGTGCTGATATCGTTGTGAATACTGATGGTGATAATCAATATCCCCAGTCACGCATTGCAGATCTAGTAAAACCAATCATTAATGACCAAGCCGATATCGTGATCGGTGATCGTCAAACAGCAAAGATCGCTCACTTCTCGCCGTTCAAAAAACTCATGCAACGTGTAGGTAGTCGCGTCGTCAACTTTGCTGCCGGTACGGATCTCCCCGATGCCGCCAGTGGTTTCCGTGCTTATTCACGTAATTCACTCGTCAAACTTAATATCGTGACGCAATTCAGTTACTGCATGGAGACGATCATCCAGGCCGGCAACAAGCGATTACGTATCGCTAGTGTCAAAATTGAAACCAACAAAAAGACCCGCGAGTCACGTTTATTCAAAAATATCTGGCATCATATGCTGCAATCAGGCAAGGCAATCTTACGTAGCTATATCATGTACCGACCGCACGTTATCTTTGCTACACTTGGTTCGGTTTTGTTTGTTGTCGCAGCTATACCATTTATCCGTTTCTTAATTTTCTTCTTCCAGGGGGAATCAGCCGGTCACCTGCAGTCACTTATCTTTGGTAGCGCGATGCTCGTGGGATCGCTCCTGTCATTTGCGCTCCTCATCATCTCTGACCTACAGCGAACAAACCGGGTCTTACTAGAAGATCAGCTGGAACGTATCAAAGAAATTCAGTACAGGAAATGACACCAGAAATCATAACGCTGTTAGTGCTGGCGGGCATATTCGTCGCGCTGTTCAAAGAGCTTGTGACGCCAGCCGTGGCATTTTTGATCGGCCTTGCTGCCCTCGTTATCGCCGGTATCGTCGATACCAATGATGCTTTGGCGGGTTTTAGTAATGACAGTTTGATTACCATCGCCTCGCTCTTTGTTATTGCGAAGGCGATTGAAAACAATGTACAACTTAACACCGTCACCCAAAAAGTGTTCGGTAAATCAAAAAGTGTTCGCATGGGACTGGCGCGCATTGTCACGCCTGTTGCCGTCGGCTCGGCCTTTGTCAATAATACGCCAATCGTTGCCATGTTTATCAACCCTATCATTGCATGGTCAAAACGTAATCATATCCCTGCCTCTAAATTCTTGATTCCTCTGTCCTATGCAGCAATCCTTGGCGGTACCCTTACCCTCATTGGTACTTCAACCAATCTCGTTGTATCAGGTCTATTGGTCGATTTCGGTTTCGAACCGTTCTCGTTCTTTGAGATGACAAGCGTTACCTTGCCACTCGTGATCATCTGTCTGGCCATTATTGTATGGTTAGGACCAAAGCTCATCCCAGAAAGAAACTTTGCTGACTTTGGCACCAACGAAATCGAAAAAAAGTTCGTCTTTGACACCACCCCCAAAAGAACACTGATCGGGAAATCAGTCAGTCAGGCGGGACTACGAAACCTAAAATCAGTATTTTTGGCCGAGATTCTGCGCAGCAACGGCGACGTTGTTTCTCCAGTGCGACCCGTGACGCAAATTCGTAATGGTGATGTACTACGGTTTTCTGGCAGTGCATCAGCACTTGCAGAGTTAGCAGACCATCACAGCCTACGGCTTGTCGAGGACAAACATGCCAAAAGTCTCAGTGCATCGTCCGTCTATGTCGAGGCAGTGGTCGGGCATAACATGTCTATGGCAGACAAGACGCTTGCCGATATTGGTTTCCGAGCAAAATACCAGGCAGCAGTGCTCGCTATCTTTCGTGCAGGCGAGCGAATTAGTGGCTCGCTTGGTACCATTCCCCTGCGTCCGGGTGATAGCCTGCTGCTTGTCACTGATGAACACTTTGTAGAACGCTGGGATGACCGAAACGATTTCCTCTATATGCGGCAGATTGGCAGAACAAAAACGGACAAAAAGGCAAATGTGCTTATCGCCGGCACGATACTTCTGACCGTTATACTCATTGCCCTTGGTGTTCCCTTATTTATCGCAACCCTATGCGGTGCATTATCGACAGTCCTCTTGCACCTACTATCGACAGCCCAAGCCCGTCATGCAATTGATTTCGAGCTGTTAATTATGATCGCAGCAGCAATTGGCGTCGCCAGTGGCGTTGATTCGTCAGGACTCGCACAGGTCTTTGGCTCATCTATTATCGATTACTTTGGAGCATTTGGTATCATTGGTCTACTGCTAGGCGTCATCATTGCAACGACAATATTGACAGAGGTGATTACCAATGCCGCCGCGGCCTCACTTGTCTTTCCGATTGCTATTGCGACCGCCACTGCCAGTGGCGCCGATCCACGCATGTTTGCGATTGCCATCGCCGTCACTGCGTCAATGTCATTCATCAGTCCCTTGGGATATCAAACAAACACTATGGTATATAGCGCTGGCGGGTACAAGTTCAGCGATTTCCTTCGTGTTGGGCTCGTACTCAACATCATCACCACCATCGTTCTAACGCTTCTCCTTGCGTGGTATTTCGGCGTTCTTTAGCGTGGTATCTTCCAGCGCACTGGTTTGTCCATTGCTTCAACAACAAAGTGAGGATTGAGTATCTCACGCTCTGGCTCGTACTGTAAAGGTAATCCACTGATCGTTGTCACGCTACCGCCCGCTGCTGTTACAACGGCATCAGCCGCCGCCGTATCCCACAGCGATGTAGGTCCTAGGCGTGGATATAGCGCTGCTTTGCCCTCGGCAACCAAGCACAGTTTGAGCGACGAACCCATTGATACCTCTTCGTATTCACCGATCGAATCCAATAGTTTTTGTGTTTGCTCGTCCTTGTGCGACCGACTGACGACAATTTTTGGCGGCATATTATGCGGCACAGCCTCGATATCTTTTTTGTCACCCTTCTCGATCTTGAACGCTTTACGATGTTCGACATTACCGCAATAATACACGTCCAGTGCTGGCGCATACACAACACCTAGTAGCGGTCGCGCGCCCTTCATAAGAGCAATATTGACAGTAAACTCGCCGTTTCGTTTGACAAATTCTTTTGTGCCATCCAGTGGATCCACGAGCCAGTACAGCTCGGTTTCGACCATGCGATTTTCACCCTCTTCCGAGATAATATCGTAGCTAGCTAGTTGCTCTAGTTGCTCGACGATGATCCGATGTGCCGCCTTGTCCGCACGGGTTAGCGGCGAGGCAAAATCGCCATCATGCTTGGTCTCCGCACCAAAATCATCTGATTGGTAAACTTCCATGATGGCATCGCCCGCTTGTTTGGCAATAGTGATCATCTGCTGAAGTAGTGGCGTGACGGTGTCATTGAGGGTCATTACTGCAGCAATCCTTCTCTTTCCAAGTGAAGCAATATCTGGTTAGCGAGCTCTTCGGGTGAGTGCTCCGTGGTATGCAAGGTTACGTCGGCATCGTTCGGTTCCTCATATGGATCCGAGACACCAGTAAACTCTTTGATCTTGCCAGCACGAGCCGCTGCATACAAGCCTTTACGGTCGCGATCCTCGCAAACGTCGAGCGGTGTTGCGACATGGACCAGCACGAATACGCCGCCATTCCCACTGACCATCTGTCGTACCTTTTTGCGCACATCATCATATGGTGCAATTGGCGCACAAATTGCGATACCACCATGCTTGGCAATCTCGGACGCAACATACCCAATACGTGTCACATTCAGATTGCGATGCTCCTTACTAAAACCGAGCTCGCTCGACAGGTGCTTGCGTACAACGTCACCATCCAGCATCGATACAGTCCGTCCGCCTTGTTCCATGAGCTTCACCATCAGTGCATTCGCAATCGTCGACTTACCGCTACCCGATAGTCCCGTAAAAAACACGGTAAATCCTTGTTGGTGACGCGGGCGATACGTACGACGAAGTTCCTTCGCCACTTCTGGATAGGTGAACCATTCCGGTAGCTCGCGACCATCGGCCAAACGAGCACGCAGCTCAGTACCCGAAAACTTCATGACTTCCATATCATCAGTCACTTCGCCCATTTCCAGATACTTATCCAGTTCCTTGACATACACCAAAAAGCCGGCACTAACGACTGTAAGACCGATCTCGTCGGCATATTCCTGGGCCATTTTAATCGCAGCAAACGGATCATAAAAGTCGTCGCCCGCCGATGTCTTGCCGGGTCCTGCATGATCACGCCCAACGATAAAATGTGTCATTCCATAGTTTTTACGAATAATCATATGCCATAATGCTTCGCGCGGGCCAGCCATACGCATCGCCAAAGGTAACAGTGAGATTGCGGCCGTTGAAGGCGGGAATTTTTTGACAACTTCCTTGTACACGCGTACACG
>DCYK01000026.1 GCA_002331045.1 Candidatus Saccharibacteria bacterium UBA2112
CCTTTTTTGATCTCGCCATCAACAATGCGCGTATACAAAATCACCCCACGATAGTCATCATAGTAACTATCAAAAATAAGCGCGCGCGTTGGCGATGCGTCCATGCCACGAGGTGGCGCAATTTTCTCGACGATTGTATCAAGCACCGTCGGCACACCCTCACCCGTCTTGGCGCTAATTTTCAGAATATCCGATTCATCACACCCCAATAAGTTAATCACTTCCTTGCTGACGCGCGGTACATCCGCCGCTGGCAGATCAACCTTGTTCAAGACGGGAATAATCTCAAGCCCTTGCTCGATTGCCAAGTATACATTAGCGAGTGTCTGCGCCTGAATCCCTTGACTGGCATCGACAACAAGTATCGCTCCTTCACATGCCTGCAAGCTACGGCTGACCTCGTAGCTAAAATCAACATGACCGGGTGTATCAATGAGGTTCAACTCGCAATCTTTGTACAACATACGAACTGGTGCCAACTTGATCGTAATCCCTTTTTCACGCTCTAGTTCCATACTGTCGAGAAGCTGCGACTTCATATCACGCTCCGTGACAGTATCAGTTAATTCCAACAAGCGATCCGCCAGCGTTGATTTGCCGTGATCAATATGAGCAATAATACAGAAATTTCGAATATGGGACTGATTCATTGTTATTTATTATGACAGATAACGGACAGATTAGCGAGAGCCATCAGCTACGATAGTATCTGATCTTCAAACTTCTATCTCCGGACCAAACTATAAATCTAACTTAATAAAATAGTTTGATCCAATACTCGTATCAATACCCGTATTACAGGTACTATCTGTATCCGTACTCGTATGACCAACCGTCTCTAGGTTGGCATAAACATAAGATACCTGACGAGAGCCTTGTGTACATGTTGATACAAAATACGCGCGACAGTTGAGGCCGCCACACGCTCGGCTGCCCGAGGGATCAATGATTTCCTGGTTCATATAACCGCCATTTATCAAGCAATTATTGATTGATACCGTATAGCCTGAACCACCCTCGTAGTTAAACCATCCACCTCCATTTCCGTTACCACCGCAGCCACTGCCTGCTGACATAAATCCACCATTTTCTATAGCATACAGCTGCAAGGCCTTACCAATCGTTGCGACGTCTTGTTTTCTGACAGTATCTCGTGCACTTTGCTGGATACCATTGTAAGCGACAATGACAATAGCAGCCAAGATACCAATCACGACGACAACTATCAGCAATTCAACAATAGTGAATCCGCTTATGTTTTTCCTCATAAGTAAATGTTACCACACTACACCTACCTGAGTGGACCCAAAGGATAGCTGAAGAGGCTAAGATTACCGTGCGCGTGAAAACAAAGTCTGCTTGATACGACTCAGAATCGGATCGGCTTCATGCAAATTGAGCCATTTACTTGCAAACAGATAGACCGTACCGCTCATCGCTGTGATGAGCATAAATTTCGGTAACGTCGATAGGAGGCTAGCATCGCTGCCCTGCAACTGGAACAGCTGTACCATGATGTAGCAGACAATCGACGCAGCAACCGTCGCGATTGCCATTCGTCCAAAAGCATGGAGAATCCATGTATCAATTAATCCTTTAATGCGATGATTCATAATCACAAACATAATCACCACTTCGACTACTGCCACAATCGACTGCGCATAGCCCAATCCATATGCCCCCATGTTCAGTGTCATCGTGAACCATACCGCCAGTGCGACATTCAGACCAATCGCAAAAAGTGAGATATATAGCGGTGTTTTAGTGTCTTGCTGCGCATAAAAACTGCGCGCCACGATGAAGTAGATCGATCGGAATAAAATTGCCACAACCAGCGTTCCTAGCAGTCCGGCCATCAGTGCATCACCACCGTTTTTGATAAAGTTCACCAGATAACCACGAGTAAAATACGTCACTGCTGCGACTGGCATCGCCAACCACACGATCACCCGCACAATATTCTGTAACTCACGGCGAAATAGATCCGTTCGACCCTGGCCGATACGCTCGGTCATGCCGGGGAAGGCTGCGGTACTAATAGCAACACCGATGAGATTGATTGGCGCCATGTGTAGCACAGTCGCCTGGTTATACGCCGCCAGCGTTCCCGCCGCCATACGCGATGCCAGGTTTGTCTCGACGATTCCAACCAGGTAATCCATACCTTGATCAATCGAGCGTGGCGGCAATAGTCGCAGGACTTGGCGAAAACCTTTGTTCTTCCAATAAATCTTGAATTGATAATTAAAATCCAGACCAATTAGACCAATAGCACTGACCGCCAGCTGGAAAATCGAGCCAAGGACGACACCCAATGCAACGCCCATGATTCCACCCTCAAATATCTGCCAGCCAAAGATACTAATACCGTCAGTAAAGACCGTCAGGCCGATGATAATACCAGCGTTATACAAAATCGGTGCTAGTGCAAAAAAGACGAAGCGGCCAACCGCCTGCTGAATACTGGCAATCACTGTGGCAATCGCAAACAAGAATGGATTAACCGCAATCACCCGCATCATGCTCGTTGCGAGTGCAATTCCTGATTCACTGAGTCCTGGTGCCACGACATAGCGCACCAATGGCTCGGCAAAAATAATGATCAAGATACTGGCCGCAAGCGTCAACAGTGCCATGAAATTAATCATGCTGGCCGATAGCTCCCAGGCTGATTTTTTGTTGCCAGCTACTAATCGTTGATTAAAGACGGGGATAAAGCTAACACTCAGGGCACCCGACACGAGTATGAAAAACATAAAGTCAGGTACAGTAAATGCCGCTAGATATGCATCATAACCGGTTGGATAGGTATCATAGTACGCACCGTTGAGCAGACGCATACGGAAAAAGCCAAAGAGCAACGAGGCTAATGTCGTCCCTGCCAGCAACGAAGCTGCGAACTGAACGGAAAGCTTCCTGTTCGCTTTTGCTACGACGCTGCTGACTCGACCCATATGTTTCCTGGAACTTTCCTAGGCGTATAGTTTTGCTTCTTTTGGTAGTTTCGTATCACTTAATAGCTGCTGGACAGTATCCTCATCGAGCGTCTCTTCAACCAACAGTCGTTTCGCCAGTTTCTCCAAACTCTCTTTATTGGCCTTTAGTACCAGCTCGGCACGACGAGCAGCTTCTTTAATCAGTGACTCAACTTCCTCGTCGATTTCCTTTGCCGTCTCGTCACTGTACGGTCGCTCATGCGTCATCCTATCAAACAACATACCGCCGTTGTTTTCGTGGAATACCTGGTCACGCAGCTTGGTACCCATCCCTTGTTCGATTACCATGTCTCGCGCAATTTCGGTTGCTTTACGCAAATCCGAACCAGCACCAGTTGTGATACCATCCTCACCGTACAGTAGCTTTTCGGCGATACGCCCACCTAGTGCACTCGCAAGCTGATCTTTGAACTCGTAGATACTGGTGTAACTTTTGTCCTGTGGTGGCAAGAACCAGGTAACGCCCCCTGTTCCACCGCGTGGAATAATTGTCACCTTGTGCACCGGATCGTTGTCTGGCAATACGTGACCAACTACCGCATGACCTGCCTCGTGGTACGCTGTCAATTCTTTTTCTTTTTCGCTCATCACCTTTGCTTTACGCTCTGGACCAATTGCTACCTTTTCAAAGGCTTCGGTCAGGTCGGCATTGGTGATCTTTTTGCGATTATCACGCGCGGCGATGATCGCCGCTTCGTTAGCGATGTTTGCCAGATCCGCTCCACTCGACCCTGCCGTCTTTGCAGCTAATTTGTCTAGATCGACTGAATCATCAACCGGCTTGTTCTTGAAATGGACCTTCAGGATTGCTTCGCGATCTTTACGTTCCGGTAGCATAATGTTTGTCCGACGGTCAAAACGACCAGGTCGCAGCAGCGCCGGATCCAATACGTCAGCGCGGTTCGTTGCGGCGAGGATGATCACATTTGTATCAGTCTCAAACCCGTCCATCTCGACCAGGATCTGGTTGAGCGTTTGCTCGCGTTCATCATGACCACCGCCCATGCCACTACCACGTCGACGACCGACTGCATCGATCTCGTCTATAAAGATAATGGCTGGTGCATTCTTTTTTGCCTTTTGGAACAAATCGCGTACACGACTCGCGCCAACACCGACAAACATCTCGACAAATTCCGAACCGCTGATGCTAAAGAACGGTACGTTTGCTTCACCAGCAACCGCACGGGCCAGCATCGTCTTACCGGTACCAGGATTACCGACTAGTAGAACACCCTTCGGAATTTTTGCCCCGACTTCTTTGTATTTCTTTGGATGCTTCAAAAAGTCGACAACTTCTTCAAGATCTTGCTTTGCACTGTCGTTACCAGCAATATCATTAAAGACAACTTTTTCTTTGTCGATGCCGTACAACTTTGCTTTTGATTTACCAAAGCCAAGTGCCTGATTATTCTGACCCTGCGCCTGTCGCATCATAAACATGAAAAAGCCAATGATGAGCACAACTGGCACAATGATAATCGCTAAATTCCATAGTGTCTCACCCGTTTGGGATGGTGGCGTATCGGCGACTGTCTTCTTGGCATCGTCGTTGAGGATATTGTCTTTGATCAATGTACTGACACCACCCTGGATGTATGAGCGCTGCGTTGGCTCCTCTTCACCCTCGGGCGTGATTTGAAGCTCATTACCCGATCCCTCGATCTTTTCGATCTTGCCGCTATTTGCACGCTCAATCACTTTCGAGATCGGCACATCTTCTAACTGTTGATTGGGTGCCACAACAGCAAAAAATGCCAGCGCTGCCAGCACAATAATTGCCCAAAAGACACTCAGTCGCATCCAGTTATTGATTTTATTTTTTGGTGGCCGGTTTTTCATCGCCATACTATCACTACATTCCTTTCGATCAGCAACTTCTCAGCGTTTAATTACTCCTTTTATCATACCACTTTCTAGCCCTTCTCGACAACAAAGCTATCCACCGTAAATACCAGCCTTACCCCGCTTGCAATGTGATGCCGCTTGCCGGTTTGCAATACCTTGATCGCATGAAGAGCACGCTGCAATTGTGGACGCGTCGGATAGTACCCAACAGTACGCACGATCACTGCTCGCAGTAATTCTTCGGCCGCTGGCACTGGTGCCTGAATGAATAGGTACCGTGGGTAGGGTGATGTTCCGAACAGTTTTGCTGCTTCCGCATCGATTGCCTTTCGTAACACCACTTGCCGATCACGATAGCGAAGCAATAATTCATACATCTGCTCGTCTCGTTGATGAAGTTTTTGTCGCAGATTATTACGCAAATATTTTGTATCCTGATTTGTCGCATCCTCACGCCAGGTAAGATTATGCTGATTCGCATACTCTCTTAACTCACTTTTCTTCATACCGATCAGTGGTCGTTCGACGTCCGGACTGTCCATTACCGCCAAGCCACGCCACCCAGTACCACGGGTCACATTAATAGCAATCGTCTCGATAACATCATCGGCATGATGCGCCGTCATGATCGTGGCTTCATACTTTTTTGCCACATCGCGCAAAAACGCATACCGCCGTTCACGCGCCAGCTCTTCACCTGCATTCGCGCCAAGTTCCTCGCGCTTCGCTTCGAATAATACATTGTATTTTGCCGCTAAATCCCTAACGAATGCAGCATCCTCGGCTGAATCATCACGCATTCCATGATCAAAATGTGCAACAACAAGTCCATCATGCGCCAACTGACCCGTCACCAGCATATCCAGCAACACAACCGAGTCCACCCCGCCGCTCACTGCAACAATATACTTCACCTACATAAACCTTTTATACAACTTCACCCCTAGCCAAATTCCCAGTAGTCCACCTACCACTCCACCCAAAATACTCCATCCGTCCAAAAAATTAGTATCACCTAATAAAACCGGAACATAACTTCCCACAAATCCGCCAATCGTTGCCATAAGGAGTAGAAAACCTTTGCTCATATTTACATTATAACCCCTATAGGTAACGCGTACTGCCAAATGGTATCTTGGTTTTGACAAACGGACCAGTGTTCGTGGTGCTGGCAGCGTGGATCGTATGTTCACCATAACGTTCGTTAATCTCATCAATAGCACCCGTTACCAATCGTTCGCGGGCGATTTGGTCAGCAAACAAACTCACCTGGGATGGCTCTTCACGCTGAAGTAGATAACAATGGACGTTAATATCGCGAATATTTGGCGGAGCATTCACAAATAGCATCCGTGCCAGACCATAAATCGTCTCGTTACTAAAGAACGGTGTCTGCGACACATGACTGGCATGCCAATAGCTACGGCGCTTGTCGCCTGTCATGCCAAACGTCCGCGTCCCGACGTAGATACCCCTGGCACTCAAACCTTGTTTGCGCATACGGTACCCGACCGACTCACACAAATGATGCAATCGGTCCAGGATTTGATCAAATGATAAATTGAATCCATCCAACACATACTGCCGCCCCACGCGCTTGACAGTCGTTGCTACATCATCGACCTCCCACCCGCGCAGTCGCTGATACCACTGTTCACCATTGATGCTGTGAAATACCATATCGTGCAGTACACCTGCTGGCGTATCCAAGAAATCCAATGGCGTATAGATGCCGACTGCATTCAGGCGATGCTCATTGCGTCCGGCAATGCCCGTCAAATCCTGGAGCTGTAACGTCGCCAGTACCTCGCGCAGATTCTCATGAGTGATCATATCCATACCGTCCGGTTTGTGCAAGCTCGCTGCTGTTTTGGCCAGAAAACGATTTGTCGCAATCCCCACGTTGCACCGCATCGCAACACCAATCTCGTCGCGTAGCCGCTGTTTAATTTCCATCCCGATACTTTCCAGACCGCGTTCGACGATTGCTTGTGGCGCTTGCGTAAAGTCAATTACGCCCTCGTCGATCGACTTCATTGTCACATGTGCCGAATAATCGTTCATGATGTTCAGCAACTTGTGATACACATATTTATACTTCGACGGGTCACTCTCGACACCAACCAAATCCGGGCATAATTTACGCGCATCGCGAAGTTTCATACCCAGCTTCACCCCAGCAGCCTTGGCTTCGTAACTGCACGTTACGATCATTGTCTGATCCGTCCGCCGATTCACCACCGCCACGGGTCGTCCCCGCAACATCACCCGCGCCTGCTGCTCGACCGTCGCAAAGCAGCTATTCAAATCAATGTGCATAATGAGGGGTCGGCCGGAGTTGAGACTATCCATAATATATTGCATAAATTATATTTTTATGGTATAATTTTAATAGTTCCATTCGGACCACATTCGCAACAACTTCAAGGGAGGCGTTACACCTATGGATACCGATGAGCAGTACCTTACAAAGACAAAGCGCAAGTCGGAAGCGCGCGAAGCCATGATTGGCCTGTGCGAGTTTGACCGTGCGCGTGCAAGCATGATCTGCAAATTGTTCGACAACAACGACTACGACGTTCTCGACGAGCTGATGACCACGCTCGTGACCGAAGCCCGCTACCAGTTCGCGATTGACATCCAGAAAGCATCGATGACTGGCAAGGGATTCAAGTCGATCAACTGGCACCCGTGGCGATTCATCAAGAAGGTCAAGGCGGCTCGCGAGAAGATGTGGCGCGTTGACCGTGCGGCGTACAAGTGGACCAGATTCCACACTGGCCTTAAGATCGATGAACTCCTCGAAGGCGTCTGACCGCGCAGAGCAACTTGCACACACGGAGCGGAGACGCTGGCGGCCATCAACCGCCAGCGCTCCCTCCGCTACAACACCTGCCCAGGTGTTATTTTTATTTATCATATTGAATCCCCCATCCGCGTCAGCGTCCACGTCAGTCGCTCGCTATCTAGCTCGATCCGGTAATCACTTGATCCGTCCGTCACATCAAACACATGCACCGCTCGTCTGCCCTGCGCTGTTGGATGCCGTAATCCAATCTCTGTCACCGTCACCTCCTGTCCATTCGCCCGCCGAAATTTTAGCGGCACGCACGGGTTCAGACCGGTACCAAATTTTGCCAGCACATCGATTCGTTCGTTTAAAAAAGTTTCGCTATCCATCATTAAAAATCCTCAAAAATTAGTTCGAGAAACGATTCACAGATGTTTCGCCCGTCTTTATTGCCCGTTTCTAGCAACAAATCCGTAGACGATGATATAACGAATTCCACCGGAGGGACGCTTTGCAAATGCTAGTGTGTATCGCGAGGCCATAATCTCATTATACTCCTTTCACCGTAAGCACGCATATTGACTTAATGTATAATATATTGTAATATTTGCGAGTGATTCTCTGCTTTTTGGAAGAGTCTCAAGAACCGTCCATCACAACCAAAGAGAGGAGGGGCCATGCGCCTCTTCATTTTTATCCTCGCGATCATTAGCCTCGTCATGAGCGGCTGCGCTGCCAGCTCCTCTGACGTGCCGGCATCACCAAGCCAAGAGGCGGTCGAGTACTTTCTCTCCGACGAGAGACACGACAAGTTGCAGGAACTGCTGGATGAAGTCGGCGGACCAGTCATTGCCCGTGCCCTCGTCGGTGACGAGGCAGTTGACATATCCGATGCAAACAAGCTTGATCCCGCACCCGCACCAGAAAACGGGCTCGGCTCACTACATCTCCGTCTCAATGACGAACCTGGCGTAGGGCTGCAGGCACAAATCATCGTTGAATTTGTCGACGGCGAGATCGATTCGGAGACGGGTCCGATAGCAATGTTTGTCACGACCAGTCGCTACATCATTGAGGTTCGTGGCGCCCTCTCTAGTAGAGTGGCGGGGATAAAAAACTCCCCGGCGTCCTACGTGTGGAGTGTCACCGACGACGAACTAGATGAGTTCTGGCAGCAGATCGGCATCGTCGACAGCAACCAACAGGACCTTCCGTGGGATCAGCCGCTCGACCCTACCCGCTACGACTATCGAATTGTCAAAGCGGAGGACGGAGCGCTGCACGATCTCAACACGGTCGAGGAGATCAAGAAGGAGGACGACAAGCTCATTACGCTCGTCAGAGGGCTGGTGAGCTGAACGACGGTTCTGGCCGAAGTTACGACGCGTTCGTGCTTCGGTCGCGCCGAGCCGCCCCACCAAAGGCGGCTCGGCAAAGAACCTGTGTGCTTGAACTATCAAGCCTTCAGGTTTTTATATTACTCACACTTTCTCGCCCTTCTATAAACGCTGTGCCCTTCTTCTCTCTTCATGATGCAGAACCTTCGCTACCTCATTGGCACCCCTTCTCAAGATCGCCCGTCGTTCACGCGTGGAATACCCTCCGCGCACACCATTCTGCCCCTTGACGCCTTGGCTAAATTCTTCCCGTAAGCATTCCGGAATAACCACACAGTGCCGACAAATCCGCTTTGCAGCAGCAGTCGTATCCTTGTTTTCTTTATCTGGGTAAAATAGCTCTGGATCCTGATCTCTGCACGATGCTCGATACCGCCAATCTGCATCTTGGGTAGTGGGAACAGGCACAGGATTCAGGTAGGAGACCGGCGCTTCAGGAAGAAGTGACCGAGATGATCTCGCCCCTTGCCGAGGAGGCGCACTATTAATATGATGTTCCTGTGTCTGTATTCCCACTTCATCTTCTCGCTCGGCTACTCCATTTGAACGTATTTGTCGTACAGGAAATAACTCCGCAAGGCTCCCCTGCACCCGTTCAATAAAACCGTCAAGTAACTGTTCGACATCATCGAAATGGAATTTCATAATAGTCGCAATTCGCTGTCGACTCATACCCTGTACACTCAACAAGACTGCTGTAGCCAGTTCAAAATTATCAGCTTGGCCACCTTGATCACCACTCAACTGCAAGAGCATCTCTGTCATTTGAACATTGTCTGTTATATCTAATGTTTCGCCAGCAGTAGCATGTTCGCCAAGGGTTGCACGCAGAAAATCTCGTCGTCTCTGTACTACCGCTTCTTGTGCTTGCTGTTCAGCTGCTTCATCACTCGGTGGATCATCAAAGGCAGGAAACGTTCTCAGGACAGCAGTATAGTCATCCAGATTCCGCTGCTGAGACGTAATGTTATTGTATGTAGTAAGGAAATTTTTCTCGACACTCATCTGTTCTCTCAAATCGATACAATTTTTCCTATCCTATATCATTGTCCGTCAAAATAAAAGCTATACCATTCTGAGCAAATCCATCGCTTACGCTTTATCTATTGACATATTTAGTATATGCTTGTCTGCGAGGTCGAAACCTCGATCCTTTAAAACCCATCACGAAACGAGGCCAACTGTGCTAACAGCACTCTCTCACTCGCAGGAACTCATCGTCGACAAGCTCTGGGAGGTCGGTGCTATCAAGATCGACATCTCGCCGGACGGCGGTTTCAGGATCAAGGCACAAGACGATGATCCGACAATCCCAAACTCCCCGTTCTATCTGAACATCCGGACCGAGGATCACCCCTCGAACCCCGGGCCGGTGACTGCCGAGATCATGGATCTCGTTGGTAACGAACTTTTCTGGGCAATTGGTTCTAACCAACAGTACTTGAACTTCGGCTGGTTCGCCGATATCCCCGACGCCGGCACGCCATTTGGTGATCAGATTGAACGAGTTATCGGAGAGTATGTCAGCGGCCAATTCGGGCGGCTGAAGCTCTGCAAATTGAAGTTCGAAGACGGCAGCCGCCAGATCAGTAGCGACGTCCGAATCATGTACGGGGAGCCTGCGGTTGGACAAGAAGACACCGTACTTCTGGTCGACGACCTGATCACTCGGGCGAGCACCAAGCTCGAAGCGATCAGAGCACTAGAGGGAGCCGGCTTCACCGTCGTTACCGTCCTCGTCCTGTTCGATCGTGGTCGTGGCGTCGAGGAGCTCCGCAAGCTTGGATACAACGTCGTGGCGGTCATGTCAGTACTCGACGTCGTCGACTACCTCCTCGCCGCCCGCAAGATCACCGATGAGGAACATCGAGTCATTCGGGAATACATCACCCGTTGACTTCGTGATGGGTCTGGCCTGCCCGCGCAGCTATTGCGCGGGTGGGTCATCACCCCCTTTACAGATACATACGTTGGCATTATTCTACTATAGGCGGCATCAGCCGCTTTTTTGTTCCCTGACATCAAAGGATCGCTATGACTATCGTCGAGAAATCGGGGATGCCATATCCCAAAGGTTATCCCATCATCATGACGGGAGCCGGACTCTGCAAGACGTTCAATCCGACTCGCATCAGCGAGTATGCTCGAGCTGCTGACTTCGCCGTTATCGGCTCGATCACCGTCAATCCTCGCCGAGGCAATGACGGGGTAAAAGAGTGGCTAGATGACCCACTATTCGGACTAAACGCCTGGGGAATGCCTAACGAGGGCCTCGCATCCCGCGTAGAACCCGGCTATGACAACGTCATCGCCAGCATCGCCGGCTTTTCACCCGAGGAGTACTGGGAACTGGCCGAGAGTCTCGCAGATTACAGCGCTGGAGTAGAGATCAACCTCGGCTGCCCGAATGCTGGGCATCCGATCCCGAGCTACCACCCGCAGGGCATTGCCGATATCTTCGAGTGCATCGCCGTTTCGAAGGGTCTGATCGGTGTCAAATTGTCACCAATCCTCGACTCGGGCATGCTCAAGGAGGTCGCGGCCGTCCTCGCCGACACACCGATCGACTATGTCGCAACCTGCAACACCATCCCAGGCGGCGCAGGTCGTCTGTCCGACGAATGGATGATTGATACGGCCGAGACAGGCAATCTCGGCGGTATTAGTGGAAAACCGCTCAACCCCGTCAGCCTGGGCCAGGCAATCCAGCTACGGAAGGTACTGCCAGACACAATTGATGTCATCCGCGTGGGCGGCATCGAAACTGGCAAAGATGTGCTCGACAGCATGTTTGTCGGTTGTGCAGGCGTCCAGCTGGTCACACACGTTGCGCAGATTTCAACTGCAGAGATCTACGAGATTCGTCGGGAATATGCCGATCTTGTCGGCTAACCCTCGGAGCCCTGCAAAGGCAGGCCCCTCCGGGGGTTCTGTCTTTTTTAGACAACTTTTTGCTGAGCCATAAACATTCGCGGATGACGCAATCCGGTTACTTCCAGCACTTTTGCCCCCGCTATCATATTGATATACGGCGTGTTCTCTGAGCTACCGACTATCTGCTCTTTCTCAATCCTATACGCACCAAGCTCTAGTACAGTGCGGGCTGGCATATTGCCCTGCTGAATGCCCAACATTCGGAGTGGCTGGGTATAGAGCGCGTCTTCTAATCGCTCAAATGATTCGTCAACTGATTTGTCTTTAGAGAAATTACCCAACAATGCCTGTCTCGCAAGTATTGGTACGGCAAACTCTATACCGCTAACACCAAAGCAGGTCGCACAACCATCCTCAGTATGGCCATGGGGATTTTCGTTTTCTACTGCTAGTTTGTTTTCCATCGCATGTGGTGCATGATCTGTCCCTATGATGTCAATGTCACCATGTGTAAACGCCCATTGTAATGCGTCGCGATCGATTTCAGTTTTGAGTGAGGGCATCATTCGTCCACCTGGCCAGCCAAGTTGCTCGGCATTAATATCTGTCATCGTCAGGTGATGCGGAGTGACCTCAGCGGTAAAACGCTCGGGATATTTCTGCTTTAATATATGTGCATGATGCGCCTCTTCTGTCGTTGAAACATGACACCAGTGTGCCTGATGATCTTGGCGCGCTATATAATCCGCAGTCTCTGCACCTATATCACCCTCGGCATGCAATAGAATCGGTGCCTGAAAGCCCCGTTGATCCGCTTGATTGATCCATACATCAATTGCCTCTCTCGCATCATCCAGTGTGTACGGTTGGTTATTCCCTGTCGTTTTACCCATGTATAGCTTTAAACCAACTGTACGACCAATCATCCGTGGTATTTGATCGGTCGCCGGATTTGCAAGATCAATACCGGCGTAGAATCCGATATCAAGATTGCCCGTTCGCGATGCGATACTCAGCTTTTCGACAACTCTACTTGCGCTATGTGTCGGAGCACCTGGGTTGTTCGGCATATCAAACACCGCCTGGTAACCACCCGCTCTTGCCGCCCGTGTGCCCGAAGCAATGGTTTCACTTTTATTCGTTCCGGGTTCTCGCAGATGCGCATGTACATCTACAGGACTTTTTATCGTTATCGTTTCGCCTCTTTTCATGCCGATACTATAGCATATCCGCGACCCGCGTAGCCGCTTATGACATAGCATCGCTTTACACCTCTTTAGCTTCTTTTCATAACATGCTACAATCTGCTACATACAAGTAATGCGGTGGGCAGGAGGGTTACACAACGATGGAAGTCATCGAAAAGTACAAGTGGTTAATCGTTGCCGGCGTCGCCGTTATCGTACTCGGCGGTCTACTGGTCATTAATAGCAATCAGGCGAATGATGCTGATTCAGATGATCAGACAACTATGACCGAACAAGAGAAAAAGGCTGAGAAAGCAAAAGAAACAAAAGAAAAAGAAGAGGCGGCCAAAAAGGAAAAGGCTGAGAAAGCCGCCACTGGCGAGCGTACATACACCGCCCAATCAGGTGATTCATACGCTGTACTAGCACGAAAAGCCGTTCAGGGATATGCCAAGGATGCTGAAGTATCTGTCAGCCGAGCGCAAATTGTCGCTGCCGAAACATTCCTGACAACGGATGCAGGCTCACCACTCCTCGAAGTTGGTCAGCAGGTAACATTTGACAAGGGTACGGTTGCAAAAGCCGTGAGCGACGCCCAAAGTCTCACCTCTGCCGAACTTGCCGCTTGGCAAACATACGTTCCGTACGTTATTTTTGACACAAGCAAAAACGGTTAATCGTTATCACAAAAAAGCATACAGCCCCGCACATCACCGTGCAGGGCTGTTGCTATGCAGTGTGATAATGCGGGGCTATGTT
>DCYK01000022.1 GCA_002331045.1 Candidatus Saccharibacteria bacterium UBA2112
CACATAAATCGCCATCGCAATCACAACCAATAGTAATGCGATTATCACACTACCGACAACCAGCAGCAATAGTCGTTGGCGATACCAAGGCAGAGCGACGGCCGGTTTTTCGTTATGAATGTCCGGTTCGTTCATTCTGCCGTCTCCTCGCCCAAATGCTGCTCTTTGAAATCTTCAACCTGCTCTCGGTACTGTTTGATGAGCGACTCCAGCCTCACAACAGTCTCGTGTACCTCACCCCGCTGCTGTCGAGCATTAGCCACCTGATCATAAAACGTCACCGGTGTTCGCTGACAGTTCAAATGCACCAATTCACTCATCGTATTATCATATGTTTTATATATATCACGAAACGTGCGTAATGCTTCATTAAACTCACTCGCCGTCTTGACCAATTGGCTAGCATCATAGCTATTCAAACTCAGCCGGCTATTGAGTCGCGCCATCATTTTGTCACCAACCGAAAAATACGTCTGATTGCTATTAATGAATTGCGGCAGATCGTTTGCATGGATGCGCCCCAATGTCGCCAGTGCGACTGGGCAATTCGATTTGATACGCTCGACATGTTCATCAGTCATCGTTTGACTTTGTGCCTGAACGGGCACGATCGCAAAGAAGGCGACGACTGCCACAACTATAGCCAGACTTTTCATAAGTACCTTCATTGTCCTCTTATTATCCCGCTCAGCTCTCATTTGGTCAAATGCAGCCTATCGTTGCGTACTGTTACGAGTCCATCGTTCACTAGCCCTTCTACCGCTGGTTGATAGCGATGATCAGCATCGAGCATATGCTGCAACTCTTGGTCAGTCATGTCAGTCCGAGACAGTGCTGCTACAATCTGACCACGGACCTCCCGGATACTGCCCTTCAGCGGCGCCTGTTTTTTGTAATGCCGACTACGCGAGGGTTTGATCCCTTGCTTTTTGAGCCAGCTGCCATAATCCATCAATGCCCAATAGAACTGACGCGGGTTTTCGTGGTCAATCGTCTGTTCAAGCTGCAATTGAATATCTTTGTCATCGACCTGGTCGCTACTAGCAAAAAAGTGATGTATATAAACAGCACGAACATTCGTCTCGATAAATACAACTGGCTGATTATACGCGTACGCCATAATTGCGCCGGCTGTGTTCTTTCCAACGCCCGGCAACGTCATTAATCCTTCTTGATCATTCGGAAATTCTCCGAGCTGCACGATTGCTTTGGCGGCCTGATGTAAATACTTCGCCCGACGATTATAGCCAAGTCCTTGCCATTGGCGCAGGACATCAGCGAGTGGTGCCTCTGCTAGTACTTTCTCGTCTGGAAACCGTGCAACAAACGCCTGGAATTTTGGGATTACCCGATCTACCTGCGTCTGCTGCAGCATCAGCTCACTCACCAACACATAGTATGGTCGTGTGTCATTACGCCACGGCATATCGCGATACAATTCACGTGCTTTATGCCACAAAAGTTCAGTAAAATCTTGATGTGTCATTTTATTTCAAATGATAATCACCAGACTTTGACAACAGGCTTTCGATACCAGCGCTAATAATTTTTGTTGGCTTGTCGTCATTATCAAATATATAATGAATCAATTCGCCATTCGACATATAGCCATTTGTTTTGACAATCTTGAGAGTCGTTTCGTCAATTTTCTCGAATGTATCCGAATTAGAAAACGGCTCATTCGCCTGCGGAGTAATACCGACAATCTCCTTGCCTTTGATAACAACTTGCTCGACACCCCACAGGTTTGCAAATCGACCTTCAAATTTCAACAGACTCTTATCTGGCTCATCTTCGCCCAAATAGTCCAGTATCGACAATATACCCTTTGCGATCGCATGCGTAGGCGCCTCAAGACAATTAGTCATAATAGTAAGCACGAGCTTGTCCTTTGGATCGAATAAACTCATTGTTGTGTGACCCGGAAAACCTCCACCATGTCCAATCATCGTGCGTTCGCCAATTTTACTCATTTCAAGCCCAAGCCCATATTCATCTTTTGCTATCGCATGCTCAACTTGCCACTGTACACGCTGCATCTCTTTTTTCGACTCATCATTAAGCAATTTACCAGTACCAATCATATGTGCACTAAAGTAGGTTAATAAGTCGTTGGCGCAGGAATAAAATCCCGTTGCCGATGCCATGGCACACGTATCGACATCTGGGATGTGTTCGCGTGTTTTATCGGTAAGTTTACGCCCATATGCCGAAGCTAAGCGTTTTGACACTCTAGCATTTGGCTCCGGTCCCGTGTTTTCTAATTCGAGAGGCTCAATGATATGTTTATTCACATACTCTGCATATGTTTGACCACTAACACCTTCAATGATTTGTCCAAGTAGTGAGTAGCCGAAATTGGAATATTTAAATTTCTTATTATTATCATAGACTAGGTCAGCTTCAAGAATTTCCTGTTTTAGCCGAGCAGCGCTCGGGAACGGCCGCTTCAATTGCCAATAGTTTGCATCTAGTCCGTCACGTATAACACCACCACTATGTGATAGAAGTTGTCGAATCGTTACTTCGTGCCAACGATTATCGCGATGTTCTTTTAGCCATTCAAGATAATCGCTAGCTTTATCGTCAATCCGTAATTTGCCTTTTTCTTGAAGTTGCAGTAGCGCTGTTGCAGTGAATGTTTTCGAATGCGACGCAATGCGAAACAGGTGATCGGTTGTCAGTTCTTCTTTCTCTTCGATATTTGCAAAACCATACGACTTGGCAAAAATCTTTTTGTCATCTTTTGCAATAGCAATAGTTATCCCTGGAATATCACCGTGTTGATGTTGGTAGATTAACCAGGAATCTAAAAAATCGAGGGAATGCTGTGGAATGAATTTCATGGACCCTATTATAAGCGTATAATAAATATATGACTACATATACACTCGCTGGCGGATGTTTCTGGTGCCTTGATGCAGTATATCGTAAAGTAACGGGCGTCAAAAATGTCGTTAGTGGTTATACTGGTGGAGACGTACCGACACCAAGTTATGATCAAGTCTCGATGGGAATAACCGGCCATACCGAGGCAGTACAGGTCTCATTTGATGAATCTATCGTACCAGCCAATGTCATTCTCGACCTCTTCTTTCTGATTCATGATCCGACGACGCTCAATCGTCAAGGTAACGACGTCGGTACGCAGTACCGCTCGGCAATGTTTTATACAGATAATAACCAGAAAGAGCTATTCAAGGCAGCACTAGAACGCGCCAAAGAACAGTGGAAGGACAAGATTGTGACAGACGTCACCCCGCTCGGCATGTTCTATCCGGCCGAGGAGTATCATCAGAATTACTTTGACCAGAATCCCGGTAATGGATACTGTTCTGTCATTATCGCGCCAAAGGTCATCAAGGCTCGGAAGGCATTCAAAAAGTACTTCAAGGAGAATGACAAATGAAAATAACAAAATATCGACATGCGTGTTTTGTCGTTGAAGAAAACAACCAGTCGCTCGTGGTTGATCCGGGCGGTTGGTCGACAGATTTTGTCGTTCCACAAAACGTCACCGTCGTCGTTATCACCCACGAACATCAAGACCATTTAGATACGTCGCACCTCACAAATATCGTTGCAAAAAATCCAGACGCAACAATATATGCACACGCCGACGTCGTGGCACAGCTCAGCACGTTCAGGACCCAGGCCGTTAAGTCTGGCGAAGAAATTTCCGTGGATCGGTTCACGTTAGAATTTTTTGGCGGACACCACGCTGTCATCGCACCAGATATACCAAGCATTGCGAACCTTGGAGTTATGGTTAACGATCATTTATATTACCCTGGCGATTCTTTCGTTACGCCAGACAAACCAGTGACCGTCCTTGCGCTGCCAGTTGCCGCGCCATGGCTCAAATTCAGTGAAGTAGCTCATTTCGTGACAACAGTCCGACCGCAGACTGTTTTCCCTACGCATGATGCAATTCTATCTGATGAAGGTCAACAGCTCGCCGACCGTATGGTTGGTGGCATCACACAAAAAGTAGGCGCCCGATATGAGCGCCTACGAAATGGTGTAGTAACAGAACTGTAACAACTAGTTAGAGCTTGTTTTCTTGAAATGCTTTTCGGCATCGGTCTTGACCGTTTTTGCCGTTTCTTTCGCATCGTCACCTACACGACGAGCACGAGTTCGGGCTTCACCCCCAAGCTCTGCCGCTTCAGCTGCAATCTTGTCTGCTGATGCCCTGGCACTTCGGCCAAACGCTGCAACTTCTTTGCTTGCTGCGTCAGCACTTTTCTTGACCGTGCGACTACCTTCTTTGGCAGCACTTTTTGCTTGCTTGGCTTTTTTCTTGATATCCTGTCGTGTCTCTTTACCACTTTTTGGTGCGACTAAAATACCTGCCGCGAATCCTGCTGCTGCCGCAACTGCCACTTTGATGAGTTTTAACATATCATAACCTCCTTATTATCTCTTAAACATGTCCACAACGGTCGAAAACAGTTTGACCGGGCTGAGCCACTCTGTCGCTTCAGCCACATTGCCAGACACCTTTTCGACATTCTTAGCAATACGGTTTACTCGCAGGATCAAAACCGTAATTGTCGCCAAGAGTGCCACGATGACAACTGACAACAGGATGACCGTTATAGTTAGTAATACGATGATTGTTGATGATTCTGCCATATTTTTATTATATACCCATGGGTCAAATAAGTACAGTAGAGTGTTGTTTAAAAAACACCATTAGATGTTTATTAAACAACTATATGTTATGGTGTCAAACGATTAATATCGCGGGGGAAGAGTGTCGCTTCTTTGACGTTGTTTAACCCTATCGTCTTTTCGACTAATCGATCGATACCGAAGCCGCAGCCACCATGCTGTGGCAAACCATACTTGAATGCTTGCAGGTAATATTTGAACCCTTCATGCGTGACATCTAGCCCAGCATCTGTCATTTGCTGAATCATCGTATCGTAGTTATTCTCGCGCAGCGGAACTGTTGCAATCTCGAGGCCGCGGAACAACAGGTCACCCCACGCCACCGTTCCGTCATCTTTGAACTTGTGATAGAACTTGCCAGCCTCACGCGGAAAGTCCACGGCATAGACAAGGTCACTACCAAGTTGCTTGCGCGCATAATCAGAAATCCATTTTTCTTCGTCAGGTATCAGATCTTTTTCGTTGGTCGTATCGGTCTTTGTCGCTTTGGTATACATGTCGTGAATTTCGGCAATCGTGAAGCGCGGCACTTTCCCATCTTCTGGTAGCTTCAGCTCTGGCGAGTTCAGTGATTTCAAATCAGCCTCATGGTCGTCATATACCCGACGCAGGACATGTTGCGTCATATCACCAACCATATCCAATACTTCGTCGTGGCTCTCGACAAAACCCATCTCGATATCGAGCATTGTTAGCTCGGTAAGGTGTCGTGTCGTAGCGCTTGGTTCTGCTCGATAGCTGTGACCAATTTCATAGACGCGTTCAAACGCTCCGACCATGATTTGTTTATAAAACTGCGGGCTCTGCGCCAATGTTGCCGTTTTGCCAAAGTAATCTAGCTGGAATACCTCCGCACCACCCTCGGTTGCTTCGGCCAGTAGTTTTGGTGTATCAATCTCGACAAACTCGTGCTCAGTCAAAAAATCGCGAATATAGCGCGTCAGACTACCACGGATCTTAAATATTTTCTGTTCCTGCAAATTACGGATATTCAATACACGATATTCAAACAACGTATCGAGGTTTTCCGCCTTGTGACTGATAGGCTTGTCGATTTCGATCGGTGGTTCATCAGTAACCGGAACGTCAATCTCAACCTTAACGTCATGCAACTCTGCACCACCTGGTGCACGTTCGTCGGAAACGATAGTACCTGTGAATTTCACGACGGTACCAATCTGCATGCCACGGAGTTTCTCTAACTCATCTTTGTCCTCGATCAGGCTCTGCGCCAGACCACTGCGATCGCGAACGGTCAAAAAGTTCAGCCCACCAAGCAAGCGTTTTTTGTGCAGCCAACCATGAATAGTTACGGTTTCACCAATTTTGTTCGATAAATCTCTAATAAGCGTTCGTGTCATATCTGGGATATTTTACCATTTTCTCTGTTACGACGCTAGTACACCTCACTCACGAAAAGTACGTAAGCAATCTTTTGCTTCCTCTAATGTTTGCCTCTGCCTACTGTCTAGTCCTTTGCCGGCGCGGTTAATGTAAAATGTCAGCATTGACATTGCCGACCGATAAGCTGATGTCTTCCGCCGATCACTTGCCTCTGCAGAATTCAAGAGAGACCTCGCAATGCGTTGTGGGTCATTCCAGGTAAAAACACCCTCCTCCAAATCAAGTGCATCGCTCGACTCCGTCACATGTTGAGACCACTTCTGTTGCATCATGACGACTCGTTGTGACGGGCTGCCTGAGCCTTTTTGATATTCTCAGATCGAGCCTGTTGCTGTGCCTTGGTGGGTTTTTCTTTTTCGGGTACATTCCTTCGATCCTTTGCCTGAAATACATCACCCTTTTCATGCTCGATCGGACCACGAAGTGACTCAAAAAGCCCTTTTGCGTCATCACTATCAGGAACAAGTGCCCCACTCCGCGAAACATGCGCATCATCCTTGCTGACTAGCCACGCCTGCGTTCCCCAAGATCCACTACTGCGTCGCCCCGCGACACGCTGCAAACCACCTGGTTTTCCGACATCTTGATTACGAAACGAGGTAAACTCCTCCTTTGATCGTAGAACGATGCGATAGTAATCACCCGTTCCCTTTGCTCCGGGCTTTGCACGACTTCGACCCTCTGGCTGCGCAAGTGAATGCTGCCGCGAACTCATGCTTTGCCACTTTTCCTGCGCCTTTTTGATATTTTGCTTTGCTGCTTGACGCTGTTTGGTTGTTACCATATGTAACCTCCTTATCCCGTTTCTTTGCAGATTATTACCGTTGCGCTACTGAGCGATCGCCATCATGCAATGCATCATAGTCAATAGGCGAGCTGTTAGAGCATCATTGTTGTATCATTGGCACAATCGCCCAAGAGTGTAGCTTGACGTTTGATAGGGTATTCACTTATACACCTCCTTCCGTTTAGCTTTTCTATATTCTATTATAAACCCATATTCACAAATTACATTTGCAACCCCTGTTATAAATGCCTTGACAGTATAGCTGTTCGTGAAGAGAAATCACTTACCCAACAGCGATCGCATAATATCGGTGAGTGTTACCAGGCCAGTTGTATTGCCTTCTTCGTCGACCACAATCATCAGATGCTGGTGGCTTTTTTGCAAAAGAGACAATGCCTGAGGCAATGGCTCATCCTCCTCTATCCTCAGGACCTGTGGCGCCATGACTTTTTCGGCAGTGTGAGATTTTTTGGCGTTATGTATATCCAGGAGGTCTGTAATATTGAGTACCCCGATAACATTGTCAACGTTCGCCTGCATGACAGGAAACCGGCTATAGCCACTTCGGTGCAGATCATCGAGGACCAACGGCCCGACAAGCTCGTTGTGTTTAATTGCCACAATATCACGGCGTTTTGTCATTACCTCTTTTACCTGCACCTGGTGCCAAGATAGCCCATGCCGAACAATATTCTGTTGGTCTGGCGATAAGATATGCCCGGCACCTTCAACCAAATGCAGTAATTGTTCGACCGATTCCAGGTGTTGATCACGCGGGGTACTGTGATCTCTGCCGAGCAATCGCCCAACAAGCGGAAACTTTTCGACAAACTGCAACAGTTTTTCCTCGTACGGTTCGTACGCCTTTGTCATGGCGTGTTGCAAGCCTTTTTGGGCAGCTACAATGAGCGCAAAAAGGATTACGCCGATAATGATGGCAATCCCCCACCACTGCCAAATTACCAACGATAGTACCGTGAGCATAACAAGCGTCACAAATATATAAAAACGAATGATCGCATACACGTCGTCCAGATATCGTTCACGGCGCAGCGTCTGCTGATCATCACGACGTTTCAATTCGAACCGGCTATGATGTGTCCGTTGCGGTCGTAGCGCCAGCAAAAACACCAGGCTGACCGCCAAAATCCCCCAAGCGATTAGCAATAGCATTGTCATATGACCACTATACTATATAATGGTATTTACTAGTAATGGAGGAGCCTTGTGAGTAGAAACACGTGGATTATTTTTATCGTCATTTGTATCGCAATTCTAGGTGGATTGATATTCTTGTCGCGTCAGGACCGTGCCGATGTCGGTGAGGTCAACACGAATGCAATCGTTGCCGCATCGGAAGCAAACGGCAATATCGGTGATCATGTGTATGGTTCGACAGAAGGAAACGTGTTACTGATCGAGTACGGTGATTTCCAGTGTCCTGCCTGCAAGAGCGCTTTTCCAATCCTTCAGGAAATAAAAGAGGAATACAAAGACAAACTGACGTTTATCTTCCGTAACAACCCTATCACTCAGATCCATCCGAACGCACGGGCGGCGGCGGCGGCGGCCGAGGCTGCTGGTCTACAGGGTAAATACTGGGAGATGCACGACGCGCTGTATGAACAACAGGATGATTGGAGCAATGCTTCTGTTGACGAACGATTGTCATTCTTTGTTGCAATGGCAAAAGAGGTTGGGATCGATGATATCGACCAGTTCAAGCGTGATATCGAAAGTGACGCTGTCAGTAGCAAAATCAACTTTGACCTGTCGCTTGGACGCAAAGACAATGTATCTGGTACACCAACAATTTTCCTCAACCAAGAACAACTAGAAAGCGACGTTTGGGCAAACAAGGAAGCACTCAAAGCGAAAGTCGAAGAAGCCTTGTAGGCATACATAATCTCCAACGAGAAAATCGCTCCGGTGCCATGGAGCGATTTTTCTTTCTCTGATCAGAGATCTAGTGTGCAATATACAGTTGCCATTCGGCAGGCACCACATCCACCGCGATCTGCTTGCGCCGACTAGGCACAAACGTGACAGCTATTGGCATGAGGCTTTTGTTCTCCCTTTTCACTTATGCGTCCCGATTGATTCGACCTAATTTATAGATTTTTATTTCGTATCCGGTTGAGACGCAAAGATAATCTTAGCAAACATACCATGCCCGGTCAATAGTCATAACAGGGGTCGTGCTTATGGTTTGCGTATAGCATCGAAGGGTATAAATTTGTATTCTTTGAGACATGTGCAATACTTTGTGCACCTAGGGGGTAGATATTGACTATCTCTATACCTCTGCATAGCTTTTACGTATCTATAGATCGAGATCAAGCCGTTGTTAGCAATCTATAAGACAGAATCCTTACATTACGCGGGATAGTCGAACGGACAAGTAATTTGGCCTCTTACCACTAGCTGGGTGCTAGCCAGCCCTGAAGTTGAGATTTCCGTTCCTTCAATAGTCAGTGGAAAAGCTGCAAGGTTGCCCGTTGTTCCGTTTGCTCCAATAAGCCCAACCATGCTAGTCACACCATAAGCCGTGCTGACTGATCCATGCCCAAAATTGACACTCAGTGCACCTACCGGGTAGGCAGATCCTAGACCAATACGAAGATTACCCGCGATCGTTGCGCCAAGAGTAACATCCATCGAGAAGGTAAACGTTACCATGCCATCACGAACCTCCATATACCCGCTTCGACTGGCATATGTCTGCGAACCGCTCGTCGTGGATCCGAACACGCTTGGGAAAAAGGTGCTTTTGCCCATTTGAACACCACGTTTATATTCCGCAAATCCTGTAAGCGTGCCTGGAGAGACATTCCCCCTAGCTGTTAGGCGATTTGTATTACCCTGTGTGAAAGTAAACGGTGTCGTAGGATGACCGCGTAATAGTCCATCATTAAAGAGAAGGCTTGCCCCGGCATCAGTAATATCTAGTATAACTCCTGGATATGCAGTGGCGAGTCCATCTGTTAAATTGCCAGGATTCGCATAGACCTCAGGCTGAATGATACGAGCCCTTACATAGCCGGAATCAGCTTGCGTACGAAAACAGTAACGATACGTATCTGCATAGGGACGCTCCATGACACTAGTGCCCTGAAGCAGGAACGCGACCGAATTCTCATAACGCGCGGTGAGTTGCGTAGTAGTTCCAAGCCACGGATGGATATCGCTCCAATAGTTAGCACCTTGATCCCATACCGCAACCGTAATATCGCGCATCGAGATATTTGCAAAACGACAATCATTCATCTTTGCTTCGATACCAACATTATCAGATACGTTGCTTGTCGTTGTATTCTTAATACGAACATCGTGAACGTGCAATTCTGCGCCTCGGGTGTCTGCTAGAATACCTCTATTCACTCCATCGATTATAGTTGGACCGTTCACGGAGAAACGCAGAACCGCATTGACTCGTAACACCGTGTTCGCCAACAGTGCTCCATCGAGAACGCCATAACCACTAAGACACTTGTCTTCGGTATAGTTATCGGCATTTGTAGCACCGTTATTGTAATCAATCAGGATACTCATGGAAGCTCCTGCGTAGATACGAGCACCCGGTGCTAAGATTAGTGAGTTATTTGCTGATATCACTAAAGATGTGTCCAGCCTGTAGTCTCCAGCTGGAAAAAAGAATGCCATACCAGGATTACTATCTAAAGCCGCTTTAATCGAACTTGTTTGAGATGAGGACGTCCCGGTTGTCACACCATAATCAAGAATATTATGATAGTAGTTAGCTCCAATCGCATCTCTTGCCGCCTCTGCGTTACTCCCGGCCGCTACCACGGCTGGCTTGCCACTAAGTGTGCCCCATGTGGGTACAGCAGCGTTCAGCTTTGTTTGTACACCACTATCGAGTTGTGCCTCTAGGATTGAGCCGTCCTGTATCTCTGTAGCGGTAATAGCATCAGGAGCAATGGCACTGTTGGTAACTGCGTTATCTGCTAACTGGGCACTGCCAACTGAGTCATCCTTGAGTGTCCCGTCACTTTTATGTGCCTGTGACAAATAATCATTCAGCACATCACCCCATGTGCCGCTGTCTTTGCCAGGGATTGGTAAACGTGCCATTAGCTGAACCTCCTGCGGTGGTTAAGCATGTATTGTTTGCTTTTTACCATTCGTGAAACTACCCTTATGTGTGTTAGTACTTGTGGTTTATTATATAGCGGTTATGGGTGGATGCAAGGGGGTTGTGTGATTAACCTCCTTTAGGCAACACCAGGCGCCTGTTCGGGTGATGCTTCTTTGAGCGGACGTTCGCGTATCATAAAGACCAGGATTGCCGCCACGAGCATCAGCACGGACGAAGTGATAAAGATGCGGCGCAGACTATCACTGAATGCGTAAGTTATTGTGTCGGCATACTGTGACTGCTGCTGATCAAAACGTTCTACTGCGTCCCTGCGCGGTGCTGGTGGCAGCTGCATAACACTATCATTGAACCCCTCTGTGATTCGTGCTTTGGTGTCTGGCATATTGAGATTCAGTAGCGTATTTGAATCCGTGAAATCACCGAACTGGCTGGCCTGCGAATTTTGTCTGAGCGTCTGGAGGTATGGCTCGTCCTGAACACCACTGAGATTACTGACGAGTCCTGCGGTCAGCATCGCGCCGAACACTGCAATACCGATTGTCGAGCCAAGACTACGAAACAGTTGGTTCGAGCTGGTTGCAACACCCATTTCGTGCTGCTGAAATTCATTCTGTACTGCCAGGTTCATCACTGGCATCACAACCCCTAGGCCAGCACCGAGAAATGCCATCAATACTGCCTCGTAGACATAGGGTGATTCGGGCGTCAGTGTTGCCAACAACCCGATCATCACCGTCGCAACGACCACACCGATTTGCATGAACACCTTGTATCGGCCAGTTCGCGAAATAATCTGGCCAGATACGATCGATGTCAGCATCAGACCACCGATCATCGGCAGTAGCATCAGCCCCGATTCGGTCGGCGAGACACCAAAGACCTGCTGATTGAATTGTGTCAGATACAAAATTGCACCCAAAAAGGCTGCGCCAAAGAACGTCGCAACACCCATGATCAACACATAGTTCCGATTGCGGAAAAATCGCAGTGGCAGAATTGGCTCTTTTGCTCGTCGTTCAACCCATATAAATGAGCCTACTGCAACGGCAACGATACTGAACATCACTGTGCGTAGTAGTTCTAGGCTCCACCCCGTTGCGTTGAGCAGATCTGCAAAGATATTCTCGGTATTATCTACGGCCAATACCAACGTACCCAGTGCAACTGTTAGCAGCGCAGCACCAATATAGTCAACCACCGGCTTTTTATCATGTTTGAGTGGCGGACAAAATATCGCGATAATCGCAAATGCAGCAATTGCGACAGGCACATTAATCCAAAACGTCCAGCGCCAATCTGTCACCAGACCAAACACCGCCTGACCGTCAGTCAGCCAGCCGCCAAGCAATGGACCGATGACCGACGACAGACCAAACACCGCACCAATCATTCCCTGCCACCGGCCACGTTCACGGGCGGCAAACAGGTCGGCGATAATCGTAAAAGCATTCGCCGTGATAATACCGCCACCGATTCCCTGGAACGCCCGCCAAACTACTAACTGATCAACAGTCCCTGCCATTCCACTAAACAATGAACCAATACCAAATATCGCTACACCAAGCAGCAGGATGACGCGCCGCCCAAATAAATCTGACATTTTGCCTGCAATTGGGACCGTAATCGTTGTTGTTAGTAGATACGCTGTCACAATCCAGCTGAGTGATTCAAATGCATTGAATTCCTCAACAATTCGGCCGAGGGCCGTTGCAATAATCGTTTGGTCTAGCGCCACCAAAAACAAACTGGCCATGACCGAAATCATGATGATAACTTTTGCGCGCAGCGTTAAGTGATGGTGCATAAATGACCGCCTTTCTTGTTTCTATTATTTTTCTTTGGACTGTTCTTTGAACGCGCGAAAACCTTCGATTTGTTCACTCAGATGAGCCACGATATCTTCGAGCATGTCTTCCTTGAGAAACATGACACCGCCACCATGCATGGTATTAATGACATACAATTTATCGCCCGTTTTGAGGTTGAGTTCCTCACGAGCATCGGCTGGAATAACGACCTGACCTTTTGTGCCGATCGTTGCCGTTCCATAGAGTTTTTTCTTGCCATGCATACCCATGTGTCGCTTCTCCTTTCACTCCATAGTATCAAAAGTATGAAATGTATGTCAAGTTATACTTGACTGAGTTCTGACCTGACAAATCTATCGGCGACGGCGGAGAAAATAAAAACTAAACAACCCTGCAAATAGTGCACTCAGCAATACAAGTGCCCAAAATGTCAGCGGCCAGTTCTGGCCCGGCAGATCAACATTCATACCATAGAGTCCCGCAAACATCGTTGGTATTGCAAGCGCCAGGGTAATGACTGTCAGTAAGCGAATCGTTTCGTTCAGACGTGTATCCATAACAGCACGATATGAGTCGCGAACATTCGTAATAGTACGCAGCAGTGACTTACACCGTGCAATTAACTGCTCGAATTCAATCGATACGTCCTCGACCAAATCACGATCATCCTCATACAGCGGCAACATACGACCACCCAAGATCTTCTCGAGCGCTGTATTGGTCGACAGCAGTGCATCCAAATAATCGTTTAGTTTTCGTTCGTATTCGGTCAAGATTCGAATATCACGTGAGGTGAGCCGGTGAACATCGCCAGTCGTTGCCCGCATTTGCCGGTTTATTGATGCCACGCGTGTCTGGTATTGTCGTGAGATTGCTTCAAGCATCAACATAAAGAATTTGTTCTTTTGCGCAGTCGCTCCTCGAGTCGTTTCGATAAATGGTCCCCACAACCGCTCTAGACTATCTCGACTCACGGTATAGAGATGTTTTTTGCCCAACGCAAACAAGATTGGGGTCGTAAAGTCATTAAACTCATCATCTGTGTCAGGGAGTCGCGTGATGAAATACGTCCACCCATCCTCTGTTTCGACACGCGGCACCTCATGAGGGTCCAACGCGTCGTTGAGAAGATCCTGATCCAATCCCATTTCAATGAGCGCTGCTTTTTCTTCATCATTGGGTCGCTCGACTCGCACCCAACTGCCAGGCTGCAGCTGTTCGCGCCGCTTAATCGTCGTTCGGTACTGTGTGGATCGAAGGTAGGTAATCATAATACATCTCTGTTAATACTCCTACTATTGTAACAGAGACTGAGAGTACACCGCTCCACTGTCAGAGCAAGCGATCCCCCACTTCCTCATTCTTCTATCGTATCAAGCCTGCTGTTTGCCTCTGGAACCTGTCTACCAAAAAGTTCCGGTACATGTAATACGTCGGACCCGAAAGTCCGACGTATTGTTTCTTGTTTTTGATGGGTGATTGCCTGGCGTACTTCGGTGACCCGCCTGAGTGCCTGTCTGTATGCGATGTAGAGCTCTGTGATTTCGTGCCCAATTTCCCTCGCAGTTTCATACGCATTCGCTAGTTCCGCACTCGCATAGATAGCGTCGTCTTCTGCCGAAGGCTCATATCCCCGCTCGATCCGTCTCGCTCGCTCTTCGTAAAAGCGTTCGATACGCCGTTCAAGCGAAGGGAGTTCTATACGCTCTGCAGCAAACCGATGCTCCTCTTCAGTGTGGTCTGCACCACAAGCCAGCTCAGTCATACACAAAATGTATCATATTGTTTATGCTTCGTCAATGCATGCGCAAGTAGTATAAGACTTATAAATAACCGTTTGCATTATATTAACCTCTCGTGTTTAATAGTCCTTGACACACCCAAAATAATCTCTTGTGAGGGATAGACATGTATATCAAACAACAAGTAGGTAACCTATTCAAAAAAAAGATGGACTGCCAAGCCTTTTTCAAGCATGCTAGTGTTTACCTTGTTACTGCTATTGCCACTGCCACTACAAACAAAATCCTCATCTCACAATCACGGCAACAAAACAAGAGCCAGGGTTTTAGCTACGGTAATACACTATATAACAACAAGAAGGAGAGGTTGGCATAATGCCCCGCCTTCCCATCCCCGGCAAAGACTCAGGTACCTGGGGTACTATTCTCAACGACTATCTCTCCCAGTCCCACAATACAGACGGCACCCTCAAAGCAGACTCTGTCGGCAGTGTACAACTCGCAGATAATGCCGTTACGAATAGTGCTATCGCTCCTAATACAATTACTGCTACAGAGATACAGGACGAATCGATTCTAGAGGCACAACTTGCTAGCGGAGTTCAAACAAAACTGAATGCTGTTGCACCTACGTGGAGTACAATTAGCGGGAAGCCTGCTGTGATTGCCGCGGGGAGTGATGCGTCTGCCGCAAGGAGTGTAATAGGGGCTGTAAATAACGATACTTTTAATGCCGGCACGTTGATTGCCACCGAATACGGTGTCACCACCGATTTATCTAATATCGCATCTGCGCTACAAACATTACTCAATACCGCAGCGTCCGCTGGTAAAAGAGTCTACCTACCTAAAGGCACTTATAATCTTGGGTCGGCAGTTGCAATCCCAGCAGGAACCCATCTCTATGGCGATGGCATGGTGAATGGGACAAAGATCAAGCTGATCGATTCATTTCCTACACAGGCGCCGTTTTATAACGCAGTGACATCTGGTTTTTCGAACGTTTATATTCATGATTTAGAAATTGACGGCAATGCCGTTGGGCAATCTGGTGACCAAACGATTAATGGCAATCCAAATGTGCTAATGTTCTTATCATCAGCCTCAGGAACACCAGGATCAAACGTCATTGTGGAACGTGTGTATGCCCATGATTCTTTCCGACTGGGTATCGCATTCCAACATATCGATGGCGGTGCAGTTCGGGACTGCGTCGTCGGTCCAAACGGTCGTGATGGAGTTACCATCTATGGATGTAAGCGTATTCAGGTTCGTAATAACCGCATCAATCAATGCGGTGATGATATGATTGGTATTAACTCCGAGACACGTCTATGTGAAAATATTGTTGTCGAGGGCAATATATTGACTGGCCCAAGTTCACGCAACGTCGGCAAGGGCATTCGCCTATTTGGCGGTCGCAATATTACAGTATTCGGCAATACTATTGATTCGCCATGTGAAATTGGAATCTATTGCGCTACGTATGAATCATTTGGTATGTCGCGTGTAACTATTATTGGCAATATCATCACAAATACTGGTACGAATGGCTCATCGGCGAAACAAGGTATCCTCGTGCAGGCAAACCGTGCGGAATATCATACCACTAACTATGCGTATATTACTGATGTAATAATCTCAGACAATGTTATTAACTCGACATTAGGAGCTGGTATTGAACTACGGAGCGACCATACGGGTGTGGACGAACTTGCACGCATTAAGGTTCGTGGTAATAATATCTCCAGCTGTACAGGGGAGGGTATTAAGGTTACGTACACGACATCCTGCCCAGTGTATGATACCCAGATTGTCGATAATACATGCCATAATTGTACGGGTCATGGTATTTGGGCGGTCAGTGCGAAACGTATCAAAATCTCAGGCAATGTGTGCTACGACAATGGTTCCGGAGGCGTAAATACGTATGGTATCCGTGCTGAGAGTTGTGACATTATCACTATGGTTGATAATCTCGCTTACGAAACACGTTCGGGTGCATCACGCACACAAACAGTTGGTGTCCAGTGTACTTCACCGCTTAACTCAGCGGTTCAAGTCGGCAATAATACAGGTTACAATCACGCATCTGGTCAAGTTAGTTATAATTCGATTCCAGGCGCATCTACTCTTGAAGGTTGGCACGGAAAAGTTTCAGGGCAGCTTGCTGCAACAGGTTCACGTGGCGGCAACGCTGCGCTCGCAAGCCTCTTGACTCAATTGGCTGCTAAAGGTGTAATCATCGACAATACCTCTGCCTAACAAAAACTTACTCATAATCTCATCCTTACTCAACCCAGGCCCACCAGCCACTTCCGCCGGTTTCATCATAACCAACAGCTTGTGCACTCTCAGGCGCTGGGTCAACCTGATCACAAGTAGCATTATTCCCTACGCCACCAACAGCATCTGTCACGGTACCATTGACAAGATAATAGCCACCACCACCTTTTGAAACCGCACCAACAGCATAGTGAACAGCATCATTACTGCGACAGTAGTACAAATTATTTCTAATTGCATAACTCCCTTTTGCAACTATAACCTCCATCGTATTAAGTTCAGTTGCATTACCGGGATATTGTCCTGAGCTAGATTGTACTCTATAAATCTCTAGTTTCTTTGCAATATTTGCTAGATCATTTTTGACAGTTGTGTCATGTGTTTGGTTAGTAATACCATTGTACGCAACTATTACAATAGCCGCCAAAATGCCAATAACTACCACAACTATAAGTAGCTCAACTATAGTAAAACCAGTCTGCCTTCTTAATAAAAAATGGCCATTCATAACAACATTTTACTACATTAGGGTTATACTTACTCACAGTTCTATACTATAAAGCTATAAATAATATGACACCTTTCACTTACGAGACTCCACGGTTGTATGTAATCATCTTATAAGAGATAGCCATTGTAATTTATGCACTACTTAAGTCACCAAAACCTCTAACAGATGTATATTGGCTGCTTAGCGACGCTTTTTCCAAAGCTTTGATGGCCACCACATTGGTCGACCAACCTCTAATGTTAATGATGGCACCAATAGCGAGCGAACGACAATGGTATCAAGCAACACACCAAACGCAACGATAAATGCAATTTGTGCCAAGAACAAGATCGGGATAACGTTTAGTGCGGCAAAGGTTGCCGCTAGCACTATACCAGCACTCGTAATTACCCCGCCCGTTACGACCAGACCTTTTATCGTCCCTTTACTAACACCAAGCCGTATCGTCTCTTCACGAACACGCGTCATGAGGAAGATATTGTAGTCAATACCCAACGCTACCAAAAATACAAAGCCAAATATAATGACCGAGGGATCCGCGCCGGGAAATTGCCAGACATGATTAAACAATACTGCAGCAATGCCGATGGTCGCGCCAAAGGAGAGTACTGTTGTGAGCAGTAGCAGGAGCGGAGCGACCACTGCACGCAGTAAAAGCATCAGGATGATAGTAATCGCCACAAGTATCAGAGGCATCACAACCTGTACATCACGTAGGGCAGAACGATTCGTATCTAGTTGCGCAGCAGTTGTGCCACCAATCATGGCGGTACCATCCACGCCTTCAAGCTTGTCACGCAATCGTTCGATCGTCTCGCGCGCTGTTAATGAATCGGCCGCATCCACAAGTGTTGCTTGGAGTAGCACTTGTCCCTCGACAACCTTTACCGTTGCATTACTATATGGATAGACCTGACTCGTCAGTTCCTCGATCGATGGAATCTGTGCCGTGGCAGCAGCATAGGCAGCATCACGCGCCGACTGTGGTGCACCTGCCATTTGTCTATCGATGCGATCCCGAACCGTATTTAATTGCTGCTGACGTTGCTCGCTCACCCGCTGACGTATTTCCTGACGCAGCTCATCCTCTGCTTGCCCGACGGGTGCTGTATTTGCTCCCCTAACATCCATTGCCGTAACACTCACAGAATCAACCCCGTCATCTCGATCAAGCACCTGGACAACCGGATCCTGGTGGTCGCGATCAGCGATGATATACGCGGGTGATCCAGCCCCGCTCGGGAAGTGTGCGTTCACAATTTCTTGACCATCGCGGGCTTCTGATTCTCCCAGTATCAAATTATTTTGCGCGACACCCTCCGCGCGTAACTGAAAAACACCAACGCAAGCGACAAGTAATGCCGCCGTACACCCAACCCATAGTCGACGTGGATGGCGCTGAACGAAGGCACCAATTTTTGCCCACACTGGATGAGCACCCTGATAATCCTGTTCTGCGCGTGCAAGCTTGTATTTTGGACGACGCGGCCAAAAAGCGACGCGGCCAAACACGTACAACAACGAGGGAAGCAATGTCAACGCCACTAGTATCGATAGTGCAATGCCGATCCCCCCAACAGGACCAAGTGCTTTGTTTGAACCGAGATCAGAAAACAGCAGGCACAGAAGTCCGGCCGTCACAGTCGCGCCCGCGGCAATAATTGGCTCGTACGATGCCTTGAGTGCCGCACGTGTGGCATCCCATTTACGAGCGTGATCCAGTAGCTCCTCGCGATAGCGCGCAATATACAGCAGCGAGTAATCCGTTGCTGCACCGATAACCAGAATGAACAAAATACCTTGCACCTGACCATTGAGCTGTACGATATCCGCATCTGCCGCATAATAAACAGCAAGAATTGCCACTGCAAGCGCCGAAAGCGCAGAGAGAAGTACGATAAAGGGGAGAAGTGGGGAACGATAAACAACCAAGAGAATCACAAAGACGACCGACAAAGCGACAATGATAAGCGTGCTATCAATACCCGAAAAAGCCTCCTGCAAATCATAGGCAAACGAAGCCGGTCCGGTGAGCGTGTATGAAACCGGGAGATCAGCATCTGCCAATGCCTCTTTGATCAGGGGAAACACCTCTTCAAAGTCGCTGTTCGTTTCAAGTGGAATTGTCGTGATCGCTGCTTTTTTATCCTCGGAACGAATCGGGGGGCTGACATCACCAGCAACCTGTTTAATTTCCGATAGCTCACTATTGACCCGTGTTAACTGGTTGATATCTTGCTCGGACAGCAACTCGCCATTCTTTTCATAGGCAATAATCACCGGCAGAAAGTTCTCGTCCTGGAATGCATCGAGCCGATTACTTACTTCGAGCGATTCAGAGTTCTTGGGTAAAAATGTGGTCAGGTCGGTGCTTGATTGTTCACTGATTTTGCCAAAATACGGACCACCAATAGCTGCAAGCCCAAACCAGACAATAATCAATGCGCTCGGCAAAAAAATACGAAACCATCTGAATAATTTCTTTTTTATCATTACTCTTTAGTGTAACAAACTATAGGCCCAAATATCGTTTATTGCTTATGCAGCGGTAATTAACACGTTAATTATATGGCAGGTGAGTGATCGCTTGATTCTACAGCGTCTTCCAATCATCATTGTCATACGCGGTCTGAATCAGATCGCGTAACTTATCCTGATCTACGTCATCAAGCTTTTTGATATAGACACAGCCCTTGCCTATTTCGCAATTGCCCAGCTCGTCCAGCTGTTTCTGATACTTCTTGGCATCAGGGGTCATATATAGGGATAGTTTATTCTTGCGCGGACTGAAGCCAATCCGCATCCACTCGCCCTCACGCCCTGATGCATATTTGTACCGGACCGTACCAAACCCAATGATACTACTACCCCACATCACGGGCTGTTCGCCAGAAATATCACGCATCATGTCGATCAATACCTGACTGTCTTGACGCTGCTGACTATTTTCTAGCTCATCCAAAAATACATCGACACTTTTGTTTGTTGGGTTTGTTTTGTTCTGACTCATATATTTATGATAGCAGGACTAGGCAGCAGTGGATAATCCCTCAAAGTATGCCTTTGTTGTAAACTGCTTGTGCATTGCCAACCGGCCCACTATTTGCTCCAGACTAACATTTCCCCGATCGCCAACATAGTCATCCAGTATTTTTCCTATATAGTCGCGGGAAAGGTTATATATCTTTTTGCCCTTTTCTACGTTAAAGACATCAACAAGATTTGCGACTTCACCAGCGATTTCTCGATTCGGACGCAAATATACCACGTTTCCGTCATGCTCCTCTTGCCATTTGTCCATCTCCCACATCATATGTCGTTCAAATATTTGTCCAAGTGGAGGCATGAAATGCTCGGCCATCGGAGCAACTACCATAACATCATCCGCCTCGGGAGCTAATCGAATATGCCCCATCGAACCGCCGACACCACCATCGACATAAAAATCAGGTCCCTTACGCACAGGACTAAACACAAAAGGCACCGTACAAGAGGCAGCTGCAAGCTTTGCGAGTTTCACTTCTGCACCACTGAGCTTTTCAAGTCCAGGTTTATGCCGGGGGTCCAAAGAGCCCATTCGCCACACCATCGCCTCGACATTCGAAGCCTTTGTATCACCCAAGATATCGGTATACATTCCCTCCAAAAAGCCAGGCTTGAGTGATCCTGGCCAGCCAAACTGTTTTAGCTCGGCAACATCCTCAAACTCTATACCGGCTGCCGCAAAACTGGCCGCACCCGAGCCGGCCGATGTACCAAGCATTTGCGTATCACGGACATCAACCCCGAAATCTTCGATACCTTTGAGTGCGCCTGCATTCCAGCCAAGGCCAGTTGCTCCGCCACCAGCAAGCACAATCGATACAGTCCGATGGCCTACTTTCATTCGTGTTTCCTGCAGTGACCAGTCAGGAGTCAGCAATTCCTGGTCGTAGCCAGAGGGGACATACAGACCGGATTCAAGTACTGGTGTGAAATCGCTTTGCGATTCATGATTTGCCATAATCACTCCTCGTGTCATAGATCGCTTTCGCATTTATGAAAACGGTGTGTAGTAATTATAGTATGTTTTGATCCAATATGCAACCACTGCGCATCATCTATAGTCGTATCTGTCGCTTAATGTCGTCCGTTTTATCCTTACGGCTGATATAGAGTGTAGCATCAGAAGTGTTTCATCGGGAAAACACAAGCCCTTCTTGTTTTACTTTGCGAACCTGACCGGTTCACGCTACACTAGGCACATGTCGCTCGTATTTATTGTTAATGCCAAAGCCAGTCGCGTACAGCGTAAGATGCACCAACTCGAGAACAGTATCGCATCACTTTTTCCAACAGCCAAAGTCCTGCCCCTCAAAAAACCAACTGACCTCGCCAAAACAATCCATCATGTTATGAAAGAAAAGCCTCGGACAATTGTTTTGGTTGGCGGTGACGGCACCGTCATCAGTGGCATCGATATACTCAAGCAAAAAGGCTACAATGGAAAGATCGGCATCATCCCCCTTGGCACAGCAAACTACTTGGCACGAAACATTGGAACCCCGCTCGATCTCGACGAAGCACTGACACGCATCAAGCGTGGTCGAACGCGGGACGTCCGCTTCGGTCAAGCAAATGGTACGTTGTTTTCACTATTTGCCGGCATCGGTTTTACGACCAAAATCTCACAACACGTCAGTGTCACTCTCAAACAAAAAACAGGACAGCTCGCCTACATTGTCGAGGGATTTCGTCAGTTCAAAGATGCCCGTCATTTTACCTACGATATTACGACGGACGGCACGCGAGATACACTTCATGGTAAAGCTCACCAGATACTTATCGCTAACGCAGATTTATCACACCAATTACCTGTCGCTCCTAGTACCAGCATTTCGCGCGCATCAATGATGCTTACGATCTACACCTCCAAAAGCAAGATACGGCTTATATTGAGTCTACTGTTATACATATTCAGCCTTGGCAGGGTAAAGACTAACATCCAAACCTACCGTATCACTAAAGCACGCATCAAAACATCACCTATGCAAAAGTTCTCATTGGATGGCGAAGTGTTTGACGCCGAGCCGGTCGATGTCACGATTAGCGAAGATGCAGTCAAACTCATTATTTAGCTCGTCCACTACTTCACCCAGCTCTTCCAACCACCACCGGTACTATGGCCATTACTGATAAAAGCGTTAGGGTCATCCCACGCAGTCAAGCCAACTGCTTGACACGTTTTACTGCCATCAGCGACCGGAACTTGTTTTAGGCCATCAAGCGAGTTGATAATATAAGCGGCCGTACTTGAAACCGTTCGAGCACCAATAGCAAATTCATCGGTCACAGTATTGTAACAATAGTAAAAGTTGTTCTGGGCCGTATCATAAACTGATTTACTCGCCTTGATGTTCGCGATACTTAGTTGAGCATCGCTCGTAGGATATGTACTATTTTCGACTTTATATAATTCTATCCTTTTTTTAGCGCTCGCCAGGTCACTCTGTATCGCAGACGCACGAGCAGAGTTGGTGATTCCGTTATATGCCACAATCACAATGGCAGCCAGAATGCCAATCACGACGACAACGATGAGGAGTTCAACGATGGTAAATCCTGTTGTTTTGCGATTGGCCCACATAGTTACAGTCTAGCATAGGCGGAATCCGGAGCAAGTGCTCATTAAATATGTCATATCATTGTTTAAATAACAACTTATTTTTTCATCTGTTATCTACAGAAACAATACTATTTTTGTTGACACACCGAACCATTACGGTTACGCTTGTTCTCGTGTTTTTTGCAAAGTATGCTTGAACACATAATATGTACCATGTCAATATATCCACCAATAGTTACTTATGACTAACGACATGGAGTTAAGGGAGAAAACCAATGACAATCAAACCAAGCCTCGCGGCGATAGCCGTTATGTTTATGGCGGCGCTGTTTTTGACACCGTCCGTCCACGCCAAACAAAAACCAAATAACAAACAATCTAAACCAACCATCGTAAAGGTGCAGCTAGGTGATACCCTGTCGGCTATTGCCAAAGAACACGGCACTACGTATGTACGGTTATTTAATGCAAATAAATTCATCACCAACCCAGACGTCATTGATGTTGGGCAAAAAATCCGCATTCCAAAGGACGGCAAAAAACTGCCAGATCGCTTTAGTGCACTGATGCCCTCTCAGCCCGTGGCAGCCACTACCGTTCCCGCAACATCACCTACCACCGCTCCAGCAACTGCACCACCATCACAGCCAGTTGCAACACCCGCGTCGAGTGCAGGCAATACGTACTACCGCGGTTATTGCACGTGGTACGTAAAGGAGCGTCGGCCTGACCTCCCTAATCGGCTTGGCAATGGCGGACAGTGGGCAGCTAGCGCAGCTGCACAGGGTTATGCCACCGGTTCAACGCCACGAGCTGGCGCTGTCGCTGAAACGACTGGCCACGTTGCCTACGTCGAGTCAGTTAATGGCAACGGAACTATTACTATTTCGGAAATGAATGGCCCAGCCGGTTTTGGTGTTGTCGGCAGTCGTACCGTTCCAGCTAGCCAGTATCATTACATCTACTAGCTCGGCTCGTCTTTGATCTGGCCAAAGACAAAGTCTTTACCGTCAAAGTCGACTCGAAGTTTTGCACCTTCTTTTATCGAACCGTCTATGACTTTGCTTGCGAGTTCATTAAGCAACCTAGACTGGATCACACGCTTGAGAGGCCGAGCACCAAATGCTGGCTCAAAGCCAAGCTGCGCGAGCGCTTCTTTTGCCTTGTCCGTAAATTGCAGCGTAATATTCTTGTTATCACGTATTTGCATGAGCATACGTTGCAACTGTGTCTCGACAATATGTTTCATGTCCTCGGGTTGGATGCGATCAAAAATTACGATGTCATCGATTCGATTAATGAACTCTGGTCGGAAGTGCCTGTCTAATTCTTTATGAAGTGTTCCCTCAAGCACTGCAAAGTCCTTACCGTCCCATTCTTGGATATAATGCGAACCGATATTGCTGGTCATAATGATCACTGTATTGCTAAAATTCACCGTTCGACCCTGGCCGTCGGTCAGTCGTCCATCATCCAAGACCTGCAACAATACATTAAACACATCCTGGTGCGCTTTCTCGATTTCGTCAAACAATACAATACTATAAGGTCGACGTCGCACAGCCTCGGTCAATTGGCCCCCTTGTTCGTACCCTACGTACCCAGGTGGCGAGCCAATAAGTCGTGAGACGGCATGCTGCTCCATATACTCGCTCATATCAATACGAGTCATAGCCCGATCATCATCAAATAGCGTATTCGCTAGGCTCTTTGCAAGCTCCGTCTTACCAACTCCCGTTGGACCAAGAAAGAGAAACGAACCAATCGGCCGGTGCTGATCACCGATACCAGCACGCGAACGACGAATTGCATTAGCGACTGCTTCGACTGCACGGTTCTGGCCAACAACCCGTTTATGTAACTCCTTTTCCAAATGACTCAGCTTTTCCGTTTCACTTTCCTTTAGTTTGTCGACTGGTATACCCGTCCACTTTGATACTACTGCAGCTATGTCATCTGCTGTTACTTCGTCACGAAGCAGACGTTTCTGAGCGGGTATCATATTGATCTGGCGTCGTAGTTCAGCAATGTTCTGCTCGATTTCTGGAATCTCGCCATACTTCATTCGACTGGCAGTTCCTAGGTCGTTGTCATTTTCGGCCATTTCTAGTTTTGTCCTGGCAGATTCTAGACGTTCATTCTCAGCATTCAGTTTGTCAATAATATCCTTCTCTTTTTGCCACGTTGATTCAAGCTCACCCGCCTCCTTTGAAAGGCTCGTGATTTCCTGCTCAATTTCAGTCTTTCTGGTTTTTGCCGTGTCACTTTTGTCTTTTTTGAGCGCTGTCTGTTCAATTTGTAATTGCATAATCTTGCGATTCAGCCGATCTAGCTCGATGGGCTTGGAGTCAAGTTGCATCTTTAGTGCTGACGTTGCTTCATCGATCAGGTCGACCGCCTTGTCGGGCAAAAAACGCTCAGTAATGTACCGATCGCTCAATCGTGCCGCCGCCATAATCGCATCATCAAGAATCTTTACACCGTGATGTACTTCATACTTTTCCTGGAGACCGCGGAGAATCGCTACCGTATCATCAAAGTCAGGTTCACCAATGTATACCGGCTGCAGACGTCGTTCCAACGCAGCGTCTTTTTCAATATACTGTCGGTACTCATTCAGCGTTGTTGCACCAATGAGATGGAGCTTTCCCCGTGCCATCATTGGCTTGAGCATATTCGCCGCGTCTACCGCACCTTCTGCTTTACCTGCGCCAACAATTGTATGAATTTCATCGACAAAGAGAATAATCTCTCCCGCCGCTTCCTCTATTTCCTTCAGTACCGATTGTAGCCGCTCTTCAAATTGACCGCGATATCCAGCACCAGCCAATAGGCTGCTGATCTCTAGTCCAATCACGCGTTTGTTGCGGAGACTTTGCGGTACATCACTTTTGACAATCCGTTGCGCGAGGCCCTCAACAATCGCTGTTTTACCAACTCCTGGTTCGCCGATAAGGACCGGATTGTTTTTACTTCGCCGGCTCAGCACTTGCATGCAGCGCCGAATTTCTTCATCTCGACCAATAACGGGATCAAGCTTGCCCTCACGAGCAAGCGCCGTAAAATCTTGTCCAAATTGTTCTAGTGGTTTCTTGTTTTCTTCAGGTTGCATAACGTACCTCCTGTAATTGCTATTGTATAAAATTAGCACTCTCAATGCAAGAGTGCTAATTTTATTTCTTTCACCACTGGTCAGCGGACCCTCATGATTCATGTTTATGCTACAATCTCAACAGAAGAAAGGGGAACAAAAACATGAATGTACAGAATAAAGTTTTCGTCGTGACAGGCGCTGGGGGTGGTATTGGCGGTGAACTCGTAAAGACACTTCTGACACGAGGCGCAACGGTTGCAGCAGTCGATCTCAAAGAGGAGAGTCTGCAAAAACTCACAGAACGCGTCGGTAAAGATGCGGAGAAACTTTCGACCCATGCGCTTAATATCAGTGATCGTGATGCTGTCCTCAAACTTCCACAAGCAGTCAAAAAAGCGCACGATACCATCGACGGCTTAATCAACTGCGCCGGTATTGTACAACCGTTTGTTACAATCAACGATCTCGATTTTGATGTTATCGAGCGTGTCATCAATGTGAACCTTTATGGCACACTGAACATGACGAAGGCCTTTTTGCCTCACCTTTTGGATCGGCCCGAGGCATACGTTGCAAACGTATCAAGTATGGGCGGTTTTTTACCTGTACCTGGACAGAGTATCTATGGTGCTTCAAAGGCTGCCGTCAAGCTAATGACTGAAGGTCTCTACGCCGAATTGCTGGATACAAACGTCCATGTCAGCGTCGTGTTTCCCGGTGCGACGGCGACGAATATTACAAAGAACTCTGGCGTCGACGCCCCCAAGGCTTCGGCGACGGATGTTAAAAAACAAAGCGCTATGATGTTACCACCCGACCGAGCGGCCGAGATGATCATTAATGGTATCGAAAAAGATGCTTTTCAGATATTCACTGGCAAGGATTCAAAGTTAATGAACAGACTCTATCGTCTCAATCCAGCATTTGCAACAAAATTCATCACCAAGCGCATGAAATCATTGCTTGAATAACATTTCTTCGTTCCATCAAAGTTACTTCTTAATTTTCCCATTATCCCCTTCTTTTGTTTATAATAAGCACACATGGTTCGCGTATTGCCACACATCGAGACAGAGGTATTGCTTGACAAAATAATCGACGATTATTTTGAACAGTCAATCCAAAACGCAGAGCAGATAGATGTATCATACAAACAACTTTGGGAGACACTCCATAGACTGATGCGCTCTGGTGGCAAGCGCTTGCGTCCAAAAATGACGCTTTTGTCATATGAAGCGTTTGGCGGCAAAGATAGCGAAAAAATCATTCCGGTTGCCGTTGCCCAAGAACTACTGCACTTTAGCCTCTTGATTCATGATGACGTTATTGACCGTGACTATACCCGCCACGGAACGCCCAATATCGCTGGTACGTACAAGACAATCTATTTACCGTTCGTTGACAAGCCTACCGAACGAACACACTTTGCCCATAGTGCCGCAATTTTAGGCGGTGACCTCATGCTGTCTGCCGCCCACGAACTCATTGCATCAAGCCCTCTCGCTTCGCACGAAAAATCCATAGCTCAACAGCTCATTGCAAGAAGCATCTTTGAGGTTGCAGGTGGCGAGTTGCTTGATACCGAATCAAGTTTTGTTCCTTATATCGACGGCCAAGCAGTAAAGATTGCACGCTACAAAACGGCTGGGTATTCGTTTGAGATACCGCTGATGACCGGTGCTCGTATTGCTGGTATATCCGACGAATATGCAGTTTATTTACGCGAATTTTCGCATACTCTCGGTATTGCATTTCAGTTAGTGGACGATTTGCTTGGTGTGTTTGGCGAGGAAGAGATGACGGGCAAGTCGACCGTGAGTGATATTACCGAGGGCAAGCGAACGTACATGGTCGAGCAGGCAAATGCCGCGATGTCAGCTGCCGAGAAAAAACAATTCGAGCAAACCTTTGGCAACCCCGATGCAACAATTAGTGAAATTGAGAGCGCAAAGCAATTGCTTGTATCGTCTGGCGCCAAAGCAATGACAGAACAGGAAATTAAACGCTATGCCAAGGAAGCAAGAACAGCACTACATCGTATAAAAATCAGTGAAAAGTATAGGGAAGAATTTGAAAAGCTTATAGCGAAAGTTACGGAGCGAACATTCTAATGGAGCTTTATACGAAAGTTGCCTATGCACATAGTAAAAAGCTCACTCTTAGTTACTCAACATCTTTTGGACTGAGTAGTCGTCTTTTTCATGGTGATATCCAACCACACATTTATGCTATTTACGGATTAGTACGTATCGCTGATGAGATTGTCGACACCTACAAAGGTCCCGATGCCGATCAATTACTCGATGAGCTGGAGACGCAAACGTATGCCAGTATACGATCGGGTTATAGTACAAATACTATCATCCACGCTTTTGCCCAGACCGCAAGGCGATATGGCATCAGCAAGGAGCTGATCAAACCATTCTTTGACAGCATGCGGATGGATCTACACCCACGAACATACACACCACAATACTACGCCACATACATTCACGGTTCAGCCGAAGTTGTTGGTTTAATGTGCTTGCGAGTATTCGTTGATGGTGACGACACAGCTTATAAACGACTCCGTGACGGTGCTGCTGCGCTTGGCTCTGCCTATCAAAAAGTAAACTTCCTTCGTGATCTTGCAGCCGACTACAAAGAACTTGGTCGACTCTATTTTCCAGACGTCACCTACGAAACATTTGACGACTCAACAAAAGACAAAATCATTGCTGATATCCAAGAGGATTTTGACCACGCGTATACTGCGCTCCAGCAGCTACCCGCTAATAGCCGCAAGGCGACTATGATGAGTTATGTCTACTATACCGAACTACTCAACCGCCTAAAACGCACGCCTGCACATGTCATCAAGACTACTCGACTCCGTGTACCATCCGGTCGCAAGCTAACCTTACTCGCGCGCACCATGATCCGTCGGGGTAATCCGTCATGAGCAAACGCGTGGTCATCGTGGGGGCAGGTATTGGCGGATTAGCGACAGCAAATCTATTAGCCAAGGCCGGCTACAAGGTCTCCGTCTATGAAAAAAACGCTCAGCCCGGAGGTCGCGCTGGCATTCTTGAACTCAAAGGTTTCCGCTTTGACACAGGTCCCTCATGGTACCTAATGCCCGATGTCTTTACGCACTATTTCTCACTTTTTCGAAAAACAATTACCAAGGAACTCGATCTGGTTCAGTTGTCACCTGCATACAAAGTTTTCTTTGAAAATGCTTCACCGATCACCATTACGAGCGACAGTGAACAAGATGCAGCGACGTTTGACGCTATTGAACCAGGAGCTGGGAAGAAGTTGAAGGAGTACGTAAGAAAAGGCGATGATATCTACCGATTATCAATGAAGCATTTTCTCTATACAAACTTCTCATCAGTGCGTGATTTCACCAAAACTGATGTATTGCGTCGCGGTCATGTCATGACACGGCTTGCACTCATGCCAATTAGCACCTACGTAGCTAAGTTTGTCACCGATCGCCGCCTACAACAAATCCTCGAATATCCAATGGTGTTTCTCGGATCATCGCCTTTTTCAGCACCCGCACTATACAGCCTTATGAGTGCCCTGGATTTTCATGAGGGAGTTTACTATCCAAAAGGCGGTCTCTATACGATTATCGAGCGACTCGTCAAGCTCGGTCAAGAACTTGGCGTTGAGTACCATTATGGTGCAGCGGTAAAACGCATTGTCACAAGTCAAGGTGAGGTACGTGGTATTACGCTTGAAGATGGAGCACACATCAGCGCCGATATTGTCATCTCGAATGCCGATCTTCACTTTACTGAAACGCATCTATTAGACGAAAAGGATCGCTCATACCCCGCTAGCTACTGGGACAAGCGTGAAGCGGGTCCAAGCGCTCTGCTTATGTACCTTGGTGTTAAGGGTGAGATGCCAGAGCTAGAGCATCATAATTTATTCTTCGTTGATAATTGGAAAAAGAATTTTGATAACATTTTTGTCAACAAACGATTGCCATGGCCTGCTTCGATGTATGTCTGTAAGCCAAGTGCTACCGATCCAAGCGTTGCACCGAAGGGCCATGAAAACATGTTTGTTCTCGTACCATTGCCAGCTGGGACTAAAGCCACCAATGCACAGCTCGGAAAAGCCGCCGAAAAATACCTGTCACTCCTCGAAGAAAAGCTGGGAGTCAAAGACTTGAAGCAACGCATCGTCCTAAAGAAATTTTTTGGTCCTAACGATTTCTCGCGCAAGTTTCATGCGTGGCAAGGAACCGCGCTCGGACCGTCACATACCCTGCGCCAAAGTGCATTCTTTCGCACGCCTAACAAGAGTAAAAAAGTGTCCGGCCTCTACTATGTCGGTGGATCAACCACACCAGGTATCGGCCTCCCTATGTGCTTGATTGGCGCTGAATTGCTATACAAACGACTGGCCGGAGACAAGCGAGGGGGGCCAATTGATAAGATTCGGAATATTGCAAAGGAGGAAGACTACTAATGCAGTTCTTTTACCTCATTGCACTCTGTCTTTCTCTAGCAGGCCTTGCGCTACTGGACCGCCGTTGGCAGCTCGCACTTTGGCACAATTGGCGACAAACATGCCTTACTATCGGTATTGGTGTTAGTGTGTTTATAGCATGGGACCTACTCGGTATTTGGACAGGTATTTTCATACATGGAAATAGTTCGTTCATCTTACCAATGACGATCGTGCCAGAATTCCCCATCGAGGAGATTTTCTTTTTGACACTCCTCTGTTATTGTACGCTTATTATTTATCGCGGGAGCTCCAAACTATGGCAACGTACCTAGTACTGAATGCTAGCTTCATACTTGCTGTTTGCGCAGTGCTCGCCAAACAGTTACGCCGGCCAACCAAGCCATGGTACATAACACTCGCTGTACTTGTGGTACTCACAATTATTTTTGATAACATCTTGATACTACTTGATGCCTACAGCTATGAGCCCTCAAAACTACTAGGTATTTATATTGGTGTGATGCCCATTGAAGATCTGATGTATGCACTCCTTTCCGCCATACTAATTCCAAGCCTTTGGCAAAGACTAGGAGTGCACCATGCTCGCTAATAGTAAAAAACTACTACTTATATCCCGGCCTATCTCTTGGCCGAATACCGCCTACCCGTTCGCCGCAGCTTTTTTGGTGACCGGTGGCTCGTTCGGAATCACCTTCTGGATTGCTACTATTTATTTCCTCATTCCCTACAATCTTCTCATGTATGGTGTCAATGATGTGTTTGACTACGAATCGGATATCCGTAATCCACGAAAGGGTGGATTAGAAGGCGCCAAGGAAAAACGAGCATTTCACCCTATCATTCTATGGTCAGCCACGCTCACCAATGCGCCATTCATTATCTACTTGCTCATAACTGGCACGTTTGTTTCCAATCTTCTTTTTATCGGACTCATCTTCTTTGTGCTCGCCTATTCGATAGCCGGACTGCGATTCAAGGAGATTCCCGTGCTTGATTCTATTACGAGCAGTATCCACTTTGTAGGGCCAATGGTATACGCATTCACACTGACCGGACTTGACTACCCGTACATACCCTACGTTGTTGCTTTCTTTCTATGGGGAGCAGCCAGCCATGCGTTTGGTGCCATACAAGACATTATTCCTGATCGACAAGGAAAATTATCATCAGTTGCAACCGTGCTTGGCGCACGTCCAACAGTGCGTATCGTATTTCTCCTTTACATCACCGCGAGTACTATCCTTGTCACACAAGGCTGGCCGGCTGCCCTCATAGGTGTCGCCGGATTGGTGTATGCCGGTAATGTGGTGCCTTATCTCCACATCACGGATGCGAAATCCGCTACAGCAAACCGTGGATGGCGTCGGTTTATCTGGCTCAACCTATTCACCGGCTTCGTTATTACTATGGTCCTCATCCTAACAACTATACTGCCATAAAATCGGTCATTGCTGAGTATCGTTGTCACTTTCAGCACTCCAGCGCCAGTCCTGTATCTCAGGCATGTCGACGCCATGAGTGGTGATGTACTCGGTATGATCAATCAGTTTTTTGTGCATCATCGCCTTCAGTATCTCGGCATCATCGCCTTCTACGCCAGCGCGTTCGATGACGTCAATTACCAAGTGAAAACGGTCCATGTCATTTCGCACCGTCATGTCGAATGCCGTTGTGATTGTCCCTTCTTCCTTATAACCACGAACGTGTAGATTACGATTTGCACGACGATATGTCAGACGATGAATAACCCATGGATACCCATGAAAGGCAAAGATAATCTCTTTGTCTTTGGTGAAGATTCGATCATAATCAGCATCGCTCAGACCATGAGGGTGCTCGGTTGCCGGTTCGAGCCGCATTAAATCGACGACATTCACCACCCGCACTTTGAGATCCGGTAGATACTTGCGCAAAATGGAAACTGCCGCCATCGTCTCGAGCGTCGGTACATCACCTGCACTTGCCATAACAACATCAGGCTCTCCGTCATCGTTGCTAGCCCAATCCCATATACTAATACCACGGGTACAGTGCTCGACTGCCTCATCCATCGATAGCCACTGGGGGCTTTCATGCTTACCAGTAATCGTGAGGTTTATGTAATTACGACTCTTCAGACAGTGATCTGCAACCGACAACGTTGTATTAGCATCTGGCGGTAAATAGATACGAACAACTGATGACTTTTTGTTCAACAGGTGATCGATAAAGCCAGGGTCTTGGTGCGTAAATCCATTATGATCTTGTCGCCAAACATGAGATGTCAGTAGATAGTTTAAAGAAGAAATTGGTCGTCGCCATGGCAACTCATCTGCCATTTTTATCCATTTTGCATGTTGCGTCACCATGCTATCAACAATGCGAATGAACGCCTCGTAACTATGGAGTAGCCCGTGACGACCAGTTAATAGATAGCCCTCGAGCCAGCCTTGTGCCTGATGCTCGCTCAGCATCGAGTCGAGTACCGCACCTTCGGTACTCAAAAATTCATCGGTTGGTTTAGTACGAGCATTCCATTGGCGATTTGTCGCCTCAAAGACAGCATCTAATCGATTAGACACAAGCTCATCGGGACCAAAAATTCGAAAGTTGTGATGTTGTTCGTTGAGCGCAATAATATCACGTAGGAATGGGCCTAAGACATGCATGTTACTGTGTGTCGATACGCCTCGCTGCGATATAGTAATTGCGTAATCGCGAAAGTCCGGCATACGCAGCTCTCGTAGCAGCGCACCTCCATCAACATGGGGATTTGCTCCCATACGCTGCATACCATGTGGCGCCATGTCCATGAGCTCAGGCTGGAGACGACCATACTCATCAAATAGCTCCTCGGGTCGATAACTACGCAGCCATGCCTCGAGTGCCGCAACATTTTCTGGATGAGCATCATCGATCGCAAGCGGTACCTGATGCGAGCGGAAATTATTTTCGATTTGCTTCCCCTCAATCACATCCGGGCCTGTCCAACCCTTTGGCGAATTGAGGATAATCATTGGCCAACGCGGGCGCGATACATCATTATTGTTCCGTGCATTTGACTGTACCCGCTGTATTTCGGCCACCGCCTCATCCAGCTTTGCTGCCATCAACTGATGCATATGTTCAGGATCATCACCTTCTACAAAGTAGGGTGTCCAGCCGTAACCGCGAAAGAGCTGCTCGAGTTCCTCGTGTTCAATCCTGGCAAGAACCGTTGGGTTACTGATTTTATAACCATTGAGATGCAAAATTGGCAGTACTGCACCATCAGTCTTTGGGTTGATAAATTTATTTGAATGCCAGGCAGTTGCTAATGGTCCCGTTTCTGCTTCACCATCACCGACGACACACGCAACAATAAGGTCGGGGTTATCCAGCACCGCACCAAACGCATGACTCAGTGAATAGCCTAACTCTCCACCTTCGTGTATTGAACCGGGGATCTGTGGCGAGACATGGCTCGATAAGCCACCAGGAAATGAAAACATCTTGAATAGTTTTCTCATACCTGACTCGTCTTGCGTGACGTCTGGGTAATATTCAGTAAAGGTGCCTTCGAGGTATGTATTACTGACAAGCGCCGGACCGCCATGACCTGGACCAGATATGTACAGCATATTCAAATCATTTCTCCGAATAACACGGTTAAGATGCGCATAGATAAAATTCTGTCCTGGTGTTGTCCCCCAATGTCCAAGCAAGAGGTTTTTAACATGTTTGCGTTGCAAGGGCTCCTTGAGGAGCGGATTATCATTGAGGTAAATCTGCCCCACCGACAAATAGTTGGCTGCGCGCCAGTACGCGTCGATACGTCGAACCATATCGTTACTCAGCGGTACATCATTCGTATCCATTTCTTTTCCTCCTTCTCTTATGAGTTGCCATGCGTCCCTTGCAACAATATGCATTTCATCGGTTGCCAGCATGTATACTTTTGCCGCGCTACCCTCGGCAGAAATGATCTGATCATGACGTTTATTGCGTGCATCGTCTATTCGAACGCCGAGATACATTAATTTATTCGTAATGCGCCGACGAATGACTGCGGATCGTTCACCAATACCACCAGAAAATACTAGCGCGTCCAACCCGCCAATCGTCGTTGCGAGCGATCCAATCGCTTGCGCGATA
>DCYK01000033.1 GCA_002331045.1 Candidatus Saccharibacteria bacterium UBA2112
CTCCCCATCATTGCCACGATCTGGCCAGTCTTTGTATCTTGGACCATGGCTGCTCCATTATTGAATCCGGCATAGTCAGGTACTTTCATACCATAGCGGGGGTTTACGTCATTGAACATTTCCTTAAAGGATGCCTGGAGCTGTTTTTGAATGCGAAGATCTAGCGTGGTCGTTACTGTTAATCCACCACGACCAACCGTTGCTTTGCCAAGTTCAGCCTCGAGCTGTGACCGTACCATCTGGACAAAATGAGGTGCCTTAATACCATCATATTGTGAAGTTTGCGGTAGGATCGTATCAAGAATCGCAACTTTCTTGGCTTTTGCGGCCTCCTCTTTTTTAATATTGCCTAGCTCGGCCATAACGTCTAAGACTTTGTGTTGGCGAGCGATGAGTAGTTCATGTCCTGCTGGATTATACGGGTCATACAATCCTGGTTGATTCGGTATGGCTGCGAGTAATGCAGATTGTTGAAGATTCAAATCCTTTGCATCGATACCGAAGTATGTTTTTGCTGCTGACTGCACACCATTGCGTCGACCACCATACGGTGACTCATTCAGGTAGAGATTAAGGATCTGCTCTTTGTCATACATGCGCTCAACTTCGATAGATAAGATTATCTCTTTAATCTTACGTGGAATACCTGCCAATCCTCGCTGCTGAGCTTCATCGGCAAAAAAGACTTGCTTGACAAGCTGCTGGGTAAGCGTTGAGCCTCCTTGTGTGTCGCCGCCACTATAGTTATTAATGACGGCCCGAGTAATACCGGTAATACTGATACCTGCATGATTGTAGAAGTCTCGATCCTCAATTGCGATCGTTGCTTGTTTCATGTAATCACTGATTTGATCACCTTCGACAACAAGCTTGTAATCTCCATCACCTTTATCTTCCCACAGCAGCGCATCGGCGCCACCTTCAGGGCCGCGCTGGTCGTAGTAGCGTGTCACTGTCGTGTGGACGCGTTTTGATAGTTCTTCGGGACGGATTGCATCAAGATCTTTTCGGAAATAGGCAAATAACGCACCAGCCATGAGTGCAAGTAGAAGGAGGATAACCCCAACTATCTTAAGAAGAAGAAATAAGCCTTTCTTACTAAACCAGAATCCAGCAACGCGTTTAGGATGAAGACGCGCTACGGTTCGTTTCAGGGGATGTTTTGGAAGCGTTGCTAAGTATTCGGCACGTTTTCGCTTCGTGGCGTCCTTTTTGACCTTTCGGGCCCGTACTAAATTGCTATATACACTGACTTTGCCAGTACGCCGTTTCTTCTGCGACACGTTTGTTTACCCTCATAAGCACTATTATCACTCATTATAGCACCAAAACGCTGGTGACAATAGCAAATCTGGTACAATATGAGCATGTCTTTATCGCAAGAATTAAGCTGGCGTGGATTCGTAAATCAAACGACGTATGACGACGTCACGATACTGGATGACGAGCCAGTTGCGTTTTATTGGGGTGTTGATCCTAGTGCAGATAGTATGCATATAGGGCAGTTAGCTATGGCAATGATGATCCGGCATTTTATCGCACATGGACACAAGGCAACGCTGCTTGTTGGTGGTGCGACTGGTATGGTGGGTGATCCCGACGGAAAAGATGAGGAGCGAGAATTAAAAACGATCGAAGAAATCGAACACAATAAAGCCGGGATTGCCGAGCAATACAAACGACTATTTAATGATCAGTCATTTGCAATTGTCGACAATTATGACTGGTTTCAAGATATGAACTACCTTACCTTTCTGCGTGATGTTGGTAAGCATGTTCCTGTGAGTTCAATGCTTGGTCGAGAGTTTATACAGACGAGGCTAGGGGAAGGCGGCAAGGGCATCAGTTATGCAGAATTCAGCTATTCTTTAATCCAGGGATATGACTTCTTGCATCTATTTAGAGAGAAAAATATTACGTTACAGATTGCTGGCGCTGATCAATGGGGTAATAGTGTGACGGGTATTCAGTTAATTCGTCGAATCGAAAATGCCGAGGCGCACGTATGGACTGCTCCGCTCATTATCAACAAAGTGACGGGAAAAAAATTCGGGAAAAGTGAAGAAGGCGCCATATGGCTCGATCCGAAGAAGACAAGTGTGTATCAATTTTACCAATTCTGGTTGAATGTTGATGATGAAGGAGTGATAGATTATGTAAAGATCTACACGCTTCTTAATCATGAAGATATTGAGAGATTGATCGATAAACAAAAGGCTGATCCAGCGGCACGTGATGCACAGAAAACACTTGCGTACGAAGTGACGAAACTGGTTCATGGCGAGCAGGCAGCCGAAAGTGCAAGGCGCGTGACGGGCGTACTGTTTGGCGGCCAAGCCTTCGCAAACTTGTCAGCAGACGATCTTGAGCTACTGGCAACAGAAATCCCCGCTGCGCATCTCGGCAGTACATTGGTAGATACCCTGACTGATAGTAGTATTGTTGCGAGTAAGGGTGAGGCGAGGCGACTGATTCTGGGCGGTGCGATCTCTGTTAATGGCGAGAAAGTATTAGACGATATGACCTTGTCGACGCCAAGCCTCATAAAAAAAGGGAAGAACAGTTTTCTCCTCGTCAAATGATGGTAAACGTGGTATAATCAACATTCGACGATCTGATAAGGAGGGGTAATGACACTATCTGAAGCTGCCGCGAAACATTTGTCTGCTGACGCGGTCAAAAATATTAATGAGTGGCTCACGCAGCCAAAGTACGAGCAGTACCGCAGCGAACTCGAAACAATGATTTCTGATGAGAAATGGAAAGAGCTGGAAGATGCTTTCTTTAAGATAATCGAATTTGGCACAGGTGGACGGCGCGGCATGACCGGCATTGGTTCGAATCGGATTAATCGTGTGACGATTGGCGAATCTGCGCAAGCGTTGTGTGAGTATGCAGCCGAACATGATGCCGATGCCCCTACAAAAGGTGTTGTGATCGCTTGTGATACACGACTAAGCTCGCCGGAGTTGAGTAAATATACAGCACAAGTGTGCGTGGCTGCCGGCTTCAAGACATATATATTTGATTCGTTTCGTGCGACTCCAGAATTAAGCTTTGCGGTGCGGCACTTGGGGGCAGCAATTGGTATCGTTATTAGCGCGAGTCATAATCCACCTGCTGATAATGGCTTTAAGGCATACTGGTCTGACGGGGGGCAGTTAGTTGCGCCACACGATAAGGGTGTGCTGGCAAAAGCGGCGTTAATCACAGAGGTGAAAGATGCCGATTATGATAGCGCCGTACAATCTGGTGATATACACATCATTGGCAAGGAGGTGGATGAGGCATATATTGCTGCTGCAGTGGCGCAAGCGGAGGGTGACCAACGCGAGCTGTCGATTGTCTATTCCCCACTGCATGGTGCTGGTCAGACCAATACGCTTCCTGTATTGCAAGCCGCGGGTTTTAAAGATATTTCGTTAGTGCAAGACCAGATGATACCTGATGGGCATTTCCCGACGATAGAGAATAATAAGGCAAATCCTGAAGAGCGTGCAGCGAATGATCGCGCTGTCGCGCAAATGTTAGCCGAAGATGCCGATATCGCAATTACAAACGATCCAGATGCTGATCGGATTGGGGTTATGGTGCATGCAGCAAAGCGTCCAATCTATTTGAATGGTAATCAGTCGGCCGTCCTAGCTGCGGATTATGTTTTGGCAAAAAAACAACAAAAGCATCAACTAGATGGTCGACAGTATATTGCAAAGACGATTGTTACGACTGACATGCTCGAGGCCCTGGCGGATCATTACGGTGTACGCTGTTATGGTAACTTTCTTGTTGGATTTAAATATATCGGAGAGCTGATTCATAACAAAGAGAATACAGATGAGGAATTTGTTATAGGTGGCGAAGAAAGCTATGGCTTGCTAAAGGGTGACTACGCACGTGATAAAGATGGGGCGGCGGGAGCATTGCCTTTGGCTGAGTATGCAGCAGAATTACGTGCAGATAATAAAACGCTCTATGATCGTTTGCTTGAACTCTACCGAGAGCATGGTCTATACGTCGAACGGCTTGATAATATCCAGAGTCCCGGTGCTGATGGCTTCGAGCGTATGCAGTACATCATGAGAGAACTTCGCGAACACCCACCAACGCACGTTGGGGAGCATGCAGTGACTGCTCTTTTGGATTATGCGGATGTAACGCGACGGGAAATAGCAAGTGGTGAATCAGAGAAAATCGATTGCATCAAGGGCAACGTTGTCGTATTAGAATTTGGTGATCCACGATGTCGTATTACCGTACGGCCAAGTGGCACGGAACCAAAGATCAAGTTTTATGTTCAGTGGTTCGTCGAAGCTCGCAGTGATGATTTAAGTGACATCGAAGAGCAGTATGAAGAAATGAATGAGCATATAGAGGTCATGTCACGTGAGCTTGAGGGCATTCTCTTTGAGTCCTAACCTAATGGACTGCTAAGATAGAATCATGAACCCAAGGTTACGACTTGAAGCGATCAAAGGGGTTGGTCCAAAAACGGCATTACAGTTTGCAGCGGCGGGGATTGAGACAGTTGAAGACCTCGTACTATTTCTGCCGCGTAAATATGAGGATTATTCGCAGGTTGTCGCCATACGAGATATTCGACCAGGCAAACAGACGATCAGGGCGAGGTGCGAGAAGATAGAGACAAAGCGGGTACGGCGGGGGCTTCAAATAACCACGGCAGTTCTCACTGATGGGTCGGGTAAATTACAAGCAGTATGGTTTAACCAGCCTTATCGAGCGGGACAGCTAGGGGGCGACGAAGAATTCTACTTTTCGGGGGAGTTTGAGTTCAGTTTCAATCGCTATCAGCTCACGAACCCTAGTACGGAGCAAGTAAGTGCAACGCCCGTGTCAACCGATAGAATTGTTCCAGTATATCGAGCTATAAAAGGGCTCAAGAGTCAAGTCGTGCGCAAGGTGCTGATCGAGCTAAAACCTTATATTACAATGCTAGATGAGACATTGCCGCAAGATATCGTGGCAAACGAAAAGTTGTTATCGTATGCCGATGCGCTTCTTGCACTGCATTTCCCAAAAGTAGCAAGAGATGTTGAGCGGGGTCAGGAACGAATTGCGTATGAAGAGCTGTTTAGCCTGTTACTGGCGGCGCAGCTGAACAAACGGGAAAACGCAAGCCTAATTGGCTGGACTATCCATTTCGACAAAGATGCTGTACGTAAATTTGTCGCGCAGCTGCCGTTTCAGTTGACAGATGCTCAGCGGCGTGCAGCGTGGGAGATACTGCAGGATTTTGAGCGTGAGATGCCAATGAACCGGCTATTGCAAGGTGATGTAGGGAGCGGTAAGACGGTCGTTGCAGGCCTTGCTGCTCGCCAAGCGGCTAGTAAAGGCTTTCAATCTGCGCTTATGGCGCCAACCGAGATCCTAGCCTCACAGCATGCCGAGACACTATCGAATTTGTTGCAACCCCTTGGAGTATCTGTTGGTTTACTAACTGGCAGTGTTAAAGGTAAGAAACGTGAACAGCTATACGAACAGATTGCGACGGGTAATGTTGCTGTTGTCGTGGGAACGCACGCATTGATTCAGGAAGCGGTAAGGTTCCATCGACTCGGCTTTGTTGTTATCGATGAACAACATCGGTTTGGGGTGGCGCAGCGACAGGAGTTGTTGAAAAAATCTGAGCGTATGCCTCACTTATTGACGATGACAGCAACGCCAATACCTCGCAGTCTTGCACTGACAGTATACGGCGAGCTCGATATAAGTATTCTTGATCAACGGCCAGCCGGCCGCAAACCAATTCAGACAAAAATATGGTCACCGATCAGTCGTGGCAAGTTATATGAGCTCATCGAAGAACAACTAGCAAAGGGTCGGCAGGCGTATGTTATCTGTACGCTCATTGACGATAATCCAACACTTGAACAAAAAAGTGTCCAAGAGGAGTATAAGAAATTACAATCCGGGCCCTTCAATCATCGACGAATTGGTCTGCTTCACGGTAAATTAAAGCCTGTCGAAAAAGAGACAGT
>DCYK01000047.1 GCA_002331045.1 Candidatus Saccharibacteria bacterium UBA2112
ACCAGAACTTGGTACATTAAGACTGACGGTTGCTGTGCCACCACCACTGCTATTGTTATTACCATTTCCGCTAGTGCCTGACTTGTTTTGATTCGAGTTGTTTTGTGCCGTTGTCTGTTCTTTATATTTTGCCTCTTCTGTTGGCTGATTCGATTTCTTTTGTTTCTTTTTTTCTTTTGTGTCTGCTGTCTCACCTCCACTGACGAGTGACTGGTTTAGTGTTGCATCGCTCTCCTGTAATTCGGTGTCTGTTGTTTGTGGAGCTGGTTTATTACTGGTGTTACTAAAGAGTCCATACGCCAATTGCCATGATGCTAGAATGATAACAATAATTGCTATTATCGCAATCAAAAGTGAAGTCCGTCCGTGCCGAATAAGGAAATACCAGTAGTGAGGGAGGGGATACTTCATTCTGTTATGTTTGTGTTATGCCAATGAGGCTTATGGTTACTATATAACTATAGCATTTTTATTTATATAATGCAATATCTCTACCTCTTTTGGTGCATAGGTTGCGCTGCTATACTAGGGGCATGGATAAGCAGGCTGAACTGGATAGGGTGCAACAAGCAATTATCAAAGGAGGGGTGTGCCCGGAGCTTGCTGGACAAGCTACTAACCTGGTAATGGGCGATGGGAATACTGATGCGGAGATTGTATTTATTGGTGAAGCACCGGGCAAAAGCGAGGATGAGCAGGGACTGCCATTTGTTGGAGCGGCAGGAAAATTCCTGAACGAAATGCTCGCACAAGCAGGACTTGTTCGCTCTGATGTCTACATTACAAACATTGTCAAATATCGCCCTCCGAATAATCGTGATCCTCTACCCGAAGAGAAAAAGGCGTTTTGGCCCTACCTCATCAAGCAACTGCAAATTATTCAACCAAAAGTTATTATCACACTTGGTCGGCATAGTATGGAATATTTTTTGCCAGATATGAAGATTAGTCAGATTCATGGACAGGCCAAGCGGATCCAGTTTGGTGACAAAAAGGTTATTATTGTACCTCTCTATCATCCGGCGGCAGCGCTGTACAATGGATCACTGCGACAAACACTGATTGATGATTTTCTGAATGTTCCCAAGATTATCGCAAAGCTTGAGGGCTGAGTAGCGGCTATGGTACTGTAGAAAGAGATGTTGGATTTTTTATTCGGAAGCGCACTTTTTGACAATCGGCTGACGCGGATTATCCTCGCCATTGCGGTGCTGGCTATTATTCAGATGGTTGTCAATCACTTTATCGGGCGCCTGGTTGAAAAGGCTGTTAGAGGTCATCACTATAAATCTGCTCGCGAAGAGAAGCAGCGCGAAGACACGTTAATTGGACTATTTCGTACAGCGTTAACGGTCGTATTGTGGATCGTTGGTATTATCTTTATCTTGCAGGAGTTCGGCGTGAACCTGGCGGCCCTGGCAACTGGTGCTGGACTAATTGGTATCGTTGTTGGCTTTGGTGCACAGAGTATGATAAAGGATTTTTTGAGTGGTATGTTTATTATTCTCGAGAACCAATATCGAGTGGGTGATGTCGTTACAATTGGCGGTCACAGTGGCCTGGTGGAAAATGTGACGATTCGCATGACAAAGCTTCGTGATTTGGATGGTAGCGTCTACTTTGTCCCGAATGGCGAGATCACAACAGTACGTAATATGACCCTTGAGTATTCCGGTGTGATTATCGAAGTAGGAATTAGTTATGATTCTGACGTAGAGCAGGCCAAGAAGCTGATTGATCAGGTTGGTCGCGACATGGCCGAGGATGCAGACTGGAAGGATCGTATTATCGAACCAATCACTTTCTTGCGGCTTGATAGCTTTGGGGATTCCAGTGTCAATCTGATGGCAGTAGGCAAGACTATTCCAATAGAACAATGGAATGTTGCTGGTGAGTATCGTACGCGACTCAAGAGAGCGTTTGATAAGAACGGTGTCGAGATTCCCTTCCCACAGCGAGTGGTTCATTACGCAAAAGAGCAAAAATCAAAGAAATAATATCGTTCGCTAGTCTTCCGCTTGCGTTTTTGCAAAATGTATGCTATTATTTTATTACTGCATTAGGGAACGACAGACTGTGACCATCCCACACCTTGTATAACGTCAATAGTAAATAATAATTTCAAAACAAGAAACTAAGGAGAAATAACAATTTATGGGTCAACGACGACTCGCCAATGCTGCGCCGGACGATCAAAGCAAGCGTCCTACTAGCCAGCAACGGCAAAAATCAAATAATTCGGTGCTCAATAGTACCAATACGCGTAAGGGCGAAGTATTTCGTGCCCAACGCCGTACCTCAGAGAATGTTAATCTGCGCGCTTCGCAGCATATGATCAATGTTCCGGTGAACAAATCTGTCTATAACGGCTACAGTGGCCAGCAATTTAGTATGGCAATCGCCAAAAAACGACCGCCAACGAAGGGCCCTGTCGTCAAGGTGATGCCAATTGGTGGATTAGGTGAAATGGGTATCGGCAAGAACATGATGGCAATTGAATACGAAGATGATATCATCGTGATTGATTGCGGCTTCCTGTTCCCTGGCGGTGATTATCCCGGCATTAATTACATTACACCGGACATTTCATATCTTGAACAAAATAAACATAAGCTTCGTGGCATTGTCTTTACGCATGGCCACCTGGATCATATTGGTGCAGCACGGCATATCTTGTCTAAACTGCAGGTGCCTGTGTATGCCAGTCGATTTACGATGGCCATGGTCCAGCGAACGATGGAAGAGTCAACTGATGGCTATGAGCCGGAATATCACGAGATTAACCCCGAAAAACATGAACGTGTACAGCTAGGCGATAGCTTTAATATTGAGCTTGTGCGCGTCTGTCACTCGATTCCAGATGCTTCAGCTGTTGTTATCCGGACGCCGCTCGGTGTCTTGGTAGATACTGGTGACTGGCGCTTCGAGGAGAACCCGGTTGACGGTGTGAAGTTTGACCTAGAGCGCTTGACCGAGATTGCTACGAAAGAAGGCATTCTTCTTCTCATGAACGAAAGTACGAACTGTGAAGATGAAGGAACGCATCAACACGGTGAGTTTGATATCAAAGAAAGCATGGGGCAGATTATGGATAAACATCCAAATAGCCGCATGATTATCTCAACATTCTCTTCTCAGCTGCATCGTCTACAGATCATTATGGAGGAGGCGCACAAGCACGGCCGGAAAGTTGCGATCGCTGGGTATAGTATGATTCAGAATACTGAGGTAGCGCTTCGCACTGGTACAATTAAAATTCCGAAAGACACCATTATAAAAATGGAAGACATCGTGAAGCTCCCCGATAGTAAGGTTGTCGTGCTATGTACTGGTTCTCAGGGTGAGTTTAACGCCGTGCTTAATCGTATGGCGAGTGGAGCTCATAAGCATCTGAAGGTGAAGAACTCGGATATTATAGTCTTTAGTTCAAGCGCGATTCCTGGTAACGAGAAGTACATCGTTCGAACGATTGATGGTTTGATGCGTGAAGGTAGTGAGGTTATTCGTGATCGCAAGACGCACCTGCATGGGATAGGGCGTATTCACCTGTCAGGACACGGATACTATGATGATCACGTACGATTGATTAATGCTCTTAATCCAACGTATTACATGCCGATTCATGGTGAATTTCATATGCTCGTACATAATGCTGAACTCGCCGAAAAAGAGTGTGCTATCCCACGTGACAATATCTTTGTCTGCGATAGCGGTGATGTCATCGAGATTACGCCGAATGGTGCCAAGAAGAACGGGCGCATCCCAGTTGGCGGTATTATGTATGATGATAGCGGCGCAATTGTTAGTGAAGTGGTGCTAAAAGATCGCATTCACATGGCCAATGAAGGGATGTTTGTTGTTGTGCTAACAGTGCAACGTGGCAGCGGGCGACTGCTTACGAGTCCTGACATCATCAGCCGTGGCTTTATCTATCTGCGCGACAGCGAAGAACTGATGGGGATGATTCGCCAATATCTGAAACAAAAAGTTGCTCGCAGCTTTGCCGGCAATAAAACCGACCTTGATCAAATCAAAAAAGAACTCAAGGACGAGATTACGCATATCTTGTATGATCAGACGCGTCGAACGCCAATTGTTATTCCTGTGATCAATGAGATTGGTGGCGGTGGTAATAATAATCAGAACCGCAGTAACAGTAACAATAAACGACCACTTGTTCGTGATGTTGCAAAGCCGGCCAAGCCGCATTTTCAGCCAAAGCCGAAGAAGCTGCCACCAAAGCAGTACCCAGATACCGAGACGGTTGATCCGGCGCTACGTTCACGGAGTGAGACTCAAGCGTACTAGCTATCTATATATGCTTGTCTGGCACACTGTGCTGTCACAATCGACTGCTTTTCATCATATAGTTTGGTGTACTCTGAGATTCTGCGTACGAGCCAATTGCGGTCGGTATTGCGGAGAGCGAATATGTCTTGGAGGAGTTGCGTGAGGGTGTTTTTCCTTTGACCTATGTCGTTGAGTGTCGCGTCTGGACACTGAGCCTGATAACTCTCGAGCTGTTTGTTTATAAACTTTTTTGTCATCGCCTCGAATCGATCTAACGTGCGACGAGGAGTGGATGGCTGTCCCTTTGTCTTCTTTTCGAATTCGTGACGAAGAGCAAGTACTTCCATGAGCTCCACCTCACTACTCAGGATTCGCTGTAAAAAGTTGTCTGTTTCAAGATCAAGTTTTGTAAGCAAGCGATCGATCACTTTTATCCGTTGTTTTTCTTTTCGCAAGGTCCTTATGCGATGACGATAAATACGGTAGCGTCTCACGAGTCGACTAATGAAGGAGCGGTGCGGGTCATATGTCACGACGCGCAGCGATGTTGCCACTTCCCGATAGAGCGTCGCTTGCTGGTAATGTTCAAGTAACTGTTCGAGCTGGTCAGGAGGGAGGGTAAGAATTCGTCGGGCATGTTTTTGTGCCCGGCGGGGAAGGAGCGCGACTGTCTCTCGACGCAGTGTCTCCTGACGCATTTGGTAGAGATCGGTCGTAAGATTATCGGCCTGATTCTTTCCGATGAGCAAGCTTTTTTGCATCTGTGCGCGCATTGCTTCAAATGGTCGTTTCTGTTGTAAACTCTTGGTAGTCGGTTGATACAGTTCTTTACAGCGCGTATAGAAGGCAGCCTGATACTTTGTTTCTATTCCCTGTAAGAGGCGGCGTTCAGCGCGTGAGTACGAGCGATCGGCAAGGTATGCATCGTGACGGAACTGTTCGACATTTTCTTGAGCTATATGAATAATCTCGTCAGACTCTTGCTTGCTGTATGGTCTCATGGTCATACCTTCATCCTTCGTAGTCGCTGAGGTACCTCGTAGATAACCTGCCAAGAATTGCTAAACGTATTAAACCGACGAATAGTAGTATACAGACCGTCAATCTCAACGAGCGCAGGTGAGTAGGGTACAAGTAGTGAGTAGTAAGACTCCTCGTCATGGGTCCATTGGGTCCGTCCAGGATAGACACTTCTGAAGATGTTGTAGGCCCGTTGCAGAAAATAACTCTTATGTCCATGGGGTGCAGCATAGCGCCGAGGAGAGAACCCAGCATTTTTTGTTAATCTTTCAATATCACCGAGTCGAAGGGTTGAAGTGGATTCTATAAGCGCAAATACCTTTCTGTTATGGCAGCTAAAGACACTCATCGTAGCGTGCGGCGACAGAGTAATATCATCAAAAAGAACTTCACGCACTTTTACCTTGATTGCAAAGTGGTGCGTGCAAGATGAGGTTATCTCCTTTTTGCGAGTTTCCCTGTACTCCACACTGTTCATAATGGTTATATTAACATAATAATGACTATATTACAATTATATTGCACTACTTGATACCTATAGTGCATGAAAGTGACTTGCAAATTGTAGTAATTTTTGCTATAATAATAGAAAGCGAAACAGTATATAATAAACAGATATGGCAAAGCGCAGACGAAAAACAAAAAAAAGAGCAAAAGACACCCCAACGCATGTACTACCAGCCGGGTTTTGGCA